>CAYTZP010000025.1:0-24035 GCA_964442685.1 uncultured Thiobacillus sp.
AATCAGAGGTTCCTTAACTGTTGCGGCCCCCGCTACAGGCCGCCCTTGCGGCGGCTTGTTTGCGGTATTCTGGCGAGAATTTGTCCCTCTTAAAATAACCCATGCGCGCATACGCCATTTTGCTGCTTGTCCCCCTGTTTGCCGCCTGCGGACGTGAAGACGCCAGTCAAACCAAACCCGCGCAAGCTGCCGCGCCCTTAGCGCAGGTTGCTGCCGCTAGCGCCGAGTCCATCCTGATTTATCCTGGTTCGACGGCGCAGGCGCAAGTCACCTCGCGCAATATCAGCGAAATTGCCGCGCAGCTTTCGGCGCGCATTGTCAGCATTGCGGTGGAACCCGGCCAGAAAATCGCCCGGGGCACGGTGGTGGCGCGGCTGGATTGCCGCGATTATCAAATAGCCTTGTCGCAGGCGCAGGCCACGCTCAAATCTGCCGAAGCACGGTTGAAGCTGGCCAGCCTGCAAGTCAAGCGCAGTGAAGAGCTGGCGGCGCGCAATTTCATTTCCGGCGATGCGCTGGACTCCAAACGCACCGAACTCAACATCGCCCAGGCCGACCGCGATCTGGCTGACAGTCAGGTGGCTTCGGCGCAAAACAATGTCGGCAAGTGCGTGCTGACTGCGCCATTTGCCGCCATTGTCGAAGCGCGCCCGGGCAATGTGGGCGAACTGGCCAGCCCGGGCACACCGCTGGTGCGGCTGTGGGACGCCGATGGCCTGGAAGTGGCGGCACAGATACAGGAACGCGATGCCGCCAGTTTGAAAGCGGCAAAACGGATCGAACTGGTGACGCCGGAAGGCCGCCTGCCCTTGAATCTCAAGCGCATCTCACCCGCCATGAGCGGCGCCAGCCGCACGCAGGAAGCGCGTCTGGGCTTCGCCGCCGCCTTGCCCAAGCCGGGTGCCAGCGGCCAGATCGAATGGCAAGACAACACCCCGCACCTGCCGGCGGATTACCTGCTGACGCGCAAGGGCACGCCGGGCCTGTTTGTGCTGGAACAAAACCGCGCACGCTTCATCGCCCTGCCGGGCGCGCAGGAAGGCCGCCCGGCTGCGATCAATCTGGCTGCGATTGATCTGAAGCCCGACACCCGCATCGTCACTGAAGGCCGCTTCGCGCTTCAGGATGGACAAACGGTGTCGATTATTACCCAGCCAGCCCGCTGACCACGGTTTTCAGACATGAGTTTCTTTGAGCGTCTGATCCGTAACCATCCACTCGCCAACATCGCCTTTGTGGTGGTGCTGGTAATGGGTTTTCTCGCCTATGCCAATCTGCCGCGCGAGCAGGATCCGGAAGTCAATTTCAACTGGGTCAACATCACCACCAGCCTGCCCGGCGCATCTGCGGAAGATGTGGAAAAGCGCGTGACGCGCCCACTGGAAGATGCGCTCGCCAATATTCCCGATGTGCGTTTCATTTCCAGCAACAGCCGCGAAAATGTCTCATCCATTCTGGTGCGTTTTCAGGACTTGAGTACGCGCGTATTCGACAAGCGCATGAACGACCTGCGCCGCGAGGTGCAAAACCAGGTCGATGCCGAATTACCGGCAGAAGCCAACGACCCGCTGGTGCTGGAAATCACCACCGCCAACGGTTTTCCCACCGCCATGGTGATGATTACCTCGCCCGCCGATGACGAGCGCCTGCGCGCGCTGGCACGTTCGGTCAAAGACGATCTGGAGCGCACGCGCGGGGTGGATTCGGTGTTTGCCACCGGTCTGCACGACCCCGAACTGCATGTGCGTTTCCTGCCCGCCGAAGCCGCCGCGCGCGGCATTTCCGGCGCGGACGTGGCAGATTCGGTATCACGCTGGTTCCGCGATGTGTTCGCCGGGCAGGCGCGCGTGGGCGATCAGGAATGGCTGGTGCGCGTGATCGGACAAAGCAACGATCCCGGCGAACTGGCGCGCCTGCACGTCATCCCCGCCGCCAACCCCGGCGCACGCGTGCCGCTGGACACGGTGGCGGAGATCACCCGCGCGCGCGAGAAACCCAACCAGCTTGTCACCAAGGATGGTCAACCCGCCGTGCTACTGGCGGTGAACAAGCGCACCGCCGCCAACACCCTGGAACTGATTGGCCGCATCAACAACTATCTTGCCAGCCGTAACGCCACACTCACAGGCAGCGGTTTGCAAGTCTTGCTGCTGGACGATCAGACCGTTCCCACGCGCCAGGCCATCGAGGTGATGGAAACCAATGCGCTGTTCGGGCTGGCATTCGTACTGCTGATTACCTGGCTGTTCCTCGGCTCCAAAATCGCCCTGCTGGTCGCGCTGGGCATTCCGTTCTCGCTGGCCGCAACATTCTGGCTGCTGTCCACGCTCGGCTTCACGCTGAATATTTCGGTGCTGCTGGGCATTGTCATTGTGCTGGGTATGCTGGTGGACGATGCCGTGGTCATCGTCGAGGCCATCTACTACCGCATCGTGCGTGGGCAAGCGACAGTGCAGGCGGCGCTGGAGGCCGTGCGCGAAGTGGGGATGCCGGTGTTTGCCGCCGTGCTTACCACGCTGGCGGCGTTTCTGCCGCTGATGCTGCTGCCCGGCATTGTCGGCAAGTTCATGTTCGTGATTCCTGCCGTGGTGTCGATTGCCCTGCTGGCCTCCTTGCTGGAAGCCTACTGGATGCTGCCCGCGCATGTGTCAGCCTTGGGGCAACGCTTCGCCCGCCCCAGCCGCTTGCAACACAGGCGCGAAAAATTCACTCACTGGCTGCGGGTGAAATACGCGCGCCTGCTCATCAAGACCATGCGCCATCCGTGGCTGAGTCTGCTCGGCCTGCTGCTGCTGATCGGGCTGGCATTCGGCTCGGTCGGCGGCGGACTGGTGAAAATGCAGTTCTTCGCCTTTGACCCGCTGCGGCTTTTTTACGTCAACGTGGACATGCCGCCATCCACCACCATCGACGCTACGCTTACCGAAGTGCAGCGCGTGGAAGCCGTGGTGAAAAAGCATCTGCAAACTGGCGAAGCGCGCGGCGTTTCCGCTGCCGCCGGTTTCAAGTTCACCGATACCGAACCGCTGTACGGGCCGGCCTACGGTCAGCTTACGGTATCGCTCAATCCGCGTAGCGGCGACATGCGGACCACGCCGGAAGTAATCGAGGCCATGCGCGCCGAGGTTGAAGCCTTGTCCGGCAAGGCGCGCATCAGCTTCTTGCAGGTATCGGGCGGCCCGCCTGCATCCAAGCCCATCAAGGTGCGCGCACGCGGCAGCGACTATGCCGAACTGCGCGCTGCGGCCGACGCCTTGAAACAGATCATCGCGCGTCTGCCCGCCACACGCGACATTGCCGATGACGAAGTGCCGGGACGCCTGCAACTGGTGCTGCGCCTGGATGCCGAAGCCGTGCGCAACGCCGGGCTGGATCCCGCTGCCGTGTCGCGGCTGGTGCGCTTGCATACCGATGGCGAAATCGTCGCCGAGATGCGCGACAGCGAAGACAAATGGGAAGTGCGCGTACAGGCCAAAGCGCCCGCGCGCGACGACATCGCGCAACTGCTCAACGAGCCCGTGCCGCTGCCCGGCGGTGGCAGCACCACGCTGGGCGCGCTGACGCGCATGGAAACCGGGCAGAGCCAGGGTGTGATCAAACGCTATAACCTGCGCCGCGCCATCACCGTGGAGGCCGACATCGACAAAGCCAGGCCGGACGCGCCTGACACCGTCAGTGCCAACCGTCACATCGAGCAGGAATGGCAGAAAATCGCCACGCGCTATCCCGGCGTAAGCTTGGATTTTTCTGGAGAACTGGAAGACGTCAGCGAAAGCCTGTCCGCCATGCCCGGTCTGTTCCTGATGGGCGTGGGACTGATTTATCTGATTCTGGCGGCGCAGTTCAAGAGCTACTGGCAGCCGCTGATGATCCTGATGACCGTGCCGCTGGCCTTCACTGGCGTAACGCTGGGATTAGTCATTACGCAGAATCCGCTATCACTCTACACCCTGTATGGCATCATCGCCCTGACCGGCATTGCGGTGAACTCGGCCATCGTGCTGATTGATGCGGCGAACACAAGACTCAAATCCGGCATGGGGCTGCTGCACGCTTCGATTTATGCCGCCCGGCGGCGCGTGGTGCCCATTCTCATCACCACATCTACCACCATCGGCGGGCTGTTCTCACTTGCGGCCGGGCTGGGTGGCAAATCGCTGATCTGGGGGCCGATGGCCTCCAGCCTCGTCTGGGGACTCGCCGTCGCCACGTTGCTGACGCTGTTTGTCATGCCGGTGATTTACCGGCTGGCGATGAGCAAATCCAGCCTGTTGCGGCCAGCGCATGGTTCATCCAAAGCACAGTGAAAAAGAATCTTGTTCACGCAACGAGCCGCCAGCTTCCGTATCTGAATTGCCAGGTTTGGCACAGGCAAAAAACTTTCAGCGCGATGGCAACCTCTCGCGCCTGATTATTGAGTAAAGCTATCGCATTATTAGCGATAAACAATTGGCTCTATCAAGCCTCCATCCGTATAGTTCGTCCCGTTGTCTCTTTTTTCATCCCTCAAACAAAGGAACGTAGCAATGCAATCCCTGATTAACACCCAAGTTCAGCCCTTTACCGCCCAGGCTTTTCACAATGGCAAGTTTGTGGAAGTGTCCGAGAAGAGCCTGCACGGCAAGTGGTCCGTGCTGATCTTCATGCCGGCCGCCTTCACCTTCAACTGCCCCACCGAGATCGAAGACGCCGCCGACAACTACGCCGAATTCGAGAAGGCCGGCGCCGAGGTGTACATCGTCACCACCGACACCCACTTCTCGCACAAGGTGTGGCATGAGACCTCCGCCGCCGTGGGCAAGGCCAAATTCCCGCTGGTGGGCGACCCCACCCACGCCCTGACCAACGCCTTTGGCGTGCATATTGCGGAAGAGGGTCTGGCGCTGCGCGGCACCTTCATCATCAATCCTGAAGGCAAGATCAAGACGCTGGAAGTACATGACAACGCCATCGCCCGCGACATGAAGGAAACCCTGCGCAAGCTGAAGGCCGCGCAATACGTGGCCGCCCATCCCAACGAGGTTTGCCCGGCCAAGTGGAAAGACGGCGACGCTACTCTGACCCCCAGCCTGGATCTGGTTGGCAAGATCTAAGCCACACACCACACACCACCCTCCCCCGACCGGGGGAGGCGCTTCACCCCCACAGAACGCAGCACCAAGCCGTTAGCCACGGCAACGGCTTCGTATTGCCCTCTGAATCAGGAGAACCACCATGCTGGACGCCAACATCAAGACCCAACTCAAGACTTATCTGGAAAAACTCGTCGCCCCCATCGAACTGGTGGCCACCCTAGATGACAGCCCCAAATCGGCTGAAATGCGGGGTTTGCTGGAAGACATTGCCAGCCTGTCCGACAAGGTCAGTCTGCTGGAAAATGGTGTCGATAGCCGATGCCCATCCTTCAGCATCGGAAAAATCGGTGAGAATGCTGAAAACACTGGCCGCATCCGCTTCGCCGGTATGCCCATGGGTCACGAGTTCACCTCGCTGATCCTGGCTCTGCTGCAAGCCAGCGGCTACGCGCCCAAGATCGACGATGCAACGGTGGCAGCCATCCGCGCTTTGAAAGGCCCGCTGCGTTTCGAGACCTACATCTCGCTGTCCTGCCACAACTGCCCGGACGTGGTGCAGGCGCTGAACGCCATGGCCGCGCTCAACCCCAACATCCAGAACGTGATGATCGACGGCGCGATGTTCCAGGACGAAGTGAACGCCCGCCAGATCATGGCCGTGCCCAGCGTGTACCTCAACGGCGAGCTGTTCGAGAACGGTCGCATGAGCGTGGAAGAGATCGTCGCCCGCCTGGATACCGGCGCCGCCGAGCGGGATGCAGCTCGCCTGGCCGAGCAGGCGCCCTTCGACTTGCTGGTGGTGGGCGGCGGTCCGGCTGGCGCTGCGGCGGCTATTTATGCCGCGCGCAAAGGCATCCGTACCGGCGTGCTGAGCGAGCGTTTTGGCGGCCAGGTGATGGACACCCTGGCGATTGAAAACCTCATCTCCGTGCCCCACACCGACGGCCCCAAGCTGGGTCGCGCTCTGGAAGAACACGTCAAGGAATATGACGTCGAGATCATGAACCTGCAAAAGGCCGAGGCTTTGATACCTGGCGCTGCCGGGGCGTACCACGAAGTGCGCCTGGCCAACGGCGCGGTAATGAAGGCCAGAGCCATCATCCTTGCTACCGGCGCGCGCTGGCGCGAACTGAATGTACCCGGCGAGCAGGCATACCGCGGCAAGGGCGTGGCCTATTGCCCGCACTGCGACGGCCCGTTGTTCAAGGGCAAACACGTCGCCGTGGTAGGGGGCGGCAACTCCGGTGTGGAGGCGGCCATCGACCTGGCGGGCATCGTCGGCCACGTCACCCTGCTGGAATTCGGCGACGCCCTGCGCGCCGACGCAGTGCTGCAAAACAAACTCTACAGCCTGCCCAATGTCACCGTCATCAAGAGCGCCCAGACCACGGAAGTGACCGGCGCCGATGGCAAGGTCAACGGCCTGATCTACACCGACCGCAGCACTGGTCAATCCCAGACTCTGGCGCTGGAAGGCGTGTTTGTGCAGATCGGCCTGTTGCCCAACACCGACTGGCTCAAGGGTACGGTCAACCTGTCCCGCCATGGCGAGATCGAGGTGGATGCCAAGGGGGCAACAAATGTGCCCGGCGTGTTCGCCGCCGGTGACTGCACCACAGTGCCTTACAAGCAGATCATCATCGCCATGGGCGAAGGCTCAAAGGCCAGCCTGGGTGCATTTGATTACCTGATCCGCTCCGGGAACTGATCAGCGAACTAATCAGCGATCTGATTCCGCCTGCCCACTTGCGGGTTTGTGCCGCAGTGCGGGTTCACCCTCTGCCGAGTTGGCGGTTTGACCTCGACTCGGGTGTGCGTCATGAGCAGATTGCCGACCATGTTTGTCTGGCTGAATCTCAAGGCTGATTACCCCAGCTCGATAGTTCGGTCATATCTTCCAGGCATTCGCCCATGCCCCTGCATTCCTCGCACAGTGCATCACCCAGCGATTCGTCCTGGGACAGACAGGCAAACAGCATGCAGGCCACGGCGCATGAACGCCGCGAGCCGGTTTGCATGGCATTGCGTAAATGGTGGATGGCACCCGCCATCAGTTCGTTTTGGTCAGAGACAGCGGTGTTGGCTTGATTCAAATACATATGTACTCCATACAAGTCAGTAAAAAAATTGGCTGGCTTGCCCGGATGGCTGGCTGGCTAAAGAGCTCCTCAGGAGCCCGCCCGGAGAAAGCGTAACGCGCTACAGATTCAACCCGCTTGCAGGCAGGATTGCTGACTGCAAAACTGCCGCGCTTCTTTCAGTATCGCATTGGCGCAGCCTGCGCACTTGCCGCACTGCGTGCTGACGCCTAGTTGTTCGCGCAAGTCGCGCATGCGACATGCGCCCTGGGCAACGGCTTGATGGATGTCACGGTCGGTAACCTGGCGGCAAATGCAAACGTACATGGATGTTCCTTACTTGGTCAGGATGAGTTTGTCGTTGCGGGTCTTGCGCAAGGTGTAAATCTGACCCATTAATGCAATGCGCAACTGCCCGCTTTCGTCCAGCAGCATTTCTGCCGGCGTGGGATGATTCTTTCCAGGCGTAGGTTCGCCTTGTTTGCCGGGCTCTGCAGGTGATGGGTTCATGGCCGTCACATAAATAATAATGAGAATGGTTTGCATTATTATAACTCTCGGGTTTCTTGTCAAGCATCGACTCAAGATTTGTCGACTCAAGATTTCCCCTCACGTCGCGCTTGCATTTCGCGATGGGCAAACCGACACTGCCAGTCATGCTCATCCGCGATCTTTTACTCGGCTGTTTCAAGGCCGCACTGTCCGCCAGTGAGGCGGCACGGGCTTTACCTGCAACGCTGCCCAGGCCGCCGCGCGGACGCACGCTGGTGGTGGGCGGCGGCAAGGCGGCAGCCGCGATGGCAGCGGCCATTGAGCAACACTGGCCAAGTCAGGCTGCGTTATCCGGCCTTGTGGTCACGCGCTATGGGCACAGCCTGCCAACCCGGCGCATTCGGGTGATCGAGGCAGGACACCCGCTGCCCGATGCGCAAGGCCAGCAGGCAGCTGCAGCCATGCTGGATGAGATTGCCAGGTTGACGCCCGATGATTTGCTGCTGGTGTTGCTGTCCGGCGGCGCTTCCAGTTTGCTGGCATTGCCGGTTGACGGTGTCTCGCTTGAAAACTTGCGTGCGCTAACCGGGGCGTTGCTTGTCAGCGGCGCGCCCATTCAGGACATCAACACGGTACGCAAACATCTGACGCGATTTTCCGCTGGGCAAGTTGCAATAGCGTCGCCTGCGCCGATTCTGGCTTTGATTATTTCGGATGTGGTTGGCGATAATCCGGCTGACATCGCCTCCGGGCCTTGCGCGCCAGACCCAGGTACTTTCGCCGATGCCATCAACGTACTTGAAACTTATGCCATCAAGCCGCCGCAAACCGTGCTCGATCATTTGCAACGCGGGATGCGCAAGCAACTGCCAGACACGCCAAAGCCCGGTGATCACATTTTCCGACATGTTGAGAATCGGGTAATTGCCTGCGCCCGGCAGTCCCTTGAGTCGGCTACACAGTATTTGTCACGCCATGGTGTCCGCGTCATCAACCTGGGCGAGCAGGAAGGCGAGGCGCTGTCACTGGCGCAGTCACACGCCAGCCTGTTGCGCGACCAGTTGCAGATGGGCGCACGCCCGTTTGCGCTGGTCTCAGGCGGCGAGTCCACCGTTGCGCTATCCGGGCCGGGAGGTCGTGGAGGTCGCAACAGCGAATACCTGCTGGCGCTGGGGCTGGCACTCAAGGACATTGACAATATCCATGCGCTGGCCTGCGACACTGACGGCATTGATGGCACGGAAGACAATGCCGGTGCCATCTGGACGCCCGACAGCATGACACGTGCAGCTGGCCTACAGCTTGACGCCAGCGCCCACCTGGCTAACCACGATGCCTATGGCTTCTTTCAGGCGCTGGGCAATCTGGTCGTCACCGGGCCGACTCGCACCAACGTAAATGATTTCAGGATTGTGCTGGCCGCTGCGCCAGCCTGATACAGACCTTCTTAATTGGGCTTGTGCACATGCACCAGGTCGCCCACCTTCAATCCCAATTGTTGCGCCGCATTGCCGCGATTAATCGCCAGTTCCAGTAATCCGACACTGTTCACAAACCAGAATCCTTCACCCTTGCCAACAAAGCCAAAGGTCTTGGCGTGCCTGAATTCGCCACCTTGTACTGTTACGCGACTTGATTCAGGCAAACTGTCGCCGCGCTGCCCAGTCCAGGCATTGCCAAAATGATCAATATAAATGACACGGTTCAAGTCGCCTGGGTCAAACTCAATGTCCAGCCCTGTCTTTTCTGTCAACCTGTCCGCCGGAAATTCCCCCTTGGCAATCTGTGCTGCAATGATGGCGAAAATATCCCGGCCATGAAACGTGCTGGAAGTTTGCCCGCTCCAGTTGATTCGCCAGATTCTGGCATCGGTCTGCCTGGCCGCCACAATGGACAACAGTCCGTTATCCGGCCCGACAAACCATCGCCCGCCTGCTGCCACCACAACGCCATCGCGCAATGTGCCCACGCCGGGGTCAACCACACACACAAAGACGGCTCCAGCGGGAAAGCCGGGGGCGAATGCGGCAAGCAGATGCGCGCCAGCATGGGCATTGTAGTCTGGCGCCTGGTGCAACAAATCAATGATCTGCTGACCGGGCGCATGTTCTGCGATTTTTGCCTTGATCTGTCCTGCATAGGGGTCGACGGCGCCAAAATCAGTAAATAGGACAATCATTTGAAGCTCCTGAGTTTCAAACACAAAAAAAGCCGGGGCAACCCGGCTTTTTGTTTGTTTTGTGAGTGTTTACTCCGCAGCGGCTGCCTCGGCGGCAAGCTCGGGACGATCCACAAACTCGACCAGTGCCATGGGGGCATTGTCACCCACGCGGAAACCGTATTTGAGAATACGGATGTAGCCGCCGGGACGGTTGGCATAACGCGGCCCCAGCTCATTGAACACCTTCAGCACCATTTCACGGTCACGCAGGCGATCGAACGCCAAACGATGGTTCGCCAGCGTGGGAGTCTTGCCCAAGGTGATAATCGGCTCGACAAAACGGCGCAGATCCTTGGCTTTGGGCAGGGTGGTCTTGATGACTTCATGCTTCAGCAGCGAATTGGTCATGTTGCGGAACATGGCCAGGCGGTGGCTGGTTGTGCGGTTAAGCTTGCGGTTGGATTGACGATGACGCATGGCGGTTTCCTTTCGAAGAAATTTTGCTTGTTATTCTTGGGCCAGGGCAGTTGCCAAACTGCCCCGCACTTTGTTTGCAATTAAATTGAGTTAAGGCTTCTCGAGGCCAGCCGGCGGCCAGCTTTCAAGTTTCATACCCAGAGACAAACCCTTGGAGGCCAATACTTCCTTGATTTCATTCAAGGATTTACGACCCAGGTTGGGCGTCTTGAGCAATTCGGTTTCGGTACGCTGAATCAGATCACCGATGTAATAAACATTTTCCGCTTTCAGGCAATTAGCGGAACGTACGGTCAGCTCAAGGTCATCGACCGGACGCAACAAAACAGGGTCAACCTGCGGTGCGCGAGCCGCTTCAGCCGCTGCGGATTCGGTGCCCTTGAGGTCGGCAAACACTGACAGCTGGTCAACCAGGATGCGTGCAGCTGTACGCACAGCCTCTTCCGGATCAACAATGCCGTTGGTTTCAATGTCGATCACCAGGCGATCCAGATCGGTACGCTGCTCCACGCGCGCGCTTTCAACTGCGTATGCGACACGACGCACGGGACTGAATGAGGCATCCACCAGAATGGAACCCACACCGCGTGTATCCGGATCAATCTTGCGCGCAGGCACGGGCTGATAGCCGCGTCCGCCCTCCACCTTGATCTCCATGTCAAGCTTGCCACCCTTGGTAAGGTGGGCAATAACATGATCGGGATTGACGACTTCAACATCATGCCCAAGCTGGATGTCGCCAGCCGTTACCGCACCCTCGCCGCTCTTGCTGAGTTTCAGCAAGACTTGATCCTTGCCATGCAGCTTGAAAGCGACGCCTTTCAGGTTCAGCAGGATATCGACGACATCTTCCTGCACGCCTTCGAGCGTGGAATATTCGTGTACTACACCCGAGATTTTCACTTCGGTCGGGGCGTAACCCACCATGGACGAAAGGAGAATACGACGCAAAGCATTGCCAAGCGTGTGTCCGTAACCGCGCTCAAAAGGCTCCATCACCACTTTGGCATGGAGCAGACTCACACGATCAACGTCAACGATACGGGGCTTGAGGAAATCCGCGGCTGCTTGCATGTGTGCTGTGTCCTTAAAACAATCAAGTTGGAAAGCCGCCCGTGGGCGGCTGTTCATCATCTACGCCAATTGTCTGGCGATTACTTGGAATACAGTTCGATCACCAAAGACTCATTGATGGTCGGAGGCAATTCAGAACGCTGCGGCATTGCCTTGTAGGTACCCTTGAGCGCCTTGGCGTCAACCGCCACCCACTCGGGGAAACCACGTGATTCAGCAGCCTCGATGGCGCCCTTGATGCGCAGATGCGCTTTGGCGCGATCGCTCACCTCAACCACATCACCGGACTTAACCTGGTAGGACGGGATGTTCACTCGCTTGCCGTTCACCAGAATGCCGTTGTGACGCACGACCTGGCGCGCTTCGGTGCGCGAAGAGCCAAAACCCATACGGTAGCAAACGGTATCCAGACGGCTTTCAAGCAGACCCAGCAGGTTCTCGCCAGTCACGCCCTTGCGACGGTCAGCCTCTTTGTAAACCAGGCGGAACTGGCGCTCAAGCACGCCGTAGATACGACGGATCTTCTGCTTCTCACGCAGCTGTGTGCCATAGCCGGAAATACGGCTGCCACTTTTTTGACCGTGCTGACCGGGCGCATACGCACGGCGCTCAATAGCACATTTCTCCGTATAGCACTTCTCGCCCTTCAGGAAGAGCTTTTCGCCTTCACGACGGCACTGACGGCATTTTGGATCCAGGTTACGAGCCATGTTAAACCTCTATTAGATACGACGCTTTTTCGACGGACGGCAGCCATTGTGCGGCACAGGCGTCACATCGGAAATCGCGGTAATTCTGAAACCCAGACCATTCAGGGCGCGCACGGAAGACTCGCGGCCAGGCCCCGGTCCCTTGATACGCACTTCAAGGTTCTTGACGCCATACTCTTGCGCCGCCTTGCCTGCGGTTTCTGCTGCGACCTGTGCCGCAAACGGGGTGGACTTGCGTGAACCCTTGAAGCCCGCGCCACCGGCAGTAGCCCATGACAGAGCATTGCCCTGACGATCGGTAATGGTGATGATCGTGTTGTTGAATGAAGCGTGAACGTGCACGATGCCGTCAGATACGCTTTTCTTGACCTTCTTGCGAACACGGGTCGAAGCAGTTTTGGTAGCCATCTAGCTTTCCTTATTTCTTGATCGCTTTGCGCGGACCCTTGCGGGTGCGGGCATTGGTACGGGTACGCTGTCCGCGCACTGGCAGTCCCTTACGGTGGCGAAGGCCGCGATAGCAACCCAAATCCATCAGTCGCTTGATATTCATCGTGACTTCACGGCGCAAATCGCCCTCGACGGTATATCCTGCAACACCCTCGCGCAGTTTCTCCATGTCGGCGTCGGTCAAGTCTTTGATCTTGGCGCTGACAACTACACCGGCGCTTTCACAAATCTTGCGTGCAGTGCTGCGTCCAATGCCATAAATGGCAGTGAGCGCGATCTCTGCGTGTTGGTGGTTGGGTATGTTTACCCCTGCAATACGGGCCATGCGGCGTTACTCCGTACAGAAAACTGAAAATTATACCATGTCAGGCCAGCCAGCACATTGCCAACCGGCCAAACGCTTAACCTTGGCGCTGCTTGTGGCGCGGATCATCACAGATCACCCGTACCACACCCTTGCGACGCACAATTTTGCACTTGCGGCAAATCTTTTTAACCGAAGCTTGAACTCTCATGTTCGTTCTCCTAACAACCGGCTTGCCGGCATGATCACTTAGCCCTGAAAACGATCCGTCCCTTGGTCAGATCGTAAGGGGTTAATTCAACTGTCACTTTATCGCCAGGCAAAATACGGATGTAATGCATACGCATCTTGCCGGAAATGTGCCCCAACACTACATGGCCATTTTCCAGCTTGACCCTGAAAGTGGCATTGGGGAGGTTTTCAACAACCTCGCCCTGCATCTGGATGACATCTTCTTTTGACATCAACGACCAGCCAATCCGCCCTTGAAGTTAGCTTTCTTCAATAGCCCCTCGTACTGATGCGACATCACATAGGCTTGTACTTGCGCCATAAAGTCCATCGTCACCACAACAATAATCAATAACGATGTACCGCCAAAATAAAACGGCACATTCCATTTCGCAATCAACACCTCGGGCAGCAAGCACACCACCGTGATGTAAAGCGCACCTACCAAAGTCAGCCGGCTCATGACTCTGTCAATATAACGAGCAGTCTGGTCACCCGGACGTATACCCGGCACAAAAGCGCCGCTCTTCTTCAGGTTATCTGCCGTTTCCTTGGGGTTAAACACCAAAGCCGTATAGAAAAAGCAGAAGAATATAATCGCGGCCGCATACAAGATCATGTACACAGGCTGTCCCGGCGACAACACTGAACCAATATCCTTAAGCCAGTTCATGCTCGGGTCGGAGCCGAACCAGCCTGTAAGCGTGGCCGGGAACAAAATAATGCTCGACGCAAAAATCGGTGGTATCACACCCGACATATTCAACTTCAGCGGCAGATGAGAACTTTGTCCGCCCACCACCACGCGCCCAACTTGCCGCTTGGCATAGTTCACCAGAATTTTGCGCTGCCCGCGCTCAACAAAAACAACCAGCGCGACAACCAGGATTGCGCCGACAAACAACAGCAAAGCCAGCGGAATCGAGAACGCACCGGTTCTGGTCAACTCCAGCATTCCGGAAACTGCACTTGGCAAGCCAGCTGCAATACCGGCAAAAATCAGGATGGAAATACCGTTTCCGATCCCGCGCTCGGTGATCTGCTCACCCAGCCACATCATGAACATCGTGCCCGCTGTCAGCGTGACAACAGCAGTGAGCTTGAACATAAAGCCAGGATCCAGCGCCACGCCTTGGCTTTCTAGCGCGATGGATATGCCAAGCGCCTGAAAAAATGCCAGGAACACAGTGCCGTAGCGCGTGTACTGGGTTATTTTCTTGCGCCCGGATTCCCCTTCTTTTTTCAATGCCGCCAGCTGTGGCGAGACAACTGTCATCAGTTGCACAATGATCGACGCCGAAATGTACGGCATGATCCCAAGTGCAAATACCGAGGCACGCTCCAGGGCACCACCCGAGAACATGTTAAACATGCCTAGGATACCGCCTGACTGGCCTTCAAATAATTTCTGCAATTCCAGTGGATTAATGCCCGGAACCGGAATATGGGTGCCAATGCGGTAAACCACCAATGCGCCAAGCAGGAACAACAAGCGGGTTTTCAAATCACCGAACTTACCAGCTATTCCAGACGCCGATGCTGCAGTTGCCAAGCTGTATCCTTACTTGTGTTATCTGTCGCAGTTAATCAATCTGACGTCAATCAGCCAAACTTCCACCGGCTGCTTCAATCGCGGCACGAGCCCCCTTGGTCGCAGCAATGCCCTTGAGTTGAACCGCCCTGTCAATTTTGCCAGACAGAATCACTTTGGCAGACTTGGCAAGAACGGAGACAACGCCTGCCTGGCGCAACACCAGGAAGTCAATTTCATTAACAGCAATACCGGCAAGATCGGAAAGGCGAACCTCAGCCACATCACCGCAGGTGAGCGATACAAAACCGCGCTTGGGCAGGCGGCGATGCAAAGGCATCTGACCACCTTCGAATCCGACCTTCTTATAACCACCAGAGCGTGAATGCTGGCCCTTGTGACCACGTCCGGCAGTCTTGCCAAGGCCGGATCCGATACCGCGACCCACGCGTTTTTTTGCGTGCTTGGCGCCAACTCCCGGGTTGAGATTATTCAGTTCCATTTAGCAAGCCTCGCACTTCAACAGAAAGTGAACTTTGTTGATCATGCCACGATTGGCTGGCGTATCCAGCACTTCCACAGTGTGGTACATACGACGAAGCCCCAAACCGCGCACGCAATCCTTATGATTTTTTTTGTGGCCGATCACGCTCTTGATTAACGTGACCTTGAGTTTTTTGTCGCTCATGGCTTACCCCAGAATTTCTTCAACCGATTTGCCGCGCTTGGCCGCAATCTCGGAAGGCGTGGACATTTTGCGCAGGCCGTCAAGTGTGGCGCGCACCACATTGTAGGGATTGGTCGAACCCAGGCACTTGGCCAGCACGTTCTGCACCCCCATGACTTCAAACACGGCGCGCATTGCACCACCGGCGATAATTCCGGTACCTTCAGACGCCGGCTGGATCAACACCACGGACGCACCGTGCCTGCCCACCACCGGGTGGTGAAAGGAGCCGTTCTTGAGACTGATTTTATTCAGGTTGCGACGTGCTTCTTCCATCGCTTTTTGCACGGCAACAGGCACTTCTTTAGCCTTGCCCTTGCCCATGCCGACTGCGCCGTCGCCATCACCCACAACGGTGAGCGCAGCGAAACCCAGCACACGACCACCTTTAACGGTTTTGGATACGCGGTTAACCGCGATCATCTTTTCGCGCAGGCCGTCGCCGCGCTCTTCTGTATTTTCGTTACGAGCCATGATTGATGCGCCTCGTTAAAAGACCAAGCCGTTTTCCCGCGCGGCATCAGCCAGCGCCTTTACACGGCCATGAAACCTGAAACCGGAACGGTCGAATGCAACCTTCTCGATACCCAGACCCTTGGCCTTTTCAGCCAAGCGCTTGCCAACGATTGCAGCCGCTGCCACATTGCCGCCAGCCGAAATCTGTGCACGAACATCTTTTTCCTGGGTGGAGGCAGAGGTCAGCACCTTACCGCCATCGGCAGAAATGATTTGTGCATAGATGTGGCAATTGGTACGGTGTACCGAAAGCCTGATTGCCTTGACGGCCGCGATCTTGGCGCGGGTTTTGCGCGCGCGACGGACTCGTGCTTCTTTGGTATTCATCTTCTGATTTCCTTAGCGGCTGTTACTTCTTCTTGGTTTCTTTCAGAACCACAACTTCGTCCGCATAACGCACACCTTTGCCTTTGTACGGCTCAGGAGGACGATAGCCGCGCACGTCGGCAGCAACCTGCCCAACCTTCTGACGATCAATCCCTTTGATGATCACCTCGGTTTGGCTGGGGGTTTCAACCTTGATGCCAGGCGGCATCTTGTGCACCACCGGATGCGAAAACCCGAGCGAGAGATTGAGGCTGTCGCCCTGTGCTTGCGCACGATAGCCAACGCCAACCAGGGTGAGCTTGCGTTCAAAACCTTTTGAGACGCCAGTAACCATGTTGTTTAGCAAAGCACGCATGGTGCCGGACATGGCGTTGGCCTGAATGCTGTCATTGGCAACCGCGAATTTCAGCTCGCCGTTTTCCAAAGAGACCCGAACATCAGAGGATGCATTTTGTGTCAGGGAGCCCAACGGCCCCTTGACAACGATCACGTCTCCCAAAACGACTTCAACATCCTTGGGCAACTGAATGGGGTTATTTGCTACACGCGACATACCATTTCCCCTTAAGCAACCACGCAAAGCACTTCGCCGCCAACACCCTCGGCACGCGCTTTACGATCAGTCATCACACCACGGGAGGTGGAAACAATAGCCACACCAAGCCCGTTCATCACCCTGGGCAAATCCTGCGATGCCTTGTAAACACGCAGACCGGGCTTGCTAACACGCTCGATCTTTTCGATTACGGGGCGACCCGCATAATATTTCAGGCGAATTTCAAGCTCAGGCTTGATCTCACCCTTAACCGAGAAGCTATCAATGTAACCCTCGTCCTGCAAAACCTTGGCGATAGACAACTTGACCTTGGAAGAGGGCATTGCAACCAGCACTTTATCCATGGCTTGCGCATTACGGATGCGCGTCAGCATATCGGCAATGGGATCACTCATGCTCATTCTATTTCCCCTTTACCAGCTAGCCTTGACCATGCCCGGGATTTCTCCGCGCATGGCAATCTCACGCAACTTGGTGCGCGCCAAACCAAACTTGCTGAACACACCACGCGGACGACCGGTGATCTGACAACGGTTGCGCTGACGGCACGGGCTTGCGTTGCGGGGCAGCTTTTGCAGCGCCAGGCGAGCAGTCATGCGCTCCTCATCAGACAACGCGGCGTTATCAATGATTGCTTTTAGCTCGGCACGCTTGGCAGAAAACTTTTTCACGGTCTTGGCGCGCTTGGCTTCACGGTTGATCAAAGCTAATTTAGCCATGCCTACCTCAGTTCTTAAACGGAAACTTGAAAGCAGACAGAAGCGCTTTGGCCTCTTCGTCTGTCTTCGCAGTGGTGGTAATAGTGATGTTCATCCCGCGAATCGCGTCGATCTTGTCGTATTCGATCTCAGGGAAAATGATTTGCTCACGCACACCCATGTTGTAATTCCCGCGACCGTCAAACGCCCGACCCGAAATACCACGGAAATCACGCACACGCGGCAGCGCAATGCTCACCAGACGATCGAGGAATTCATACATACGCCCGTGACGCAAAGTGACTTTGCAGCCAATCGGATAGCCTTCACGAATCTTGAAACCAGCAATGGATTTGCGCGACACAGTAACCACGGGTTTTTGGCCTGCGATTTTTTGCATGTCGCCCACCGCAAACTCCATCACTTTCTTGTCAGCCACCGCCTCGCCAACCCCCATGTTGAGGGTGATCTTTTCGATGCGCGGAACTTCCATCACCGACTTGTAGCCAAACCGCTCCATGAGCGCAGGCGCCACAGTCTCACGGTAAAAATTTTGCAGACGTGCCATATCGTTTCCTTATGCGTCCACCATCTCGCCATTGGACTTGAAGACTCGCACCTTGCGACCATCATCCAGCAGCTTGAAACCAACTCGATCCGCCTTCTGCGTAGCAGGATTCAACAGACCAATATTGGAAACATGAATCGGCATTTCTTTTTCGACAATGCCCCCAGTACGACCCAGATAAGGATTGGGTTTCTGATGCTTCTTGACCCGGTTGATACCCTCAACCACCAGCTGCTCGGCGCTTTCCACACGCAGCACGAAGCCACGCTTACCCTTGTCCTTGCCAGCCAGAACAACCACCTGGTCACCTTTACGAATACGTGCCATATCGCTCTCCTTACAGCACTTCAGGCGCCAGAGACACAATCTTCATGAACCGCTCAGTACGCAGCTCACGAGTCACCGGCCCAAAAATACGCGTACCAATTGGCTCCAGTTTGGCATTCAGCAGCACGGCAGCGTTGCCATCAAACTTCACCAAGGAACCATCGGCACGGCGCACACCTTTCGCAGTACGCACAACGACCGCGTTATACACATCGCCTTTTTTAACGCGACCGCGCGGAGCCGCATCCTTGATGGCAACCTTGATGATGTCGCCGATACCGGCATAACGACGATGGCTACCACCCAATACCTTGATGCACATCACCCTGCGCGCACCGGTATTGTCAGCCACGTCCAACATGGACTGCATTTGTATCATTTAATTTACTCTCCAACTTAACCCGCCCCGCCGTAAGACAAAGCAGCCAGTTTTGGATCCCGTTCGGGAGAAATCGAGTGGCAAGCCACTAGAGGAAACGCAAGATTCTAACTAAACTTTGCTTGATATGCAAGCACTAATTGCACCACCCAAGCGCATAATCAACAAATCAAACTCTTGCGCGCTCAATCAGCCTGGTGACATTCCACGACTTGGTCTTGGAAACAGGACGCCCCTCGGCGATCTCTACCAGGTCGCCTTCATGGCACTCGTTATTTTCGTCATGCGCATGGTATTTCTTGGACATGCGGATCACCTTGCCAATAACAGGGTGCTTGACACGACGCTCAACCAAAACCGTAACGGTCTTGTTCATCTTGTCACTGACAACACGGCCAGTGAGTGTACGGACTACCTTAGCAGCTTCAGTCATGTTCAAGCCTTTTCAGACATGACCGTCTTGACGCGGGCAATATCACGTTTGATTTTTCCCAGGTCGGCGGTCTTGTTGGATTGCTGGGTTGCGACCTGCATACGCAACGCAAAATGCGCGCGCAACAGCGATTCCAGTTCCTGATTCAGTTCAGCGGCAGACTTACCGCGCAGTTCTTTCGCATTCATCATCAGCTCCCGATCATGCGGGTAACAAACGTGGTCTGGATCGGCAGCTTGGCTGCGGCCAATTTGAATGCCTCTCTAGCCAGCGCCTCGTTTACACCATCCATTTCATACAGCACCTTGCCGGGCTGGATCTCGGCTACCCAGTATTCAGGGTTGCCCTTACCATTACCCATACGGACTTCGGCAGGCTTCTTGGAGATAGGCTTGTCCGGGAAAATCCGGATCCACACACGACCGCCCCGTTTGATGTGACGGGTCATCGCACGACGGGCGGCTTCAATCTGTCGAGCCGTCAAGCGGCCACGTGCTACAGCTTTAAGGCCATATTCCCCAAAACTTACCTTGGCACCCCGTGTAGCCAGACCAGTGTTACGGCCTTTTTGCTCCTTGCGGTATTTTCTTCTAGCTGGCTGCAGCATGTTTCACTCCCGATTTCTTACCGCGCTTCTCAGGCTCAGAGGCAGTTGGCTGCTCGCTACGGTTCAGCGCATCACCCTTGTAAACCCATACCTTGATGCCGATGATGCCATATGTGGTACGCGCTTCGGCAAAACCATAATCAATATCGGCACGCAAAGTGTGCAATGGCACGCGGCCTTCACGATACCATTCAGTACGCGCAATTTCGATGCCGTTCAGACGCCCTGAGCTCATGATCTTGATGCCCTGCGCACCCAAGCGCATGGCGTTTTGCATGGCGCGCTTCATGGCACGGCGGAACATCACGCGCTTTTCGAGCTGCTGTGCGATGCTGTCAGCGATAATCTGCGAATCTGTTTCCGGCTTGCGCACTTCTTCAATGTTCACATGCACCGGAACCGACATCATGCGGCCAAGCTCGGCACGCAGTTTCTCGATATCCTCGCCTTTTTTGCCGATGACAATGCCAGGACGGCCGCTGAAAATCGTGATGCGTGCATTTTTTGCCGGGCGCTCGATCACAACCTTGCTCACTGAAGCGCCTGCCAGCTTGCGCTTGAGGTATTCGCGAACCTTGATGTCTTCGTTCAGCGTGCCGGCGAAGGTTTTGTTTGTACCGAACCACTTGGCCGTCCAGGTACGCTGCACACCCAGACGAAAGCCGGTCGGATGAATCTTCTGTCCCATATCAATCCCCCACTGTCACGGTAATGTGACAGGTCTGTTTCTCGATGCGGTTACCACGACCCTTGGCGCGCGCGGTGAAGCGCTTGAGGCTGGGGCCCTTGTCCACATAAATGGTCTTTACCTTGAGCGAATCAATATCGGCACCGTCGTTGTGCTCGGCGTTGGCAATTGCCGACTCCAGCACTTTCTTGATCACGGTTGCGCCTTTTTTGGGGCTGAAGGCAAGGATGTTAAGCGCGCGATCAACCGGCAAGCCCCGGATCTGATCGGCCACCAAGCGCCCTTTTTGGGCAGACAGGCGGGTTCCACGCAGGATAGCGGATACTTCCATCATGGGCTCCTTACTTCTTTGCTTTCTTGTCGGCGGCATGACCCTTGAACGTGCGGGTCAGCGAAAATTCGCCGAGTTTATGACCAACCATGTTTTCGGTAACAAACACCGGAACATGTTGACGCCCGTTATGCACCGCTATGGTCATGCCAATAAATTCCGGCAGGACGGTGGAGCGGCGCGACCAGGTTTTCACCGGGCGCTTGTCGTTTGTGGTTTGCGCGGTTTCCACCTTTTTCAACAGGTGTGCATCCACGAATGGGCCTTTTTTAACTGAACGTGCCATTTCGATTTACCTCAATCAGCTGGCGTGACGGCGACGCACGATCATATTCGAGGTGCGCTTGTTCTTGCGGGTACGATAACCCTTGGTTGGCGTGCCCCACGGGCTGACCGGATTACGGCCAGCAGCGGTCTTGCCTTCACCACCACCATGGGGGTGATCCACCGGGTTCATCACCACGCCGCGCACCGTCGGACGAATGCCGCGCCAGCGATTGGCACCAGCTTTACCGATAGAACGCAGGCTGTGCTCTTCATTGCCTACCTCGCCAACCGTGGCACGGCAGTCAACATGCACTTTGCGAATTTCACCGGAACGCAGACGCAATTGAGCGTAGCTGCCTTCGCGCGCCAGCAATTGCACCGAAGCGCCGGCGGTACGGGCGATTTGCGCACCCTTGCCAGGCTGCATTTCGATGCAATGAATGGTGGAGCCGACCGGGATGTTACGCAGCGGCAGGCAGTTACCCGGCTTGATCGGGGCTTCCGCGCCATTGAACAGCTGCGCTCCAGCACTGATACCACGCGGGGCGATAATGTAACGACGCTCACCATCCGCGTAGCACAGCAGAGCAAGATGCGCGGAACGGTTGGGGTCGTACTCGATGCGCTCAACCTTGGCCGGAATACCGTCTTTGTTACGTTTGAAATCCACCAGACGGTACGCCTTCTTGTGCCCACCACCCATGTGGCGGGTGGTGATATGGCCGTTATTGTTGCGACCCGCAGTGCGGTTCTTCTTTTCAGTCAGGGCTGCCACAGGCTTGCCCTTGTGCAGATCAGGGTTGACCACCTTGACGACGGCACGACGACCGGCGGAAGTTGGTTTTACTTTGACCAATGCCATGATGTCCTCCCTTATGCCGCAGCCAGGTCAATTTCCTGACCGGGTTTGATGCTGACATAGGCCTTCTTCCAGCCTTTTTGCTTGCCCATGCCAAACTTGTTACGCTTGACCTTGCCCTTGACGTTCATGACCTGAACGCCCGTCACTTCGACCTTGAACAACATGGCCACAGCGGCACCGATTTCCTGCTTGGTCGCATCACCAGCAACACGGAAAGCCACCTGATTGGCAGCATCCGCCAGACGGGTGCTTTTCTCGGAAATAACAGGCGCCAGGATAACCTTGAGCAGACGCTCCTGATTCGTTGCGCTCATCACAGCATCTCCTCAAAGCGTTTGACCGCATCTTTGGTCATCAGCACAGCGCCGAATTTGACCAGGCTCCAGGGATCAGCCTGGTGCGGTTCCACAACATAGACATTAGTCAGATTACGCGAAGACAACCACAGGTTCTCATCAACACTGCCCGCGATAATGACCACGCGGTCAAAACCCATGCCCTTGACCTTATTAGCCAGCACACGGGTCTTGGGCGTATCCACACCAAGATCATCCACAACCTTGAGCTTGCCATCACGAGCAAGCTGCGACAGGATCGCGGAAATACCGGCACGGTACATCTTGCGATTGACCTTGTGCGCATAATTTTCTTCACCGGTATTCGGGAAGGTCTTGCCACCCCCGCGCCAGATCGGACTGGAGGTCATACCAGCACGCGCACGACCCGTACCCTTTTGACGGAAAGGCTTTTTGGTGCTGTGGCGGACTTCTTCACGATCCTTTTGCTTGCTGCTGGCGCTACGGGCATTGGCCATATAGGCCGTCACCACCTGATGCACCAGAGACTCGTTGTATTCACGGCCAAAAGTGTCATCGCTTGCCGCCATGCTGGAGGTTTGCTGACCCTGGTCATTGATAACCATCAAATCCATCAGACACCCCCCTTCACTGCAGGACTAACCACAACTTGCCCACCCCTGGAACCCGGAACCGCGCCCTTGACCAACAAGAGACCACGCTCAGAATCCACGCGAACAACTTCAAGATTTTGCACGGTGCAGCTCACCGCACCCATGTGACCCGACATGCGCTTACCAGGAAACACACGACCCGGATCCTGCGCCATACCAATGGAACCCGGCACTCTATGCGAACGCGAGTTGCCGTGCGAAGCGCGTTGGGATTTGAAGTTATGACGCTTGATGGTGCCCGCAAAGCCCTTGCCCTGGGTCACACCACTTACATCCACCATTTGTCCGGCCTGGAAAATGTCTGCACCAACTGCTGCGCCAGCCTGATACTGAGCAGCCACATCCGCAGGCACAGCAAATTCACGCATGACCTCAGCCGCCTCTATGCCAGCTTTGGCAAAGTGACCAGCTTGAGCTTTATTGACACGACTATTGCGGCGCGAACCGAAGGCAACCTGCACGGCAGTATAGCCGTCAGCATCTGCGGTCTTGACCTGGGAGACGCGATTGTTCGACACATCCAGCACAGTCACCGGAACCGACGTACCGTCATCCGTGAATATGCGGGTCATGCCGATCTTGCGACCGACGAGTCCGATGTTCATTATGTTCATTCCTTTGCATACCCCAAGCCCATAAACGAACCCAGGGGGCTGTAAAGCACCGATTACAATTGACCGGCGTTCATTAGGCGGTTACACCACCCACACAACACAAGCACTCAAAAAACCAAGAGCACTTGTAGCACCGCTAGCGCATTCATGCGCCAAACCGCGGAGCGCGGGATTGTACTCGCACTCCGCGTTTAACTCAAGTCACAATTTGACTTAGAGTTTGATTTCAACATCCACGCCAGCAGGCAAATCCAGCTTCATCAAGGCATCAACGGTTTTTTCCGTAGGATCCATGATGTCCATCAAGCGGCGATGCGTACGAATCTCAAACTGATCACGCGAGCTTTTGTTGACGTGCGGGGAACGCAGTACATCAAAACGCTCGATCGAGGTGGGCAGGGGCACTGGCCCCTTGACCACAGCACCGGTGCGTTTGGCTGTTTCAACAATCTCAATCGCAGACTGGTCGATCAATTTGTAGTCGAACGCCTTGAGGCGGATGCGAATTTTCTGGTTTTGCATAATATTTACTCGATCACTTTCGCCACGACGCCAGCGCCGACGGTACGACCGCCTTCACGG
>CAYTZP010000026.1:0-21724 GCA_964442685.1 uncultured Thiobacillus sp.
TATTGCAAACCTTTTTATTTTTTTATTGTCGCGTTTGAGTCTGCCTGTCCAAGATAGACAACAAATTTGGTTTTTCAGGATATTAGGCGCGGGGACAGATAAAAAAATTGGTCAGATTCAATTTTTCGGACGGGTTTGCTCAGTTTTCCGGCTTGTCGTCGTCATGCAGAATCGAATGTGCCGGGCCTTCCAGGTCGTCAAATTGTCTGTGGTTGACCGACCAGATAAAGAACCCGGCAATAATGGCGACCAAAACCAGAGCCAGCGGAATGAGCAGGAACAGGATATCCACTATGCGCGTGAAGAAGGAAGGGGGATGAGGGAAGGAGAGGGTGAGGCGGCGCTACTCTGGAATTTGCTGAGGCGCAGTGCGTTTAGCACTACCAGTAATGAGCTGGCCGACATGCCGATGGCGGCAATCCAGGGGGTGGCATACCCCAAAGCGGCGATGGGAATGGCGATCAGGTTATAGCCTAGCGCCCAGGCAAGGTTTTCATAAATGATGCGGTGGGTTTTTCTGGCGATGATGACCCCGTCAGACAGTGCGGTCATGCGCGCGCCCAGCATGACCATGTCGGCAGCGGCCTGTGCCACGTCGGTGCCTTCGCCCATGGCGACGGAAACCTGCGCTTGCGCCAGCACTGGGGCATCGTTGATGCCGTCCCCTACCATGCCGACAACACAGCCTTGCTGTTGTAATTGTTTGACATATGCCAGTTTGCCTTCCGGCAGCGTCTCGGCTTGTACGGAGGCTATGCCAAGTTGCCGCGCGACGGTGTTTACCGCCGAAACATTGTCGCCGGACAAGAGATGCAGGCGGATACCCAGCGATTGCAGGGCAGCAAGCGTGCGCTGCGCGTCTGGGCGCAATTCGTCGCCCAACAGAATCCAGCCTAGCAACACACTCTCGCGGGTGAGCGCCAACCGTGTGGCCTGTGGGTGCGTTTCGGTGGCGGGGGGCGATACGCCGCAAAAATCGGGTTTGCCCAAACGATACGTTTTGCCTTCGATGTCGCCTTCCACCCCCTGGCCGGGATGATTGCGTGGCGAACTGGCTTGTTTGAGCGACGTGGCCGATGCCTGACGTATGGCGCGCGCGATGGGGTGTTCTGAAGCCGCTTCGAGCGCGGCGGCCAGTTGCAGGATTTCGTCATGAGCATGACTATCGACAGGCTCCACTGCGAGCACTGTCAACTTGCCCAGCGTGAGAGTACCGGTTTTGTCGAACACCATGTCGGTGACTTTGGACAGCGTTTCCAGTGCATGGCCGCGCGTAGTCAGCAAGCCGACCTGGGTCAGCCTGCCGGTGGCGGTGGTGAGTGCGGCAGGTGTGGCAAGGCCAAGGGCGCAGGGGCAGGTGATCACCAGAATGGAAACGGTAATCCAGAACACTTTATCCGGGTCGATGGTGTACCACACCCCGGCTATGATGGCGGTTGTCAGCAACAGCAATCCAACAAACCAGGAAGCGGCGCGATCCGCCATCTGGCCGATGCGTGGCTTTTCACTCTGGGCGCGGTCGAGCAGGCGCACAATCGCAGACAGGCGGGTGTTTTCTCCAGTTTTTTGCACGCACATAACTACCGGGCTTTGCTGGTTGTGCGTGCCGCCAATCAAGGCATCGCCGGGTTGTCTGGAACGCGGCGCCGATTCGCCAGTGAGCATGGCTTCGACCACACTGGTATGGCCCTCCACCAGCACGCCGTCGGCGGGGATGACTTCACCCGGCTTGATCAGGACGTGATCACCCGGGGCAAGCTGTGCGGCGGGGAGGATTTCTTCTTGCCGGGTTGGCCAGTGCGGCAGGCGTGTGGCCACCGCTGGAATCAGCTTGACCAGTTCTTCGGCGGCCTGCGCGCTGCGGCGACGGGCGTTCAGTTCCAGAAAACGCCCGGTCAGCAGCAGGAAAATAAACATGTTGACCGAGTCGTAATACACCTCGCCCTGTTGGGTGAACGTTGCCCAGACGCTCGCAGCAAAAGCCGCCCCGATCCCCAGTGAAACCGGCACGTCCATGCCCAGGGTTTTGCGTTTGAAGTCTCTCCAGGCGCCCTGGAAGAATGGCCAGGCCGAATAGAAAATTACCGGCAAGGTCAAAATCAAACTTGCCCAGCGCATGAGCGCCACAATATCCGGTGTCATTTCCGCGGGGTCGGCGGTGTAGGTCGGCAGGGCGTACATCATGACCTGCATCATCCCCAGCCCGGCGATAGAAAGCCTTTTGATGGCGGTGTTGCGCTCCTTGCGGAATATCTCGTCCTGCTTGCTGGCGTCGAAAGGGTGTGCGAGGTAACCGATTTCCTGAATGGCGTTCAGGATGTCGGAAAGTTTAAGCTGTGTCGCATCCCAGCGCACGCGTGCGCGCCGGGTCGCGTAATTGATGTCGACAGACAACACCCCGGGCAATCTTGAAACATGACGCTCGTTTAACCATACGCATGCTGCACAGACGATGTTTTCCAGTATCAACGCGGCTTCGCGGATATTCTCCGGCTCGGTTTTGACAAAACTCTGCTGGATTTCCGGCAGGTCGTACAAGCCCAATTTGCCCAGTTCTGCCTGCGACTCGGCGGGTGTCGCGGGCAACGCCGTGCGGTGCTCGTAATAGGCTTGCTGCCCCGCGTCAATGATCGTCTGCGCCACGGCCTGACAACCCCGGCAACAAGCGGGTTGAGCGTGTTTTTTGTACTGGATGGGATAGTTGGAGCCCGCAGGCACCGGCTGACCGCAATGAAAGCAGGCTTGATCAGTCATTTATTTTCCGGGCTTCAACAAAAAGACGCCCATGGAGGCGGGAGGCTTAACCATGGGCGGAAATGTCCAGGCTTGCGTTACATGAACGTACGCACTTAAAACAGGAGAAATGATGCACGTCCCTGGTAGCCTGGGCGGAGGAAAATGGTTTGGAAATGTCTGGCGCGGATTACCCCTTGAAAGAAAACCTGTTCTCGTGAAGCAAGGAGTGCGTGGCGTTTGTTGGCTCATCTGTCCTGGCGGGAAAAGTCATATTCCCGACGCTATCGGTGTGGCTGCAAAGTGTGCATGATACTGGACAGAAGCCTGCTCATGTATTGCCGATACCACGCTGACAGGAGGGCAAGATCAAACATGTGGCCTGATGTCGTGCTCTGCACAAAGCCACGCTCGCAACTACTTTATAAACAAAATAATAAATAAGGATTCAATTATCCTTTATGTAATTTGGTTGTCAATCATTTTTTCGAACCAGGGAATGTGAGTGGCAAAATAACAGCATGATTCCATGGCTAACACATGAGCAAGTATTTCCGCCTGTTGAAACAGCGTTAAAAGAGCCGAATGGGCTGCTGGCCGCCGGGTTGACGCTCAACCCGCGTAATGTGCTGGAAGCCTATCAACAAGGCATTTTCCCCTGGTTTAATCCCGGTGAACCGGTGTTGTGGTGGAGCCCGGATCCGCGCATGGTTTTGCAACCATCCAGATTCAAGCTGTCGCGCTCGTTGCGCCAGCGCATCCGGCGTGGCGGGTATGAGGTGAGGGTGAATCAGGTTTTCAGTCAGGTGATGCGATGTTGCGCCGAGCCTAGAGATGGAAAGTCAGGTACCTGGATTGGCAACGCCATGCTGGAGGTGTATGGATGCCTGCATGAGGATGGCTATGCGCATTCAATCGAAACCTGGATGGATGGCGAGTTGGTCGGGGGTTTGTACGGCTTGGCAATTGGCCGTGTGTTTTATGGCGAGTCCATGTTCAGCCGTCGCAGCGATGCTTCCAAACTGGCGCTGGCGCATTTGTGCCGGGCGCTGGATGTGTGCGGTTATGAGTTGATAGATTGTCAGATGGAAACGCAGCATCTGGCTTCGCTTGGCGCGCAGCCGCTAGCGCGACAGCAATTCGTCAGTGCATTGCAGACGTTGGTAAAATTGCCGCCCGCAGGCAATGCATTTCTGTCGCCCTTGCCCTCACCTCTGGACAATTTCTAGTGCATATTTCCGAGCCTCCGTTTCTTCGTATTCAGTTTTATCTGACGGCACCTTATCCATGCAGCTATCTCGATGGTCTGGAAGCGCGGTCACAAGTAGCGGCTCCCGCCCATCTGATTGGCGGCGAGGCGTATGGCGAGTTGATCCGTGCTGGTTTCCGGCGTAGCGGCGACTATACATATCGTCCCCATTGCACTCATTGCAGCCGTTGCGTGCCGGTGCGTGTGGACGTTGGGGCATTCAAACCCAACCGCACGCAAAGACGCTGCCAGAAACAGAATCAGCACATGCAGGCGGTATTCAAGCCATTGGTGTTTAACCCGGAACACTTTGATCTATATCGCTGTTATCAAAAGGCGCGGCATCCGGGTGGTGGCATGGATCAGGATGATAGTGAGCAATACACGCAGTTTTTGCTTACCAGCCAGGTTGATAGCGGCCTGGTGGAGTTTCGTGAAGAAGGCGTGTTACGCATGGTCAGTGTGGTGGATCGGGTGGCGGATGGCCTTTCTGCGGTTTATACCTTCTACGATCCGCTGCTTGAAAGACGCAGCCTGGGCAGCTATGCCGTGCTGTGGCAAATCAGGCAGGCGCGTGATTTCGGGCTGCCGTATTTGTACTTGGGCTACTGGATCGAAGACTCGCGCAAGATGGCCTACAAATCCAGTTACCAGCCGCTCGAAGGGCTGGTCAATCAGGCTTGGGAGCGGCTGGCATGTTGAGCGCGCTGAAACACGTAGTGTGGATCGCGGGTTTGCTGGCCTTGCAGGGCTGCGCCATGCTCGTTAGTCATCCGCGTGCTTTGCAATCCATGCAGGGATTCGTGCCTTTGCCGGAGGACGCGCGGGTGATGGTCGAGCGGGCTGCGCTGGAGCAAGGAGGGCGGGAATATGCCTTGCGCGTGGCAAGTGTGCTGAACGAGGCCATCGCCACCGTCAGTCAGGCGCATTATCTGGATTTTGCCGAAACGCCAAAGGTCTTCGTATGCGCCACCGAAGCCTGCTTCAAACAGTATGTGATGACTCCCGGCTTGTCGGCAGCCGTAGTGCCGGATAATCGGCTGGTGCTCTCGCCCAATCTGAATGGCAGGGAACACAGCAGGCTCAAGCCCTTGCTCATTCATGAGCTGAGCCATGTGCACCTGGGGCAGCGTGTCGGGCATTATCACCATACCATGCCGGTCTGGTTTCACGAGGGCTGGGCTTCGCTGACTGCCGGGGGCGGCGGTGCGGAATACGCGACTGACGAACAGGCCATCGAAGCTGCGCGCCAGGGCAAAATGATCAATCTGTCACTGCGCGATACGCCTGACTTGCGACACAAGGCAAAATCTTTTGGCCTGAATATCCATGTGTTTTATCGACAATCCATGTTACTGGTTGATGCGTTGAAAAGACACGACCCGGCACGCTTCAAACAACTGGTGCTGGCATTGCAAGACGGGACGGATTTTGTGATCGCCTTTTGGGATGTTTACGGCGCAGGGGCGGATCAGGTGCTGGCGGGTGCACTGACTGGTCAAAGCGGGGATAATGGAGCAGCGGCGCCTGCCGCACCTATTGATCACATTACACAATGAAAACTTATCACGACTTGCTGCGCCATGTGCGCGATACCGGCGTAAAAAAATCCGACCGTACAGGTACTGGCACGGTGTCCGTGTTTGGTTACCAGATGCGCTTTGATTTATCGCAGGGTTTTCCCTTGGTAACCACCAAGAAATGCCATTTGCGCTCCATCATTCATGAGTTGTTGTGGTTCCTTAAAGGCGAAACCAACATCGCTTATCTCAAGCAAAACGGCGTTTCCATTTGGGATGAGTGGGCGGACGGAAACGGCAATCTGGGGCCGGTGTATGGCTACCAGTGGCGGAGTTGGCCTGCGCCCAACGGCCAGCATATCGACCAGATACAGCGCGTGCTGAATGACATCAAGCACAACCCGGATTCGCGTCGCATCATTGTTTCGGCCTGGAATGTAGCGGATCTCGACAAAATGGCGCTGGCACCGTGCCATGCGTTCTTCCAGTTTTATGTGGCAGATGGAAAACTATCCTGCCAGTTGTATCAACGCAGCGCCGATCTGTTCCTAGGCGTGCCGTTCAATATCGCCAGCTATGCCTTGCTGACCATGATGGTGGCGCAAGTGACGGGGCTTAAGCCAGGTGATTTTGTGCACACCCTGGGCGATGCGCATATTTACCTGAACCATTTTGATCAGGTCAACGAACAGTTGTCGCGAGAACCCAGACCTTTGCCAACAATGCGAATTAATCCCGAGGTGAAAGATTTGTTCGCCTTCAAGTACGAGGATTTTGTGCTGGAAGGATATGATCCGCACCCGGCCATCAAGGCGCCAGTGGCCGTATGAGCGACAGTGATAAGGAGAAGTGCGAAGGGATGAAGCCCCGTATCTCAATTATTTCTGCGCTGGCGATCAATCGCACCATCGGCATCCGCAACACGCTACCCTGGAAGCTTCCTGAAGACCTCAAGTATTTCAAGGCGTTGACGCTGGGGCACCACATCATCATGGGGCGCAAGACTTATGAGTCTATTGGGCGGCCATTGCCCGGCAGGACAACGGTGATCCTGACGCGCGGCGAGTATGCCGCGCCGCCTGAAACCAGGCTTGCCCGTTCGCTGGATGATGCCATTGCATTGTGCGGGGAAGATGAAGAAATTTTCTTTGTTGGCGGTGCCGAACTTTATGCACAAGCCCTGCCGCTTGCCGATCGCCTGTATCTCACCGAAATCCAGACCGAAGTTGAAGGGGATGCCTGGTTTCCCGAATACGACCGGGCGCACTGGAGTGAAACCAGCCGCGAGCGGCGGGTTAACCAGGCAGACGGCATGGAATACCACTTTGTCGTTTATGACAAGCAATAAACGCTGAATTTCTGGCGGAAAAAAAGCGGGGCTTGCGCCCCGCTTGATTTTTACCTCCGTGCAACGGATCAGCTAAGTGCTTCCGCCCAGATGTTCCGAGCCCAAGACTCATTGTAGGCAAAGTTGATTTCATCGCCTTTGGGGGTTGCGCCGCCCTCAGGCTGGCTCACATAGCCTCTTTCCTTGTCAAAACGGAACACGTTGGCCACATAGCCGGACTGTGTGTCGGACACGGCTGAGTAGCAGGTGTTCGCCACGACCGGAACCGGGTCGGGCTGACGACCGGCGAAGATTTGAACAATGGCCGCTGCGCAAATCTTGGCATGGTTGGTCGCCATGTGACCGGACTTGGGCAGGTTGGACAGTACCGAGTCGCCAATCACATGCACGTTGGGTACAGTGGTGGACTCGAACGTGGTCAGATTGACCGCGCACCAGATGCCGTTGCTGTCGTTACGTGCGCCAGCCATGGCGGTGACTTCGCCGGCTTTTTGACGCGGCACGACGTTGAGTACGTCGCCTTTCACATCATCAAACTCGGTGGTCACTGTCATGGTGTTGCCGTTTACAGCGTAGGGCAGGTTGTTGGGGCGGAAGTCGATCATGCCTTTGTAGAGGTCGTTCCACACGCCCTTGAACAAGGCGGGCTTGGAAGCAACGTCGGGGTTGCCGTCCAGCAGGATGATCTTTGACTTGGGCTTGGCCTTTTTGAAGTAGTTGGCGACCAGGCAGGCACGCTCGTAAGGCCCGGGTGGGCAGCGGTAAGGTGCTGCCGGGACGGACATCACAAATACGCCGCCGTCAGGCATGGCTTCGAGCTGTTTGCGCAGCAGGGCGGTTTGCGCGCCGGCTTTCCAGGCGTGAACCACTTTGCCAGCGGCTTCAGCTTCTCTGTAGCCCTTGACGAAGTCGGTCATGATCTCAACGCCGGGAGCCAGCACCAGACGGTCATAGCTCAGGCTGCCGCCAGACTTCAATCTGACGGTGCGGGCGTTGGGGTCAATGCCGACCACGTAGTCCTTGACCATCTTGATGCCATACTTGGGCAAGTTGCCGTAGCCGTGGGTGATGTCAGCCATGGTTTTTATGCCGCCCAGCACCCAGTTGGAAATGGGGCAGGAAACGAAATTGTCGTTCGGCTCGACCAGGGTCACTTCAATGTTTGGGCCCCACTTGCGCAGGTACTTGGCACAGGTTGCGCCGCCAAAACCAGCGCCGACGACGACCACTTTGGGGTTGGCTTTGGCGGTAGTGCCTGCGTCTTGGGTGGCGCAGCCAGCGGCCAGAACAGTTGCTGCACCAGCACCGGATACTTTAAGAAAATCGCGACGATTAAAACTCATGGTTGGTCTCCTTATGCGTTCCGGTGATTATTTGAGTTTGGAGAAGAATTCGCCCATTTCGGCGTATTCCGCTTCGGTGTAGCCAGCGGCGTGGCGCTTCATGATGGTGCCGGGACGCTTGCCGGATTTGAAGTCTTTCATGGCTTGAACAAAATAGGCTTTGTCCAGACCGGCCAGGCTGGGCATGGCACTGTTGCTCTTGCCGTTTGCGCCATGGCAGGACAGGCAGGTAGAAGCAAGGACTTCACCACGGGGAACGGCAAAGACATTGGTGCTCAGAAGAGCGACACCTGCGGCGAGCAGGGCGAGTTTCTTGTGCATAGACTCCTCCAAAGAGAGTTGTTTTTAATACTGCCGGACATGCCCGGCACAGGTATATGTGAACCAGCTTGAGCAAAATTGCCAAGTGGTTCAACGTCGCTATTTTCTAATAGTATTTTTTAACTGTCCAACAGCAAACGCTTATATGGTGCGGTTTTTCGGCCAGGTGATGAATTATTTTTTTGCGCCCATTTGTATGGCGCGGCGTGCTGAAGTTTGCAGAACCTCTGGGGTGTGATTGGTTGTTGCGTGATCAGCCAGCCAGCCGTACAGGTTTTGCAGCGCAATTTTTCCCAGTGCCGCTATCCATTCTGCTTGCTCATTCAGCGCAGGAATGTAATGAAACTCGCGTCCACCCGCTTGGAGAAAACTTTCGCGTACTTCCTGGTTGATTTCTTCCAGTGTTTCCAGACAGTCTGCGGTGAATCCGGGGCAAATGACATCCACACGCGCGGTGTTGTTGCGTGCCAGATTTTCGATGGTTTTGTCGGTGTAGGGCTGTAGCCACTCGGCCTTGCCAAAGCGTGACTGGAAGGTCACGCGATATTGGTCTGCGTTCAGCCCCAATGCTTCAGCTAGCAGACGCCCGGTTTTCTGGCACTCGCAATGATAAGGGTCGCCCTTTTCCAGGGTGTAACGTGGCAGCCCATGAAAACTCATGACCAGCACATCCGGGCGGCCATTGCTTTGCCAGTGCTTGCGGACATTTTGCGCCAGTGCTGCGATATACCCGGCATCGTCATGGTAGTGCCTGAGCGTGCGGATGGCTGGCGCGTTGCGCATTTTGGCCAGGTGCGCAAAGGCGGCGTCAAAGGCCGTGGCAGTGGTGGAGGCGGCATATTGCGGATACATCGGTAACAGCAGGATGCGGTCACAGCCAGAAGCTTTAAGTTTGTCAAGGCCGCTGGCGATGGAAGGATTGCCATAGCGCATGGCGTATTCCACCTGGAATGGCGACTGCACTTGCTGACCCAGCCAGCCCTTGAGTAATTTGGCCTGGCGTTCGGTATGCGCCTTGAGCGGGGAACCTTCCGTCATCCAGATACTGGCGTATTTGGCGGCGGATTTTTTGGGTCGTGTGTTGAGGATGATGCCATTGAGAATCAGCCACCAGATCGCACGGGGAATTTCAACGACACGCGGGTCAGACAGAAATTCCTTGAGGTAGCGCCGCAATGCCTTTGGGGTAGGTGCGTCCGGCGTCCCCAGGTTGATCAGCAGAATGCCGGCTTGATTTGCAGTGCCGTGGGTGTAGTCCGGCTCTTTGAGGTAGCTCATGTAATGCCTTGAGTCTTAGTGATAGGAAAGTGCGTTGGACAGCAGTCTGGCGGTGACATCGACAATAGGGATGACGCGCTCATAAGCCATGCGGGTGGGGCCGACCACGCCCAGCGTGCCCACCACCTGGCCGTCCACCTCGTAGGGCGCGGTGACCAGGCTGCATTCGTCCAGCGGCAGGGTGTCAGATTCGCCGCCGATGAAAATCTGCACGCCCTGGGCATTGCACGACTGTTCCAGCAGATTGAGCAATGCGGTTTTTTGTTCGAAAGCATCAAACAGGCGGCGCAGGCTTTGCATGTTGGCAGACAGTTCCTGCACGTTGAGCAGATTGCGGCTGCCAGACACCACCATGGGTACGCGCGCGCCTTCCATCGCATCCGATCCGGCTTCTACGGCGGCTGTCATCAGCGCCTGCATGTCGTCACGCATTTTGCCCAATTCTTTTTTCAGACTTTGCCTGACCTGGTCGAAGCGCAGTCCGCCGAAATGATGGTTGAAGTAATTGGCCGACTCTGTGAGCTTGGCCTGCGTGTAGGGTTGCTCGGTGAGAATGACGCGGTTTTCCACTTCGCCCTCCTGCGTCACGATAATGAGCAGGATGCGTTTCTCCGATAGTTTCAGAAACTCGACCTGACGGAACGCCGGGTTGCGCCGGGGAACCATGACCAGCCCGGCAAAATGGGTCAGTTCAGACAACAGGTTGGAGGCGTTGGATAACAGTTTTTGCGGATCATCCGGCGCAAGCTGGCGTTGCATTTGACCCAGCGCAACTTGTTCCAGCGGGCGAACAGTTAGCAGCGTATCGACAAAAAAACGGTAGCCGCGGGGGGTGGGGACGCGACCGGCAGAAGTGTGCGGGCTGGCGACAAAACCCAGCTCTTCCAGATCAGACATGATGTTGCGAATGCTGGCGGGCGACAAATCCAGACCGGCGTGCTTGGCCAGGGTGCGCGAACCGACCGGTTCGCCCTCGGTAATGTGGCGCTCTATCAGGGTTTTCAGCAGGATGCGTGCGCGGTCGGTGAGCATTCGAAGAAACAGGCGGTCGGGGATACTGTGTGGGAATTCTACAACCGTATAATCCTAAAAAACCGCAGTTGGCCGCTTATCGCCTCTGAAAATGACGCATGGAATCTGATTCATCCGCCTTCGATGACCTTCGCTTTTTTTTGCGGGTGCGTGCAACTTTGGTTTCTAGGATAATAAGGCCATGCCAAAAGCTTTCCATAAAGTCGCCCTGGTGGGCAAACATGATAGCCAGACCATTGCCGGATCGGTCAAGGATCTGGCAGGTTTTCTTACGCAAGAAGGCTATGAGGTGGTGATCGCTCGCCGCACTGCCGAAAATATCGAGCAATGTGATTACCCCCAGGCCAAGCTGACAGAGCTGGCCACGCTCGCCGATGTGGTGGTGGTAGTGGGAGGCGACGGCACCATGCTGTCGATCGCCCGCGCCCTGGCGCCGTACCCTGTGCCACTGATTGGCGTAAATCAGGGGCGACTGGGTTTTCTGACCGATATTGTCATGCAGGACATGCAGGCAGAGCTGTCGCGAATGCTGGCGGGTGAATACGATGCCGAAGCACGCATACTGCTGTCTGCCCGGGTCGAGCGCGATGGCGAAACCGTGTTTGAAGCCTCGGCATTCAATGACGTGGTGGTGAGCAAGGCTGGCACCGGGCGACTAATCGAGTTTGAAGTGATTATCGACAACGAGTTTGTCTATACCCAACGATCCGATGGTCTGGTCATCGCCACGCCCACCGGCTCTACAGCCTATGCGCTTTCGGCGGGCGGGCCGATTCTTTATCCCACGCTGGAAGCGATAACCCTGGTGCCTATTTGTCCGCATACATTGTCGGCCAGGCCAATCGTGGTCAGCAGCCAGTCGGCGCTGGAACTCATTGTGCATCATGCGGATGACGCGCGCGTGCACTTTGACGGGCAGAGTCATTTTGACCTGCATCAGGACGACCGGGTCAAAATCTGTCGTGTGCCCTACAACGTGACGCTGCTGCATCCCAAGCATTACAGTTACTACGACACCCTGCGGCAGAAGCTGCACTGGGGAAAACAGCTCTAATGCTGCGCCAGCTTGCCATCCGCGATTTTGTGCTGATCGAGTCGCTGGAACTTGATTTCCATCACGGCATGACAGTGCTGACCGGCGAAACCGGCGCAGGCAAGTCCATTCTGGTGGATGCCTTGTCGCTGGTGCTGGGCGATCGTGCGGAGTCCGGTATCGTGCGTCAGGGTGCCAAGCGCGCCGAGATTTCTGCCGAATTTGAGATTGACGGGCTGGTTGCCGTGCAGCAATGGCTGGAGCAGGCAGGACTGGAAACAGACACCTGCCTGCTGCGCCGCAGCATCGAGGCAGAAGGCCGCAGTCGCGCCTACATCAATGGCACGCCAGTGACCCTGGCGCAACTCAAGGAACTGGGCGAGGCGCTGGTGGATATTCATGGCCAGCACGCTCATCATGCCTTGTTAAAGCCCGCAGTACAGCGTGATTTGCTGGATGCTTTTGCTGATGCAAAAGACCCGGCGCGAGCCACACTGCATGCATGGAAAATGTGGCAGCAGGCGCAAAAAACCCTGCAAGCAGCCAAACAGGAAGCCGAAACCCGGCTGCTGGAACAGGAAGGGCTGGAAGCCGCGCTTGCGGAATTGGCGCCATTGGCTGATGTGTTGCAGAACTGGGAAGCGTTCCAGGCCGAGCACCAGCGCCAGATCAACATGGCTGCCTTGATCGAAAATAGCGCCCTCTTGTTGGCGCGGCTGGAAGACGAAGAACAAGGTGTTTTGCGTCAGCTATCCGCCGCGCAGAGCGTGATGCAGGACATTCTCGACAGTGATGCTTCATTGACAGAAGAAATGGCGCTGCTGCAAGCGGCAATCAGCCAGATCGAAGAAGTCCGTCATGGCATGGTGCGCTACGCAGACAAATTGAGCATGGATCCAGAGCGTATGGCGCAACTCGATCAGCAGATGGCCGAGGGCTTGCGTATTGCCCGCAAGCATCGTCTGAATCCGCAGGAGTTGCCTGAGCGCCAAAGCCAGTGGACGCACCGCCTGGAAGAAATCAAGGCGGGGCAGGACATTGCCGCCCTGGAAGAACAGCTTGAACAAGCCGAGCGGGGGTGGCGGCAACATGCAGAGCAGCTTTCGGCTTTGCGCCAGCAAGCCGCGATTCGGCTATCGCAAACCATTACCCGGATCATGGCCGAACTGGCGCTGTCGGAAGGCCGGTTTGAGGTTGATTTGAAGCCAGTGCCGCCCCACGCTCATGGCATGGAAGAAGTGCGTTTTCTGGTCAGCAGTCATGCCAGTCTGGCTTTGGACAGCCTTGAGAAAACCGCTTCAGGCGGGGAGCTTGCGCGTATCAGCCTGGCAATCCAGACTGCCTTGTCTGGTCAGGCAGGTGTGCCTACCATGATTTTTGACGAGGTGGATGTGGGTGTGGGCGGAGCCGTGGCAGAGGCCATCGGCAAGCGTCTGGCGCAGCTGGCAGATCATCGCCAGGTGCTGGTAGTGACACATCTGGCTCAGGTGGCCGCCTGGTCTGACCGGCACTGCCTGATCAGCAAATTGTCCGGCACGGATAAAGTTGTCAGCCGGGTTAATGTGCTGGATGACGAGGCGCGCGTGCATGAAATTGCCCGCATGATGGGCGGCAAAGAGCTGACTGCAACCACCCTGCAACATGCCCGTGAAATGCTGGCGACTGCCAGCGCGGGCACGGCAGCGCGCGTGAAAAAGTCAGCCCGCCGACAAGCAGGGTAATCTTTTCCGTTTGACTTTGACTTGCCTATTTCCGGGGGCGGTGAGGGCAGGGCGTTTTGTTGCAATTGGCATAGATTTGCAGCGAATGCTCATGAATGTTGAAACCGCGTGATTCGGCAATTACGCGCTGCCGTTTTTCGATTTCTTCGTCGAAAAACTCTTCCACGCGACCGCATTGCAGGCAAACAAGGTGATCGTGGTGTTCACCCTGATTGAGTTCAAACACCGCCTTGTCACTGTCAAAATGGTGACGCATCAGCAGACCGGCCTGCTCAAATTGGGTTAGAACACGATATACCGTGGCAAGGCCAATGTCCTGGCCGTCCTCTTTCAGCAGTGAATACACTTCCTCGGCGGTCATGTGGCGCTTGCTGGTGTGTTCAAACAGGTCAAGAATCTTGAGCCGGGGCAAGGTGGCCTTGAGACCGATGTTCTTCAGGTCGCTGGGGTGACTCATATTTGGTCTCCGAACAGTAAATCAAACTCAGTTATGATAACGCCTTTGCAGATTTTGTCCGGAGTAGGCAATTGAAAACCCTGCGTCTGATACCGCTGGTTGTCGCGTTGACGGCCTGTGCGTCCGTAAGTGTTCCGGTGTCTCCCTACCGAATTGACGTTCAGCAGGGAAACGCACTGGAACAAGAGGCCGTAGATAAGCTCAAGGTCGGGATGACGGCTTCCCAGGTGCGTTTTTTGTTGGGCACGCCGCTACTGGTGGATCCCTTTCGTAACAATCGCTGGGATTATGTGTACAACTACCGCAAGGCTGGCAAGCTGACCGAGAAGCGCCGTCTGGCATTGTTTTTTGAAGGGGACGTGCTGACCCGGGTAGATGCCGAGGGGTTTGCACCCAAGCCTGTGGCGCCAGAACAAGCCGCCGTTGCGGCAGTGAAGGCAGAGGAAAAGCCATCCGCAACGCCCGAAGCGGCCAAGGTTGCAGCGGCCAAGGTCGAATCGCCCAAGGTCGTAGCCACGACCGAGCCGGCTCCGGCTCCCCCGCCACGGATTACGCCCAGCGTCGAACAGGCGGCTGCGCCCAAGCCCGTTTTGCCCGCCCCGCAGCCTGTGGCAGCCGCAACGACGGAAACACCACAGCCAAAAACAGGCGCAGAAAAAAAGGCTTCGGCTGAACGGGTCTTGAATGAGACTTCGATTGTGCCGCCGATGACAGCCGCGCCCCAGCCTGCGGGGGCAAAGCCCAATCCGGTGATTGTCAGCGAGAAGCCGCCAGAGACGGTGGCTTTGCAGGCAGAAACCAATGTTGCAGCGGTTGTGCCTGATGTCGTGCCGAGTTTTCCGGGCGGCAGCCTTGGTGCTGCGGGCGTGGAAGGGCAAGTGATGGCGGCGCTCAATGCCTGGGCAAATGCCTGGAAATCGCGGGATGAAGAGGCTTACCTGGCCGCTTATGCTGCCAGCTTTAAGCCTGCTGGCGGCTTGACCCGCATGGAATGGGAGAAACGCCGTCGTCTGTTATTGGGACTGGCGCGCAATATCGACCTGAGGATTGACGGGCACGCATTTGAGTCAATCGGCGAGGACAAGGCGCAGGTCAGCTTCCGTCAGTACTATCGTTCGGATTCATATCAGGATGCGGTTATCAAACAAATCAAGTTTGTGCGCGTGGACAACCTGTGGCTGATTGAAGACGAAAAGATCCTTGCGCCAATCAAGGTCAAGAAGTGAGAACACAATGAGCGCAATGAAAACTGTGATTGCCGGGGTTTCCGGGCGCATGGGGCGCGCGCTGCTGGAGGCGGTGGCGCAGGATGCGGGTTGTGCGCTGCATGGCGCGCTGGATCGGGCGGGCGGGCAGGCCGTTGGCCAGGACGCCAGCCTGTTTGGCGCCAGGCCGGGCGTGCGCGTGAGCGATAACGCGGTCGCCACTTTGCAGGGTGCTCAGGCGCTGGTTGACTTTACCCGCCCCGAGGCCACGCTGACCTATCTGGATGCCTGCCGCAACGCGGGAGCCAATATCGTCATCGGCACCACGGGGTTTGATGCAGCGGGTAAAGCGGCGATCGAAGCAGCCGCGAAAGAGATAGGCGTCGTCTTCGCACCCAATTTCAGCGTGGGCGTCAATTTGTTGATGAAACTGGCTGAAGACGCCGCCCGCGTGCTGGCAGAGGGCTATGACATCGAAATTATCGAAGCGCACCACCGGCACAAGGTCGATGCGCCTTCCGGCACGGCGCTGGGTATCGGCCAGGCAGTGGCCGACGCATTGGGGCGCGATCTGAAAACCTGCGCCATCTATGGCCGCGAGGGCGTGACAGGTGAGCGCGATCCGCAAACCATCGGCTTTGCCACCGTGCGTGGCGGCGACATCGTGGGCGACCATACCCTGTTGTTTGCCGGCATCGGCGAACGCGTCGAACTCACACACAAGGCCAGCAGCCGGGCGACGTTTGCCCAGGGTGCGCTGCGTGCTGCCAAATGGCTGCAAGGCAGGGGGGCTGGCTTGTATGACATGCGTGACGTGTTGGGATTGAAATAAGGTTGAAACAGGCATGAACAAAGTCAAGGTTTACAGCACAGGCACCTGTCCGATTTGCGTCAAGGCCAAGGCCTTTCTCGACAAGCGCGGCATTGCTTACGACGAAGTGCGCATTGATCTGGATCGTGAGTCGATGCGGGAGTTCTCCGTCGTGACCAACGGCGCACGCACCGTGCCGCAAATCGTTGTGGATGGGAAATGCGTCGGCGGTTTTACCGAGCTGACCGAACTGCACATGGATGGCGGGCTGGATCATTTGCTGCCGGCTGGCTGACATTTCCGCTGGTTTTCCGGCGTCTGAACTGTAATGGTGCATTGCCGTAGCATGGCTTGCAGGGTATAATTCCATCTCAATTCGGGTCAGCCAACAGCCTGTTGCCTGGCTCTGTCTCCTACCATCCTGCTATTTTTGGAGTGACCTGTGCCCAAGGCTCAGCCTGCCCTTCTTGCGCTTGCCGACGGCTCGGTGTTTCGCGGACTTTCCATCGGTGCCGACGGCAGCACGGTTGGTGAAGTGGTGTTCAATACCGCGCTGACCGGGTATCAGGAAATTCTCACCGATCCTTCCTATTCGCGTCAGATTGTGACGCTGACCTACCCGCATATCGGCAATTACGGCATTAACGATGAAGATGTCGAGGCCGACCGTATTTATGCCGCTGGCCTGGTGGTGCGCGATGTGCCGCGTCTGCATTCCAATTTCCGCGCCAATCAGACATTGGGCGATTACCTAAAAAGCCAGAATATTGTCGCCATTGCCGATATCGACACCCGTCGTCTGACGCGCATTTTGCGTGAAAAGGGTGCGCAGGGCGGCTGCATCATGGCCGGTCGCGTCGATGAAGCCGAGGCGTTGGCGGCGGCGCGCGCATTTCCGGGGCTTGCCGGGATGGATCTCGCGCAAGTGGTAAGCAGCGCAAAAAGCTACGCGTGGAATGAAGGCGAATGGGCGCTGGGCAAGGGCTATGTGCCGCGCGATCAGGATAAATTCCATGTCGTGGCTTATGACTACGGCGTCAAGCGCAATATCCTGCGGATGCTGGCTGCGCGCGGCTGCAAGCTCACGGTGGTACCCGCCAAAACGCCCGCATCCGAGGTGCTGGCATTGAAACCGGATGGCGTGTTTTTGTCCAACGGCCCTGGCGATCCGGAACCATGCGATTACGCCATCAGTGCGATCAAAACCATTGTTGAAAGCGGGGTGCCGACTTTCGGCATTTGTCTGGGGCACCAACTGCTGGCGCTGGCTTCGGGCGCCAAAACCGTGAAGATGAAATTTGGCCACCATGGCGCCAACCACCCGGTCAAGGATATCGAATCCGGTCGTGTCGCCATTACCAGCCAGAACCACGGGTTTGCCGTGGATGCGGCATCCCTGCCCGCCAATATCAAGACCACGCATGTGTCCTTGTTCGATGGTTCATTGCAGGGGATTGCGCGTACCGACGCACCGGCGTTCTCTTTCCAGGGGCACCCGGAAGCGAGTCCCGGCCCGCACGACGTCAGTTATTTGTTCGACCGCTTTGTGTCGATGATGGAACAGAAGCAGCGCTGATATGCCAAAAAGAACCGACATACAAAGCATCCTGATTATCGGCGCCGGCCCCATTATCATTGGTCAGGCGTGCGAGTTCGACTATTCCGGCGCGCAAGCCTGCAAGGCGCTGAAGGAAGAAGGCTACCGCGTCATCCTGGTCAACTCCAATCCGGCCACCATCATGACCGACCCGGGCATGGCGGATGCGACCTACATTGAACCCATCACCTGGCAGGTGGTGGAAAAGATCATTGAAAAAGAGCGTCCCAGCGCGCTGTTGCCGACCATGGGCGGGCAGACGGCGCTGAACTGCGCGCTCGATCTCGCCCGGCATGGCGTGCTGGATAAATATGGCGTCGAAATGATCGGCGCGAAAAAAGAGGCCATCGACAAGGCTGAAGACCGCGAAAAGTTCAAACAGGCCATGACCAAGATCGGCCTGGGCTCAGCGCGTTCCGGCATTGCGCACAGCATGGAAGAGGCCAAACAGGTGCAGGCCGGGATCGGCTTCCCGGTCATTATCCGCCCGTCCTTTACCATGGGCGGCAGCGGCGGCGGCATCGCCTATCACATGGACGAATTCGTCGAAATCTGCACGCGCGGGCTGGAAGCCTCGCCGACCAGCGAACTGTTGATCGAAGAATCGCTGATCGGCTGGAAAGAATACGAGATGGAAGTGGTGCGCGATAGCCGCGATAACTGCATCATCATCTGCTCGATCGAAAACTTTGACCCCATGGGCGTGCACACCGGCGACTCCATCACCGTGGCGCCCGCGCAAACGCTGACCGACAAGGAATACCAGATTTTGCGCAACGCTTCGCTGGCGGTATTGCGTGAAATCGGCGTGGATACCGGCGGATCCAATGTGCAGTTCTCCATCAACCCGGCGGATGGCCGCATGGTGGTGATCGAGATGAATCCACGCGTGTCACGCTCCAGCGCGCTGGCTTCCAAGGCCACGGGTTTTCCCATCGCCAAGGTGGCGGCCAAGCTTGCGGTGGGCTACACGCTGGATGAGTTGGCCAACGACATTACCGGCGGCGCAACTCCGGCTTCGTTCGAGCCGTCGATTGATTACGTCGTCACCAAGATTCCGCGTTTCGCGTTCGAGAAATTTCCCCAGGCCAACAACCGGCTGACCACGCAGATGAAGTCGGTGGGCGAGGTGATGGCGATTGGCCGCACCTTCCAGGAATCGTTGCAAAAAGCGCTGCGCGGGCTGGAAGTCGGCGCTGACGGGCTGGACGAAAAAACCGCCGACAAGGACGTGATCGAAGCCGAGCTGGGCGACGCCGGTCCCGAGCGCATCTGGTATGTGGCCGACGCCTTCCGTATTGGCATGACGCTGGAACAGATTCACCAGCAGACGCATATCGACCCCTGGTTTTTGCACATGCTCCAGGAAATCGTCGAGACCGAAAATGCACTCAAATCGAAAACACTTGCCGATTTGGACAGGGACAGCCTGTGGCGTTTGAAACGCATGGGCTTTTCCGACCGGCGTCTGGCCAAACTGCTTAATATCGACCAGCACGCCGTGCGTGCGCGGCGTAGCGAACTGGCTGTGCACCCGGCCTATAAGCGCGTGGATACCTGCGCGGCGGAATTTGCCACGCCGACCGCGTACATGTATTCGACCTACGAGGAAGAGTGCGAGGCGCAGCCTACGGACAAGAAAAAGATCATGGTGCTGGGCGGCGGTCCAAACCGCATTGGGCAAGGTATCGAATTTGACTACTGTTGTGTGCATGCCGCCTTCGCCATGAAAGAAGACGGCTATGAAACCATCATGGTCAACTGCAACCCGGAAACAGTTTCAACGGACTACGACACCTCCGACCGTCTGTATTTCGAGCCGCTGACGCTGGAAGACGTGCTGGAAGTCGTGCGCATCGAGAAACCCGTTGGGGTGATCGTCCAGTATGGCGGGCAGACGCCGCTCAAACTCGCGCGCGATCTGGAAAAGAACGGCGTGCCCATCATCGGCACCACGCCGGACATGATCGACGCGGCGGAAGACCGCGAGCGTTTCCAGAAAATGTTGCACGAGCTGGGTCTGCGCCAGCCGCCCAACAGAACGGCAAGAAACCCGGAAGACGCCCTGCGTCTGGCCGAGGAAATCGGCTATCCGTTGGTGGTGCGGCCATCGTATGTGCTGGGTGGCAGAGCAATGGAAATCGTGCGTGAAGAGGCCGACCTCAAACGCTACATGACCGAGGCGGTGAAAGTGTCCAACGATTCGCCGGTGCTGCTCGACCGCTTTCTGGATGATGCGATCGAAGTCGATGTGGACGCGCTGTCCGACGGCAAGGACGTGCTGATCGGCGGCATCATGCAGCATATCGAACAGGCGGGCGTGCATTCCGGCGATTCGGCCTGCTCACTACCGCCATACAGCCTGTCGCAAACCATTCAGGACGAACTGCGCAAGCAAACCGTGGCGATGGCGCGTGCGCTGAATGTGGTCGGCCTGATGAATGTGCAGTTCGCCATCCAGGGCGAGACGATTTATGTGCTGGAAGTGAACCCGCGCGCCTCGCGCACCGTGCCTTTTGTCTCCAAAGCCATCGGCGCGCCGCTGGCCAAGGTCGCCGCGCGTTGCATGGCCGGGCAGACGCTGGCCAGCCAGAATATGCTGAACGAACGCATTCCGCCGTATTACGCGGTGAAAGAGGCGGTGTTCCCGTTCCGTAAATTCCCCGGCGTGGATCCCATGCTGGGGCCGGAAATGAAGTCCACTGGCGAGGTCATGGGCGTGGGCAAGACCTTTGCCGAAGCCTTCGTCAAATCCCAGATCGGTGCGGGTGAAACCCTGCCGGCCAAAGGCAAAGTATTCATCAGCGTGCGCACGCAAGACCGGCCGCAGGCCGCCGAGATGGCGCGGGACTTTCACGCGCTGGGTTTTGCGGTGTTGGCCACTCGCGGCACGGGACAAGCCATCCAGGAATCGGGCACGCCGGTCACCATCGTCAACAAGGTGAAAGAAGGCCGTCCCAACATCGTGGACATGATCAAGAACAACGAAGTCAGCCTCATCATCAACGTGGTGGATGACAAACGCGCGGTGAAGGATTCGTATTCCATCCGTACCGAGGCGCTCAATCGCCGAGCCGCCTATTTCACCACGCTGGCGGGCGCGCAGGCGGCGTGCATTGGCATGGGGCACACCAGCGAATTGCAGGTATATCCCCTGCAATCGCTTCACCAGAACATGCAGTAAAGGAATATAACGTGAGCAAGGTACCCCTGACCGTCAACGGCGCAGAAATGCTGAAAGCCGAATTACACAACCTGAAAACCGTGCAGCGACCGGCTGTCATTCAGGCGATTGCCGAAGCGCGCGCGCAGGGCGATCTGTCCGAGAATGCCGAATATGACGCCGCCAAGGAACGCCAGGGTTTCATCGAGGGGCGCATCAAGGAAATCGAAGGCAAACTTTCGCACGCACAAATCATCGACCCGAAAACACTGGATGCGGATGGCCGGGTTGTGTTCGGCGCCACGGTGGAGCTGGAAGGCGTTGAGTCTGGCGATACCGTGACTTACCAGATCGTTGGTGAAGATGAAGCGGACATCAAGGCCAACAAGATTTCCGTCTCATCCCCCATCGCGCGTGCACTGATTGGCAAACACGCGGGCGATACCGCGCAAGTGCAGGCGCCAGGCGGCGTGCGCAAATACGAGATTCTCGACGTGCAATATATCTGACTGCCAAAAGATGAAAAACTTCGCTGACGGTCTGGCATCCGCCTTTCTTGTGCTATGGGTAGGCGGACTTTGGGCGATTGGCTATATCGCCGCCCCCACCCTGTTTGCAGAGCTTGCGGATCGCCAACTGGCGGGCAACCTGGCGGGTGAATTGTTCAGGTGGATCGCCTGGGTCGGCATGGTGGCAGGGGTCTATCTGCTCCTGTTCCGTCTGGGGCGGCATGGTTTTCCGGCATTGAGACAGGCGTATTTCTGGATTGTGCTGGTCATGCTGTTGCTGACCTTGGGACAGCATTTCGGCATCCAGCCGATCATGCAGGCGCTGAAAGATCAGGCCATGCCGCAGGCTGTGATGGAAAGCGCCTTTCGCAGCCGCTTTGCGGCCTGGCACGGTGTTTCCAGCG
>CAYTZP010000026.1:21824-23842 GCA_964442685.1 uncultured Thiobacillus sp.
GTGATGGAAAGCGCCTTTCGCAGCCGCTTTGCGGCCTGGCACGGTGTTTCCAGCGTGGTCTATCTGATTGAGAGTGTGTTGGGCCTGATTCTGGTCTGGCGCAACGCAAAATAAACCGCGTTATCAACAGATCAAACCGGAGCAATCGAGCCGTCTCAGCCGGGGAGCTTGATTACCGGGGTTTCGGCGGGCTTGTAGATAATCAGGGTCTTGCCGATATGCTGCACGGGGGCGGCACCGTGGGTGGTGCAGATTTCCGTTAACCAGTTTTCCCGTACGGTTTTCTCGCCGGAAACAGCCTTGATCTTGATCAGCTCGTGTGACTTCAGCGCGTGTCCGATTTCTTTCAGCACGGCTTCGGTCAAACCTTTCTCACCCAGCAGCACCACTGGCGAAAGGGAATGTGCCAGCGCCTTTAGATGTTGGCGTTGCGCTGCGGTGAGAGTCATCATGTGTGTTGCTCATTCTGATTTCAAAACAGAATTTTAACGGATTTGTCATATGAAACGCCCAAAAACCAGCCGGGCATGGTGGCTCGACCGTCATGTGCATGATCCTTTCGTCAAACTGGCGCAGAAGGAAGGTTATCGTTCGCGTGCGGCTTACAAATTGTTGTGGCTGGACGAACGCGATCATTTGCTAAAGCCGGGCATGACTGTGGTGGATCTTGGTGCAGCACCCGGCGGCTGGTGCCAGGTTGCGGTAAATAAAACCGGCGAGAAGGGCAGGGTGGTCGGCATTGATTTATTGCCGGTCGAGCCGGTAGCGGGCGCGCAGATCATCCAGGCGGATTTCACCACGGATGAGGGACTGGCTGCAGTCGAAGCCGCGCTGAACGGGCGTATGCTGGACCTTGTTTTATCTGATATGGCGCCCAATCTATCCGGGGTGAAAGAAGCTGATCAAGCCAAACACTACATGCTGGCCGAATTGGCGCTGGAATTTGCCCGTCAATGGTTGAAACCTGAAGGCGCGTTTGTGGTCAAGGTGTTTCATGGCCCGGGTTTTGAGGAATTTGTGCGTGCGGCGCGAGCGGCCTTCAGTCAGGTGCATGTGCGAAAACCAGACGCTTCGCGCGATGAGAGCCGGGAAAATTTTCTGGTGGCAAAAGGCTTGAAAGAAATGTCTTAATGTCAGCAGACTGTAGAAGAACTCCCCGCGACTGCGTGGAGTTTCTCAACAGCCGCTAGCCAGTAAGCCGCCCACGGCATAGAATGGACAGGTGTGTATGAGGGTGAAATCCTTCTATTAGGAGCAGTAGTGAACAGTCTTGCAAAAAATATCGCGGTTTGGGTGATCATCGCAGTGATCCTGATGACCATTTTTCAGCAATTTGGCGTGCGTCAGGCGAGCCAGACCAGTATCCCCTACTCGGATTTCATCCAGCAGGTGAAGGAAGGCCAGATCAAAGAGGCCGTAATTGAAGGCAATGTCATCCGCGGCATGAGCGAGGGCGGCAAACCCTATGTGACCTATGCGCCGCAGAGTGATATCTGGCTGACTTCGGATCTGCTCAAGAGCAATGTCAAAGTGGAAGTGAAGCCCGAGCAGCAACAGTCCTTCCTTATGAGCATATTTATTTCCTGGTTCCCCATGCTGTTGCTGATCGGCGTCTGGATTTTCTTCATGCGCCAGATGCAGGGGGGCGGGCGTGGCGGCGCGTTCTCGTTTGGCAAGAGCAAGGCACGCATGCTGGACGAAAACAATAACCAGATCACTTTTGCCGATGTGGCGGGATGTGACGAAGCCAAGGAAGAGGTCGGCGAGCTGGTCGAGTTTCTGCGCGATCCTTCCAAATTCCAGAAACTGGGCGGACGTATTCCGCGCGGCGTGCTGATGGTGGGCAGCCCGGGAACAGGTAAAACGCTGCTGGCCAAAGCGATTGCTGGCGAAGCCAAGGTGCCGTTCTTCTCCATTTCCGGTTCTGACTTTGTTGAAATGTTTGTTGGCGTGGGCGCGGCGCGCGTGCGGGACATGTTCGAACAGGCGAAGAAATCCGCGCCTTGCATTATTTTCAT
>CAYTZP010000027.1:0-1710 GCA_964442685.1 uncultured Thiobacillus sp.
GTCCACCTGCGCACCAGCCAATCCGTGTGCGGTTCTCATAATCCGATCATTACGATCCCCAGTTCGTCTGCTTCGATTGGCGCCGGCACGATTCCCGGCAGGCTGTCTCAGGAATAACACATGTCCATTGAAACTCCCGCCAACCCGGCGTTTGTCGAGCTTGGCCTGGCCGAATCCATTTTGCGTGCGATTGCCGAAGTTGGCTACACCACGCCCACGCCAATCCAGGCACAAGCGATTCCACAAGTTTTGGCCGGCGGTGATTTGCTGGCCGGGGCGCAAACCGGCACTGGCAAAACTGCCGGTTTTACCTTGCCGATCCTGCATCTGCTTGGGCAAAACAATGCAGCGCCCAAGCCCGGCTGTCCGCGTTGCCTGATTCTGGTGCCGACGCGGGAATTGGCGGCACAGGTCGAAGAATCAGTCAAAACCTACGGCAAATACCTGCCGCTGAAATCCATGGTGATGTTCGGCGGGGTCAATATCAATCCGCAGTTCAAGGCGCTGAAGTCGCGCGTGGATATTCTGGTCGCCACGCCGGGTCGCCTGCTGGATCATCTGGGTCAGAAGACCGTTGATCTTTCCGCTGTGGAAATTCTGGTGCTGGACGAGGCCGACCGTATGCTGGATATGGGCTTTATCCGCGACATCAAGAAAGTTCTGGCTGTGCTGCCCGCGCAGCGGCAGAACCTGCTGTTCTCCGCCACTTTCTCCGACGAGATCAAGGCGCTGGCCAATGGCCTGCTGAACAATCCAAAAAGCGTGGAAGTGGCGCGTCGCAACACCGCATCGGAAATGGTGGAGCAGACGGTGCATCTGGTACCGCAGGTACATAAAAGAGAATTGCTGTCGCACCTCATCAAGCATCATGACTGGCAACAGGTTCTGGTGTTTACCCGCACCAAGCATGGCGCCAACAAGCTGGCGGAGAAACTCGTCAAGGACGATATTTCCGCTGCCGCCATTCATGGCAACAAAAGCCAGGGCGCGCGTACCAAGGCGCTGGCTGGCTTCAAGAGCGGCGAAATCCGCGTGCTGGTGGCAACCGACATTGCCGCGCGCGGGCTGGATATCGACCAGCTGCCGCAGGTGGTCAATTTTGAACTGCCCAACGTGGCCGAAGATTATGTGCACCGCATTGGCCGCACAGGCCGCGCCGGAGCCAGCGGCTCGGCCTTGTCTTTGGTGGACAGCGAAGAAATGGGCTATCTGAAAGACATCGAAAAACTCATCAAGCGCAACATAGTGCGGGTAGAAGTTGAAGGCTTTGTGCCGACGCCCAAACCCATGGCTTCGCCGGACGAACGTCCGCCGCGCCCGCAGAATAATCGTCAGCGTCAGGGCAGTGGCGGAGAGGCCAGGCCGCAACAAGAACGCGGCCAGCAAAACCGTGGCCAGCGAGATGGGCAGCGTGGTGGGCAGAAACGTGCGGCTGGCGGACAACGTGATGAAACTGCGCGTGGTCAAGGCCAGCGTAATGGCGGTCGATCAGGCATGGCCAAACCCCGCAATCCGGAAGGCAAACAGCGTTACCCGTCGTCCGGCTATACAAATAGTTACGGCAGCGACCTGCGCTCTGACCAGGAGGCCTTTGCCCGCGCCGAACTGGCCAAGGAAGGCATCGTCCCCGAGAACAGACCGGCACAGCCGCGCCCGCCGCGCAAGCCCAGGCCGCAGGCGGCACTGTTTGCTAACAAGAGCGGTTCCCGG
>CAYTZP010000027.1:1810-23662 GCA_964442685.1 uncultured Thiobacillus sp.
GTAATTTTTCTGGCTCGGTAATTTTTCTGCGGGGCATCCATGCAAGTAAAATCTTGTCATGGATACCTTGCAAACCTACGACGCGTTGCCCTATGACCGGCTGACCATGCCGGAAACCGAGCCGGATTTTCTGGCGGCGATCGCGCGCCTGCATGGGTTTGAAACCGCCAATGCACGCGCTGCGCGCGTGCTGGATCTGGGCTGTGCGCAGGGTGGCAACCTGATTCCGATGGCGGCACGTTATCCCGGCAGCGAGTTTGTCGGGGTTGATCTTTCACGCGTGCAGGTGGAGGAGGGGCAGGCTTTCATCGCCCAGGCCGGGCTTGCCAATATCCGGCTGCTGCATGGCGACATTGCGGCATTGCCGGATGAACTGGGCAGATTCGATTTCATCATTGCCCACGGCGTGTATTCCTGGGTGCCGGATGCAGTGCGCGTGGCGTTGCTGTCTGCTTGCCAGCGTTTGCTCAATCCGCAAGGCATTGCCTACATCAGCTTTAATGTCGAAGCGGGCTGGCGCACTTATGGGCAGATTCGCGCTGCGCTGATGCAGCAGGACAACCCCGCACTGCCGCCCATGCAAAGGGTTGAGCAGGCCAGAAAATTGCTGTTGGCGCAGCCGTTTGCCGACGAGGCTTTGCAAAAGGAAGCGCAATATTTGTTGACTGCCTCGCCTGCCTATCTGTTCCACGAATATCTTTCCGAGATCAACCAGGCATTTCCCATAGAGACCTTCATGCAGCAGGCTGCTGCGCAGGGCTTGCGTTATCTGGGCGAGGCCGGGCCCCGGCGTGCGCGTATTGCGCTGGACAATGACTGGGGCTTGTCTGCGGAAACGCGCGATGAAAGATGGCTGGAGGCCGAGTCAGCATTGGACGATGCATTGCATACCCGCTTCCGCCGCGCCCTGCTGGTGCGCGACGATGCCGCGTTGCCCAAGCCGCAAGCGGCAGCCTGCTTGCATGATCTGGCGTTTAGCGCCGAGTTGTCGTCGGATGCGGAGCTGGATTTTGCGCAATCAGGCACGCAGATTTTTCTGTCCCGCACGGGCGAGCAACTGCCGGTCTCACACCCTTTGCTGAAGGCTTTTCTGGTTGTGCTCAGTAGCGCATGGCCGCATGTGCTGGATTACCCGGCAGCTTTTTCCCAAGCCAGTACGTTTGCCAGAGAATACGGCTATGACGGCAGTGCGGATGACGGGTTTGACGAAGCCCTGCTCGATTTTGTGCAACTGCACGGCTTGCGTTTGCATACCTCGCCCAATGCGGGTCGTGTTGAATCAGGCGTAGAATTAGCGGCGACCCGGCTGGCGCAAACGCAATCCCGCAACACGGGATGGCCGGTGACCAATGTCTTTCACCAGGCGCTGGATCTGGATGAGTGGGGACGCTGGCTGTTGGGCGTGATGGATGGCAATACGGATGCGAATGTGCTGGCAACCGGGCTGATGCAGAAACTGGCGGCAGGCGGCATTGAGGCCAGCCCGCAACAGGCCGATGCGGCGCTGGCGCAGTACCTGGAATTCTTTGCCCGGCAGGGGCTGCTGCGATGAGAGTGTTTGTTCTGAATAGCGGGCGTTGCGGTTCCACCACTTTCATTCGCGCCTGTTCGCACATCACCAATTACACCTCGGCGCATGAGTCGCGCATACACCGGATTGGCGAAGCCCGGCTGGCCTATGTGGATAAACACATCGAGGCGGATAACCGCTTGAGCTGGTATCTGGGGAGATTGCACGCGGCCTTTGGCGACCAGGCCTTTTATGTGCATCTCACACGCAACCGCGCCGACACCGCGGCAAGCTTCGTCAAACGTGCCGATTTCGGCATTATGCAGGCATACCGAGAGGGTATTCTGTTAGGCGGCGATCCGCAGCTAAGCGTGCTGGACATTGCGCTGGATTATCTTGATACCGTAGAACGCAACATTGAACATTTTCTGGCGGATAAAACCCGCAAGATGAAGCTGCAACTGGAACAGGCCAAAGCGCAGTTTCCGGAATTCTGGCAGCGCATCAACGCCAGAGGTGATCTGGATGCCGCACTGGCCGAATGGGACGTGCCCTATAACGCCAGTACCGAACAACCGCGCTGATTATTCAAATAGTGCGCGCGTAGCTCAGAGTATTGCGCCAACCATAGCCTGACGGTGTCACGCTCACCGGCTCTTGCCGCATCATCCAGATAAATTGTGCAGCCTGCTGCCAGACGCGTGCGCAGCAGTGGCAGTGCGGGGTGGCGTGCCAGCGGATTCTCCCAGGCAGGCGGGCCGTCTATCACCAGCATGTCGATGGATGGAATCGCCAGATTTTCCAGACTGTACCAACTTGCACCTGAATCATTGGCCATCTGAAATGCAGGATGAACCACCAGCGGCGCGTGCAGCACCTGTGCGTAATCCTGCAAGTCATGTTGAGCCAGCGCCTGCCGGGTGGCGGTAGCGTACCCGGCATCGTGCTCAAGGCTGATGACCTGGCCGTGCCTGTTCAACTGACAGCAGCGCGCCAGCACAATGGTTGATGCGCCGCTGCCGCATTCGACGATGGCGCCGGGTTGATGTTGCAGGCAGTGCGCCGCCAGCAGTTGCAGAAAATCCGCTTCCGCCGACCAGCCGGGTGAAATAGGTAGCGCGGTTTTCAGCCCCAGCCGTTGTTCCAGCGCGTGGTACTCCGACACGCTATTTGCCGCCGGTCACGGCACCAAACACCTTTTTCAACAAGTCGCTGCCATAGCCGATGGGGTTGGTACGGATGGCGCGTTCCTGCTCGCCGATGACCTTGTACAGGCGATCCAGCGCCTGCTGGCTGACATAGCCCTCGATGCTGGCCTGATCCTGTTTGACCAGGCCAAACTTGGCGGCAGTGCCTGCGTACTTGTTGTAGGTTTGCGCCAATCCAACTTTGTCGGTAGCGGTTTTAACGATGGGGAGGAATTTCTCGCCCAGCGGGGTTTCGGTTTTCTTGCGGAAAAATTCGGTGGCGGCCTGATTGCCGCCTGTAAGTATGCCCTTGGCGTCTTCCAGCGTCATGTCCTTGACGGCAGTGACCAGCAGGGTTTTTGCCTCCGGAACAGCGGCTTCGGCGGCACGGTTCATGGATAACACCAGTTCATCCGCCTGTTTTCCCATACCTACCGCGCGCATGAGCTTGTCCACTTTCTTGAGATTTCCGGGCAGGGGGATGCGCAGCGCCTTGTTGCCATAAAAACCATCCTGTTTGCCCAGTTGCGCGACAGCGGTTTCTGCGCCGCGGGTCAGCGCCTCTTTCAGGCCGCTGTTCATTTCCGTGGGCGTCAGCGCGTCTACCGCAGATTTTGCAGGCGTGGCTGTGCTGCTGTTTGTGGCGGGTTGCCCTATGGCATCTTTGCCTATCTGGATGGCCTGATTCCAGTCGATGGCAAAAGCGGGCAGAGCGGTCAGTGCAGCCATGAGGGTGAGTGCGGTTGTTTTCATTACCAACTCCTTACAAAATTTCGGCGGCGTAGTCGGCCAGGCGCGAACGTTCGCCGCGCGCCAGGGTGACATGCCCGCTGTGCGGCCAACCCTTGAAGTGATCCACCACATAGGTCAGGCCAGAGCTGCCTTCGGTCAGATACGGTGTGTCGATTTGCGAGATATTGCCCAGACACACCACCTTGGTGCCCGGCCCCGCACGCGTAATAAGCGTTTTCATCTGCTTTGGCGTGAGGTTTTGAGCCTCATCAATGATAAGAAACTTGTTGAGAAAAGTGCGGCCACGCATGAAATTTAACGATTTGACCTTGATGCGGCTTTTGATCAAATCCTGCGTAGCTGCGCGTCCCCAGTCACCGGCATCGTCGTCCGACTTGTTCAACACATCCAGGTTGTCTTCCAGCGCGCCCATCCACGGCGTCATTTTTTCTTCCTCCGTACCGGGTAAAAAGCCAATGTCTTCACCCACTGGCACGGTCACGCGGGTCATGATGATTTCGGCATAAATTTTCTTTTCCAACACCTGTGCCAGCGCGGCAGCCAGCGTCAGCAATGTCTTGCCGGTGCCGGCCTGACCCAGCAAGGTGACGAAATCAATTTCCGGATTCATCAACACATTGAGCGCAAAATTCTGCTCGCGATTGCGTGCGGTAATACCCCATACATTGTTCTTGTGGTGGCTGTAATCCCTGATGGTTTGCAACTCGGCGGTTTTGCCTTCCACGCTCAATACTCTGGCATAGAAGGGCGTATCGGTTTCCTGATAGACAAATTCATTCACCAGCAAGTCACCGGATTTAGGACCCTTCACCTTGTAATGGGTGTGGCCGTCAGCCTGCCAGGATTCCATGCCCTTGGCGTGCTTGTCCCAGAAGTCGGCGGGCAGCTCGCTAATGCCGGTATAGAGCAGGTCGGTGTCTTCCAGCACCTTGTCGTTAAAGTAATCCTCGGCGGGCAGCCCCAGCGCACGCGCCTTGATGCGCATGTTGATGTCTTTGGACACCAGAATGACGCTGCGTTTTGGATGTTTTTTGCCCAGAAACAGCACCACGCCCAGAATCTGGTTATCCACCTTGCTGGTGGCCAGGGTCACTGGCAATGGGTCGTTGATGGCTTCGGTTTGCAAAAACAGCCGGCCAGTCGCGGCATCGTGGCTTTGCGGCCCCAGTGCAATGCCTGCATCCATGTTTTCCTGGCTGCGCACCAGATCATCCAGAAAGCGGCTGGCTTGGCGCGCATTGCGCGAGACTTCGCTCATGCCTTTCTTGTGCTGATCGAGTTCTTCCAGGGTGGCAATCGGAATGTAAATGTCATGTTCCTGAAACCTGAACAGGCAGGTAGGGTCGTGCATCAGGACGTTGGTGTCGAGGACAAAGAGCTTGGCGGCTTCGGCTTTTTTCACGGCGGGCTTTTTAGGCATGGGCTGAGAAACTCTAGAAAGTGCAAATTGCACGCCCTCATTCTGGCACTGCCTGCGTGGCTCGGCAATCGCTCGCGGTTTGGTTGTCGCGAGTTTTTAAATTGTCCGGATTTGTAGCACGTGATCTGTCCGCTCGTCATGGTTCCCTGAAGCGGCAACGCGGCTCATGGAGGAATTGAATCAGAGACTCCCTGGTAACTTTTCCCGTGTAAAATCGCGGAATGGAAGCAGCTCAGGCAGAACTCCCCATTGCCCGCGTCAAGGGCGAACCGCTGGCAGAAATGCCGGCCGATCTCTACATCCCGCCGGATGCGCTGGAGGTTTTTCTTGAAACCTTTGAAGGCCCGCTTGACCTGCTGCTGTATCTGATCCGCCGCCATAATCTGGACGTGTTGGACATTCCCATGGCCGAGCTGACCCGGCAGTACCTGTCTTACGTCGAGGCGGCTCGTGATTCGCGGCTTGAACTGGCGGCCGAATATTTGCTGATGGCGGCAATGCTGATCGAAATCAAGTCACGCATGTTGCTGCCGCGCCCGCCTCGCGCGGATGATGGCGGCGAGCCTGAAGATCCGCGTGCCGAACTGGTGCGCCGTCTGCTGGAATACGAACAGATGAAACTGGCGGCGCAACGGCTGGACAAACTGCCGCAGGCCGGGCGGGATTTCCAGATAATTTCAGTCACCCTGGAAACGGCGGCAAAAAGACTGCCAGAAGTCAGGCTGGATGACTTTAACACCGCCTGGCTCTCCATCCTGTCGCGTGCCAAGGCCAACAAACATCATCGTATTGGCCGCGAAGAGCTTTCCGTGCGCGAGCACATGACGCGAATTCTCAAATCCTTGCAGCCCGGCCAGTTTCTGGAGTTTGCAAGCCTGTTCCGTGTCGAGGCCGGCGTGCCGGAGCTGGTGGTGACTTTTCTGGCCGTGCTTGAGCTGGCCAAGGAAACCCTGATTGACGTAACCCAATCCGAGCCGCTGGCGCCGATATATGTGCGCCTGCATGAAGAAGGCAGCTTCGTCGATGAATACCATACCGATCAAGCCGCCACAGATGCATCAGGCGATCAAGCAAATGGTGAACCCCGTGTCTGACCAACCCGTCATCAACAGCCTTGGCGCGCTCAAGCGCATTCTTGAAGCCGCGCTGCTGGCGGCAGACAGCCCGCTTAGCCTGCGTGAAATGAAACGCATGTTCGAGCAGGAATTGTCGGAAGACATGCTGCGCCGCGCGCTTGAAGAACTCAAGGCCGACTGGGCGGACAAGGCCACAGAACTGGTGCAGGTAGCCGAAGGCTGGCGCTATCAGACCGCGCCGGAAATGCAACCCTATCTTGCGCGTATGCGCAACGAAAGGGCGCCACGCTACTCGCGCGCTGTGCTGGAAACCCTGGCCATCATCGCCTACCGCCAGCCGGTCACACGCGGCGATGTGGAAGACATTCGCGGTGTGGCGGTTAACAGCCAGATCATCAAAACCCTGGAAGAGCGTGGCTGGATTGAGGCCATAGGCCATCGTGACGTGCCCGGCAGGCCGGCGCTGTTTGCTACTACGCAAAGTTTCTTGTCTGACCTGGGCTTGCGTTCGTTACAGGAATTGCCTCCGCTGGAAGAGCTGGGCAACCTGCTGGCGCCCGACACTGCCGCCACTGTGGAAGAAATCAATGAGGTGCGGGCAGAACTGAGCGGCGAAGAAAACATGACAAGCGTGGAAATCGACGATGCGCCAAGGGCTGACAGCCCAATCAGCACGGCCGCAGAAACTACTGCTACAAGCGATTCTGCCGATGCGTCCGTGACGATGCCGGCACATTCCGCATCCAGTCAGACATAAAACAGCGCCATAACAGCAACATTAACCGGACGCCCAACCTCGGTCCGTTTTACCCAATCAAGGAATTGTTTTGAACAAGCGTCGTCGCAGTTCCATTCGTCCATCCAGCAAGCCTGCAACGACAGGCGGCGTTCGACGTGGACGGATTAACCCGCCCGGAATAGCCGAACAGGCAACTGAGCAGATGGGTGACATTGCCGCTGACTACAGCGGATTTTCGTCCCAGGCAGATAGTTCATCGCAGGATGCATACCGCGCACCCGCTGCGCCGGATGATGCGATCCGGTTACAAAAAGCCCTGGCAGATGCGGGTGTTGGCTCGCGCCGTGACATGGAAGCCTGGATTGCCGAAGGTCGGGTAACAGTCAATGGCGTCACCGCACAGGTGGGAGACAAGGTTACAGCCAATGATGTGGTCAAGGTGTCGGGACGCCGGGTGTATCTGCGTGACCCGGAAAGCAAACGCGTGCGCGTGCTGCTCTACCACAAGCCCGAAGGCGAGATTGTCAGCCGTGACGACCCCAAGGGCAGGACTTCCGTTTTTGATCAGTTGCCCAAAATCCGTGGTGCAAAATGGATCAGCATTGGTCGTCTGGATTACAACACCGAGGGCTTGCTGATTTTTACCACCAACGGCGAACTGGCCAACCGTCTGATGCACCCCAGATTTGAGGTGGAGCGTGAATACGCCGTGCGTGTGCTGGGCGAACTGACGCCGGACATGCAGAAACAACTGGTGACCGGCGTTGAGCTCGACGATGGCGAAGCCAAACTGGAAAGCCTGTATGAAGGCGGTGGCGAGGGCGTCAACCGCTGGTGGCGCGTGGTCATCATGGAAGGCCGCAACCGCGAAGTGCGCCGCCTGTTTGATGCCGTGGGCGTAAAAGTCAGCCGCCTGATTCGCACCCGCTACGGCCCCATCGTGTTGCCGCCGCAACTCAAGCGCGGACAGAAATACGAGCTGGATGCCGAAAGTGTCGCCAAGCTCTTGCAGTGGGCGGGGCTGGATGCGCCCATCGTCAAAAAGCGCGTGCAAAACAACGTCGCCGCGCGCCATGCCAAGGCGCGTACCGCGCCCGCCAGTAAAACCAGACATCGGTTTTAGGCATGTCCGTGCACTACCTGGTGCTGTATCCGTCAGATCCGGCGTGGGTCCCGCCCTTGCCTGAAACGGTGCAGGCGGCGTTGAACGGCATCGGCTTTCTGGGCGCAGAGTGCGCGCCAGGCGAGTTTCTGACAGGGGCGGAATACCTGAGTCTGGTGAGCTATCTGGGGTGTTCCCCGCAGATTTTGTTGGGCGAGGCAGAGGCGGCCACGCGCATTCATATACGAGAACACACAACGCTGCCAAAGCTGAATGCCGGCGCAAACCTCAAATTACCACGCTGCCTGCATTGCCGGCAGACTATGAGTGTCGAAACCGCTACCACACTGGCGCATTGCCCGCATTGCGGCCAATCCATGCATCCAGACTGGCGGCGCAGCGCCGCACGGGCGCGCATGTATATTGAAATCTCGAATATTTACGACAACGAAGCGGTGCCGGGCGAAAGCCTGCTTGAATGCTTGCACGCTGCAACAAATGTGGCTTGGGACTATTGCTTTATCCGCAGAGAGTCCTGATAGCGCCCCTCTTTACTGCCAGAAAGGCGGCGGGGTTGGAGGTGTAGCTGGGCTACGCAAGGGCTGGAGCTGTAGCCCGGCTCGTGCCGCAGTTCAATCCTTGTCTGACAGGCGCTTGATGACGCCAGCCGCCCATTCGCGTCCGCCCAGGCCAAAGGCCAGCGCAAAAGCCAGACCAAGCGCGCCAAAGCCAATGGTAAAAGCTGTTACCAGCAAATGCGTGCCGATCTGCAATTGTTCCAGCGCCACAAAGAACACGAAAATAATCACGGCGTATTCGGCCAGCGTGCTCAACGTCAGCGCACCGTTCACGCCCATGTTGTTGAGATAGGCAAATACCAGGCGGTTGATGAAACGCGCGATCATCACGCCAAATACCAGTACCAGAATGGCGACAATAATATTGGGCAGGTAAAACACCACGCGCTCAAACAGGTGTGAAACTGCCGACAAGCCAAGACTGTTGGCCACGGTGACGATCACCACCAGCAAAACGATCCAGTACACCAGATTGGAAATCAGCCGCGACAGGGTCAAGTCGATATTGCCCTGGCGCAAGAAAGATTCGATGCCGGTCTTTTGTCCAAGCTCGTCGAATTTCAGCACATCGAGGGTTTTACCCAATGCGCTGCGCACCAGATTGGCGAGTATCCAGCCCAGGAAAAGCAGCAGCAGTGCGGCCAGCAGTTGCGGGATAAAGCCTGCTAGCTGCGTCCAGAAGGTGGTCAGCGAGGCGACAAAAACATCAATCTGCTGTTGCATACTTTTCTCCTTGAATGAACATCCAGCTTGATTGTAACAAACTCGAGATGACAGCAATTTTGCAATTGGCATCTGCGAACCCAAGTTCTTTTATATAGTGAGATCGTGCCCAGAACGATTTGCCCGATGACTTCCTCCACACCCACTCCCCGATTCCTGCCTTACCCTGAGCTGGGCGCTTTACTGTCGGCGTTGCGCGATCGTGGACATCGTTGCATGGGGCCTGCGCAGGAGCAGGGCGCCATCGTCATGCGCGAACTATCCGCAACTGCAAGCCTGCCCAGGGGCGTACAGGCAGTGCAAGCGCCAGGTCGCTATGCGCTGGAGAGCGATCCGCACAACCGCTACTTTGCCTGGGCCAATGGTCCGCAAGCCATCAAGCCACTGGTTTTTGCACCGCAAGAATCGCTGTGGCGTGTGACACGAGACGAGCAGGGCGCGCTGAAATTTGCATCTGTGCAGCCCACGCCAGAAAAGATTGCATTGATTGGCGTGCGTGCCTGTGACCTGGCCGCGCTGGCCTTGCAGGATGCGCATTTTCTGCGCGGTTCCAACCCTGATCCGCACTATGCCGCACGCAGAACGAAGTTGTTTCTGGTGGCAGTGCAGTGTGCCGAGCCAGCTGCTACCTGTTTTTGTGCGGCCACTGGCGACGGCCCGATACCACAACGTGGCTTTGACCTCAGTCTTGCAGAACTGACTGATGGGTTCGCGATTTTCGCAGGCAGCGAGGCGGGGGAAGAACTGCTTGCTTCGCTCGAATTGCAAACAGCTACGCCAGCACAAATACAAGAGGCGAAAACGCAGGGCGACGCCGCCGCACGCAAACAAACACGCAGCCTGCCCAGCCGGGATTTGCGCCCATTACTGATGCGTAATCTGGAACATGCGCGCTGGGACGATGTGGCGGCGCGCTGCCTGTCCTGCGGCAACTGCACCGCCGTGTGCCCGACCTGTTTTTGCCACGCGCAGCAAGATGAACTGGCGCTTGGCGCAGAAACAGGCACCCATGTGCGGCAATGGGATAGCTGCTTTAACCAAGGCCATGCCTATTTGCATGGACACAATATGCGTCCGGACACCAAGAGCCGCTATCGCCAGTGGCTGGTACACAAACTGGCGACTTGGCACGACCAGTATGGCCGCAGCGGTTGTGTGGGTTGCGGGCGCTGTATTGCCTGGTGTCCTGCCGCGATAGACTTGACGGCAGAAGTGGCCGCGCTGCAGGAAGGGGAGGGATCGTAATGTCGCCTGCCAGTTCCTTGCCGCAACGCGCCTGGGTGGTTGATCGTATTCAGGAATCGCCCGGCATTTTCACCCTCAACCTCCGGCTGGATGATGCTGAATTACACGCTGCATATCGTTTTGCCCCCGGCCAGTTCAACATGCTGTATGTGCATGGCGTGGGCGAAGTGCCGATCTCGATTTCTTCCGACCCTGACGATACGCACCACATAGGCCATACCATCCGCCCATTGGGACGGGTGACGCAGGCATTGGCAACGCTCAAACCCGGCGATGCGCTGGGTCTGCGCGGCTCCTATGGTCGAGGCTGGCCGCTGCAAGACATGACCGGCAAGGATGTGGTGCTGGTGATGGGCGGACTGGGTTGTGCGCCGGTGGTATCCGTCATTCATTACCTTCTGCGGCGGCGTGAACAGGTGCGGCGCATTGTCATCATGCAGGGCGTCAAACACGCTGACGATTTAATCTGGCGCGAGCAATATCAAAAATGGGCGGCGCTGCCGGATGTTCAAGTGCTGCTGGCAGCCAGTCAGAGATCGGCCTTGTGGCCGTGGCACGTGGGCAGGCCGACCGAACTGTTTGAACAGGCCAGATTTGACCCGGCCAACGCCATTGCCCTGATGTGCGGCCCGGAAGGCATGATGAAAACCTCGGCAGAAATACTGGCGCAACGCGGCGTGCCGGAATCGAACATCCATCTCAGCATGGAGCGCAACATGCAATGCGCCACCGGGCATTGCGGGCATTGCCAGATCGGCCCGCTGTTTGTGTGCAAGGATGGCCCGGTGTTTGCCTGGCCGGAAATCAAGGCGCTGATTGCGCATTCGGGATTCTGAAATGAGCGTACAGGCAAAACCGAAGATTGCGGTACATAAATTCAGTTCATGCGACGGCTGCCAGCTGGCGCTGCTGAACATGGGCGAACCCCTGCTTGAACTGGCCGGGCTGGTCGACTTCGTGCATTTTGCCGAGGCTGGCCCTTTCAACCCGGAAACGCCCGTGGATCTGGCCTTTGTGGAAGGCAGCATTTCCACGCCGGAAGATATCGAGCGCATTAGGACCATCCGTGCTCACAGCAAAACGCTGGTGGCCATCGGCGCCTGTGCCACATCTGGTGGAATACAAGCTCTGCGTAATTTCCAGAACAGCGTGCAATGGCTTGCGCAGATTTATTCGCAGCCGCAACACATCGACTGCCTGCCGCAATCCACGCCCATATCAAACCACGTCAAAGTCGACTTCGAGTTGTGGGGCTGTCCGGTCAACAGCCAGCAGCTTGCAGGCTTCATCAACAACTTTCTGCTGGGTGTTTTGCCGCGCGACAACGCCGACAAGGTTTGCACAGAATGCAAGCGGCGCGGCCTGCCTTGCGTGATGGTGACACGGGGCATCCCCTGCATGGGGCCGGTCACGCGTGCCGGTTGCGGCGCGCTGTGCCCCGGCCTGGGTCGAGATTGTTATGGATGTTTTGGTTCGGCAGAGAATCCCAATACCGATGCACTGACCGCGCAATTCAGGCTGCTGGGTCTGACGCCGGATGACATCGCCCGGCGCTTTGAAAACGTCAACAACTTCTCGCCGGTTTTCCACGCAGCCGCACAAAAATCGAAAGTGCAGCGCCATGACTGAGCCGCATCAATCAACCCGGTGCAAGAAGCTGACCCTGAACGTCCCCGTGCTTACCCGCGTAGAGGGCGAGGGCGCACTCGACCTGCGCATACGAGACGGCAATATCGAAGAACTGAAACTGCGCATCTTTGAACCGCCGCGCTTCTTCGAGAAATTCCTCGAAGGCCGCCATTACAGCGAAGTGCCCGACATCGTCGCACGCATCTGCGGTATCTGTCCTGTTGCCTATCAAGTCACGGCGGTGCAGGCGCTGGAAAAACTCTTTGGCGTCGAAGTCAGTGCGTGGGCACGCGACATGCGCCGCGTGTTCTACTGCGGCGAATGGATACAGAGCCACGCGCTGCAGATTCACCTGCTGGCTGCGCCGGATTTCTTCGGCTGCAACAGCGCCATCGAACTCGCCCGAATTCATCCCGAAGTTGTGCGGCGTGGCTTGCATCTGCAAGCACTTGGCAACGAAATCATGGATTTGTGCGGCGCGCGTTCGGTGCATCCGGTTGGCTTGAGAGTAGGCGGTTTCCATCATGCCCCGACTCAAGCGCAGGCCGAGGCACTGCGACAGAAGCTGCTGGATGCGCTGCCGCAGTCCGAAGAACTCGTGCGCTGGACGGCAGCTATTCAACTGCCAAACGACAACCAGACTTTTCTCTCCGTCGCACTCAAGCACGAATCCGACTACGCCATCCAAGCCGGACAGATTGCCGCCAGTGATGGATTGCTTGTCGGCTCGCCGGAATACGACAAGCATTTTGCCGAGTACCAGCAGCCGCATTCCACCGCGCTGTTCAGCGCATATCACGGCAAGCCCTATCTGGTCGGTCCGCTGGCGCGGCTCAACCTCAATCACGCGCAGCTTCCTGACAACATCCGCAAGCTGCTTGGCGAAACCGGGTTGAGCTTTCCCAATGGCAATGTCTTCACCAGCATGGCCACGCGCGCGGTGGAAATCCTGTTTGCCATGCAGGAAGCGGCGCGGCTGCTGGAAAACTATGCTGTTCCCGATTCGCCCCATGTCCCTGTCAAACCGAGGGCAGGCATTGCATACGGCGCTACCGAAGCGCCAAGAGGGCTGCTGTGGCACCGCTATGAGGTGGATGACGCAGGAATCATACTCAACGCACGCATCGTCCCGCCCACCAGCCAGAATCAGGCCCGCATCGAAGAAGACCTGCGGCTGTCATTGCTGAATTTCGGCCTTGACCACGCAGACGACGCCCTGCGCCTGCACTGCGAAAAAGTCATCCGCAACTACGACCCCTGCATCTCCTGCGCCACGCATTTTCTGCGGATGAACGTAGTGCGATCCGCTCCCTCCCCGCTTGCCGGGGAGGGCTGGGGAGGGGTAAATACAATTGCTGAATTAGCATCAGTACTACCCCCTCCCAACCTCCCCCGGCAAGCGGGGGATGAGCGGTTCGGAAAAATCCGCATCATCGGCATCGGCTCACCGTTTGGCGATGACCAGATCGGCTGGCAGGTTTTGGACGCATTGAAAGACCGCCTGCCGCCCGACGTCGAACTCATCAAGCTCGACCACCCCGGAACGGGTTTGATTCCGCTACTGGAAGCCATTCACCAAGTAATTCTTATCGACGCCATGCAGGGCGGCGGTGCAGCCGGAACCATCCGGCATTTCAGCCATGATGAATGGGCTGATTATCAAAACGGCTTGTCCAGCCACGGTGTTGGCGTGTTCGATGCGCTGATGCTGGCGAAGGAGCTGGGTGTGCTGCCGGAAACGGTCGAGCTTTACGGTATCGAAATTGGCACCGCCATGCCGGGAGATGCGTCCTCAGAAGCAGTCATGGCTGCCGCAGAAGACCTGGCCGGCAAAATCGCCAGTCTGGTAGGGCACACCAGGCGATAGCCGTATTGCGCCGCATGGTTTGTTACATCCCGCGCAGTGCCCTTCGGTTATTGCGTGCCAGCCAGGCTATAGGTGACTGGTGCTGTTTCAGGTTCGAATCATTTTCTCCAGAAACAATTACGAGCAAGTTATTACTACTTAAAATCCTCTTTCCTCAGCATGAACAGAAACGCATCCCCGCCGCTGGTTTCCAGCCAGGTGAAGGACAGGTCGGGGTAGGCGGCTTCGAGCGCATCACGGTTGTGGCCGATTTCAGCGATGAGCATGCCGCCCGGATTCAAATGGGCGGGGGCGTCGGCGAGGATGTTGCGAATGTGGTCGAGGCCGTCTTTGCCGCTGGCCAGCGCCAGTTCGGGTTCGTTGCGGTATTCCTGCGGTAACTCGGCCATGGACGGCGCATTCACATACGGCGGGTTGGTCACGATCAAATCATAGGTTCGGCCTTTGAGCTTTTTCATCAGGTCGGACTGGATGAGATGGACGTGATCTTGCAGTCCATAGTCGGCCACGTTTTTCTTTGCCACGTCCAGCGCGTCTTTTGAAATATCCACCGCATCGATGGAAGCATTGGGGAAAGCGTGCGCCATGAGGATGGCGAGGCAGCCCGAGCCGGTGCAGATGTCCACGGCGTTGTGGATGGCCTCGGGGTCTTCCACCCACGGCGCGAGTTGCTCGCGCAGCAGTTCGGCAATGAAGGAGCGGGGCACGATGACGCGCTCGTCCACGTAAAAACGGAATTCGCCCAGCCAGGCTTCGTTTGTCAGATACGCGGCGGGGATGCGTTCTTTCACCCGGCGTTCGATGACTTGTTGCACCTGTGCGGCTTCGATGTGCGTGAGGCTGGCATCAAGAAACGGCTCCAGCCGATCCAGCGGCAGGTGCAGGGTATGCAGGATGAGGTAGGCGGCTTCGTCGAAGGCGTTGTCCGAACCGTGGCCGAAAAACAGCCCGGCCTCGTTAAAGCGCGACACGGCAAAGCGCAGCCAGTCGCGCACGGTGATGAGAGATTCGGTGTCCTTGAAGGGGTCGGGTTTTCTGGGCATGGTTTTTCTCAGGCCAGCAGCTTTGCCAGCGTGCGCTGGTAAATCTCGCGCAGCGGTTCGATGGCATCGACAGGGATATTTTCGTTCAGCTTGTGGATGCTGGCGTTCATCGGGCCGAACTCGATGACTTGCGGGCAGATGTCGGCTATGAAACGGCCATCGGAGGTGCCGCCGGTAGTGGAAACGACAGTATCCAAACCGGTGACTTCCTTGATGGCCTCGGAAATTTTGTCCACCAGATCGCCTTTGGGCGTCAGGTAGGGCTTGCCGCCTTCTTCCCAGATCAGTTCGTATTCCAGGCCGTGTTTTTTCAGGATGGCGTGGGTGCGTTCGATGAGCTGGGGTTTGGTGCTGGCGGTGGAGTGACGGAAGTTGAAGCGGATTTCGACTTCGCCCGGTACCACGTTGGTGGCGCCCGTGCCGCCGTGGATATTGGATATCTGCCAGGAGGTAGGCGGGAAGTATTCGTTGCCTTCGTCCCACACCGTCGCGGCCATTTCGGCGATGGCGGGCGCGGCCTGGTGGATGGGATTGCGCACCAGATGGGGATAGGCGATATGCCCCTGAATGCCTTTCACCGTGAGTTTGCCGGAGAGCGAACCGCGCCGACCGTTCTTGATGGTGTCGCCCAGTTTGGATACGCAGGTCGGCTCGCCGACGATGCAGTAGTCGATTTTTTCACCGCGCGCGGCCAGCATTTCCACCACTTTCACCGTGCCGTCGGTGGCCACGCCTTCTTCATCCGAGGTGATCAGCAGGGCGATGGAGCCTTTGTGCTCGGGGTGGCTGGCGACGAAGCCCTCAATGCTGGTAACAAAGGCGGCAATGGAAGATTTCATGTCCGATGCGCCGCGTCCATACAAAATGCCATCGCGGATAGTGGGGGTGAAGGGATCGGAATGCCATTGATCCAGCGGGCCGGTGGGCACCACATCGGTATGCCCGGCAAAGCAGACGATGGGCGCTTGCGTGCCCTTGCGCGCCCACAGGTTGGTGACGCCGTTGGAGACAACGGTTTCAAACACAAAGCCCAGCGGGGCAAGGCGGGACTTGAGCAAATCCTGACAGCCCGCATCGTCGGGCGTGTTGGATTGGCGGGAAATCAGGTCTTTGGCGAGTTCGAGGGTGTTGTTCATGTTTTTTATTCACAAAGAGGACGGGAGGACAGGAGGAAACCGAAAGACAGAAAACCTCTTGTCCTCATGTCCTCCTTGTTCAAAATCATTTCTCTAAAATGCTTGCATAGTCTTCGGCTGAAAACCCCAGATGATACTGGCCATCAATCTCCAGCAGCGGCCGCTTGATGGCGCTGGAAGTCGTCTGCAAAAACGCCAGCGCGGATTGCTCATCCACCACGGCGGCTTTCACTTCGTCCGGCTGCCTGCGCCAGGTCGGCCCCTTCTTATTGATGAGTGGCTCCCAGCCAAGTTGTCTGGCTGCGCGCTTCAGCACATCCAGCGGCACGCCCTGTTTTTTGTAGTCGTGGAATTCGTAAGTCTGGCCGTGTTCTTCCAGCCAGGTGCGGGCTTTTTTGACGGTATCGCAGTTGGGGATCGCGTAAAGCTTCATGGGGTAGCGTGTAGCAGCGGTAAAATTGCCTGATTTGAAGTAAGCCGATTTTAACCGCTCATGAGACATCACGCTGGCAAAAACTCACCGCCTGGCCCGGCCGACTGGCGCACGCTGAAGAAGCTGGGGCCGTATTTATGGTCGCATCGCTGGCGTTTTGTCTTTGCCGTGACTTTCCTGATTGGCGCCAAGGTCGCCACCATTGGCGTGCCGGTGCTGCTCAAGCACATTGTCGATGGCCTGGACGCTTCCAAGAACGCGGTGCTGGTGTTACCCGCTGCGCTGATTGTCGGTTATGGCGTGTTGCGGTTGGCGACCACGCTGTTTACCGATCTGCGCGACATGATTTTTGCCAAGGTCACGCAGGGCATGATCCGCAAGGTCAGCATCGAGTCGTTCAGTCATTTGCACAACCTGTCGCTGAGGTTTCATCTAGAAAGGAAAACCGGCGGCGTGACGCGCGATATTGACCGTGGCAGTCAGGGTATTTCGGTGGTCATCAACTACCTGCTGTTTCGCATTGCGCCCACGCTGATCGAGATTTTGCTGGTGGGCGCCATTTTGCTGGTGCAGTTTGACTGGGTGTTTGCGCTGATTACCGTGGGCGTGCTGGTGTTTTACATCATCACCACGGTAGCGATTACCGAGTGGCGTACCAAGTACCGCCGCCAGATGAACGAACTGGAATCCGTGTCCACCACGCGGGCGGTGGACAGCCTGATCAATTACGAGACGGTCAAATACTTCGGTAACGAGAAATTTGAAACCAACCGTTACAACGCCAGCATGGAGCAATGGCAGGAAGCAGCGGTAAAAAGCCAGAATTCGCTTTCTCTGCTGAATATTGCTCAGGCATTCATCATCGCCACCGGCATTACGCTCATTCTGTGGCGCGCCTCCAGCGGTGTGGTCAGTGGCGCGCTGACGCTGGGCGATCTGGTGATGATCAACGCTTTTTTGATTCAAATCTTCATGCCGCTGAATTTTCTGGGCGTGATGTACCGCGAGATCAAACAGTCGCTGACCGACATTGAGCGCATGTTCCAGCTGTTGACGCAGAACATCGAAGTGCGCGACAAACCGGATGCTCCCATGCTTGAAACAGGCGGCGGCGCAGTACGATTTGAACACGTTGATTTTGCTTACGACCCTGAGCGGCCGATTTTGCACGATGTCAGTTTCGAGATTCCGGCCGGGCGCAATGTGGCGGTGGTGGGGGCTTCCGGCTCCGGCAAGTCCACGCTGGTCAGGCTCTTGTTCCGGTTTTATGACGTGACCGGGGGCAGTATCCGCATCGACAGTCAGGATATCCGCGACGTGACGCAGGAATCGCTGCGTTCAGTGATCGGCATCGTGCCGCAGGACACCGTGCTGTTCAACGACACGCTGTACTACAACATTGCCTATGGCAAGCCCGATGCGACACGGGAAGAAGTGACCGAGGCCGCTCGCGCCGCGCACATTCTGCATTTCATCGAATCGCTGCCCAAGGGCTGGGATACGGTGGTGGGCGAGCGCGGGTTGAAACTCTCGGGCGGCGAGAAACAGCGCGTGGCCATCGCCCGCACGCTGTTAAAAGACCCGGCTATCTTGCTGCTGGATGAAGCGACTTCCGCACTGGATTCCAAAACCGAAAAAATCATCCAGGCCGAACTGCGCGAGGTGATGAAACGCCGCACCAGCCTGACCATCGCGCACCGGCTGTCCACGATTATTGATGCCGACGAAATTCTGGTCATGGAAGGCGGACGTATCATCGAGCGCGGACAGCACGAGGTGCTGCTGGCAATGGGCGGACATTATGCGCACATGTGGGAGATGCAGCAGCAACAGGCCGTCAAGGAACAAGCCGAAGCGGCATGAGAGTAGCCAAGGTCAACTGGGCTGAAGCCGAAGCGCAGCTTTCCGCCATCCGTCGCGCGGTGTTCATTGAAGAGCAATGCGTGCCGGAAGAACTGGAGTGGGACGGCGAAGACGCTGCTGCGCTGCATGTGCTGGTAACGGATGGCGATACGCCGATTGCTTGTGGGCGTATGCTGCCCGACGGCCACATTGGCCGCATGGCGGTGTTGAAGAATTATCGCGGCAGGGGAGCAGGGCGGCTGATGCTGAAAACTCTGCTGATGGAAGCGGAGAAACTCCGGCGCGGGCGAGTTTTTTTGAATGCGCAAACGCAGGCCGCCGGTTTTTACGAAAAATACGGTTTCAATCCGGTGGGCGGGGAATTCCCCGACGCCAATATTCCTCACCTTCGTATGGAGAAGACTTTGAACAATTACAGCGAAACCCTCAACGCCCGTTTTGGCATTCCCGGCCGTTTGCGATTCCAGAATTGTGGCAGCCAGGACAGCGGTTCCGGCCTGCCCGTGGCCGAAATCACCACGCCCGACGCCATGGCGCGGGTGGCGGTGCAGGGTGGCCAGGTGCTGGAGTGGCAGCCCAACGGGCACAAGCCGGTAATCTGGGTTTCCAAAGCGGCGGTGTACCAAACCGGCAAAGGTGTGCGTGGTGGCGTGCCAGTGTGCTGGCCGTGGTTTGGCGTGATCGAAGGCCGTGGCGCGCACGGCTTTGTGCGCACCCGCATGTGGGAAGTGCGCGAGGCCAAAACCGGCCTGGCCGATACGGTGGAACTGCGGCTGGGCATCAAGGACGACGAATCCACCCGCGCGCTGTGGAACCATGCATTTGACCTGGAGTTGGTCGTAAGCGTGGGCGCGGCGCTCAAAATTGAACTCATCACCCGCAACACCGGCGATGCGCCGTTTGCCATCACCGATGGCCTGCACACCTATTTCCGTGTGGGCGACATTCATCAAACCAGGGTTACCGGGCTGGAGGACACAGCCTATCTGGACAAGGTGCGCAATATGGAACAGTTCACCCAGACCGGCGCCGTAACCTTTGCAGGTGAAACCGATCGCGTGTATCTCAACACCGCTGCCGACAGTCTCATCGAAGACCCGGTATTGGGGCGCACCATTCGCGTGGCCAAGGCGGGCAGCATGGCGACCGTGGTGTGGAACCCGTGGACGGAAAAGGAAAAAGGCTTTGCCGACATGGCAGCAGGCGAATATGCCGACATGGTCTGCGTGGAAACCGTCAATGCGGGTTCCGGTGACATTACCGTGGCCGCAGGCGGCAAGCATGTGCTGACCGCGTTTATCGGCGTGGAGTAAAAAATGGGCGCGCGTCTTGGTCTGGGTGTGGTGTTATTGGCGGGCGTGTTGTCCGGCTGTGGCTAGGACAACAGCAAGATAGAAAATCCGGCTAGCGCGCCGACTAATGCGCGCGGACTCAACCTGGCGCAGATTGAGCATGGCCGCGCAGTGTATGAAAAGCACTGTCTGGCTTGTCATGGTGTGGCGGGCAAGGGTCAGCCGGGGGATTGGCGGCTACGCAAGCCCAACGGTCTGTATCCGCCGCCGCCGCTGGATGACACTGCACATGCATGGCACCATCCAACGGCTGTGCTGAAGCAGGCCATCGAAGCTGGCAGCCCGCCCGACATGGGCGATATGCCCGCATGGAAAGGCAAACTCAGCGATGCGCAAATCAACGACGTGATTGTTTACGTCAAGTCGCTGTGGTCAGACGAGGTGTATCAACGCTGGCTGGAAATTGAGCGCAATGCCATGCCAGAGTGACGACAAGACAGAGTCCAACAGGGCTGCGCAAATATCAGTGTGAATGTCAGTTCAAATCCACCGCATGTGATTTCAGGTCGTCCAGTGCAACAACCTTGAGCGAGGTCTGGTGCGTGGCGCCTAGTACCACCTTGGGCGCATAGCCCGCGTCCAGCACTTGTTGCCAGCGGCTGGCGCACAGGCACCAGCGGTCGCCGGGCTTGATGCCGGGGAAGCCGTATTCCGGCATCGGGGTAGTCAGGTCATTGCCGGTATAGGCAGAAAACGCCAGAAAAGCCTCGTCCGCCACCACGCACACGCCATGCAGTCCCACATCCTGCGGGCCGGTATTGCAATGGCCATCACGATAAAATCCGGTCATCGGCTGGCGGCTGCACAGCTGCAAGGCTTCGCCCAGCACATTCAGCGAGGGGTCGAATTGGGTGTTGTCGTTCATGTGTTTTCCTCTTGCGCCAGGGTTTGTATGTAATGCGCGAAATCGCCATCTTCGCCCTGCAACAGCTCTGGCAAGGCGGTGCGAAAGTCCTCGCGCCGACACCATTCGCGCATGTAGTCTTCCCACGAATGCCAGCGGCGACGCTTGCGGTCATTCATGCCGGGCTCATACGCCAGCAGGTAAGCACGCTCAAACAACGCAATCAGCATGTCGAAAATAATCATCATGCGTTCGCGCTGCTCGTCTGTCAGCGTGGTTGTGCTGTGCTGTGTGCGCAGGCGTAAGTCGGGATGCGCCAGCACCAGTTTGAGAAAATCGGTATAGGCGTCGGACAGCAGTTGATAGGCTTCTTCGTCCTCGTTCTCGCGTTCCTTGCGCTGCTCAAACAGAAAAACCGCGATCGCCAGAGGCAGGCCGATCACGGTGACGATGTAGCTGGCCAGTTCCCAGTGTTCGATGCTGTTCATGTTGCGTCAATCCTGACGTGTGACGGCATAAACCGCAAGCCCAACCCATTCGTGCAAGGCGGTTTGCCAGCGCGCCAGACTGCCGGTCAAAGAATACTCCGTCCACGGGGTGGTTTTACTGGTCCTGTAATCCACCGGGTAGGGCGTGACCTGGCAGCCGGTGGCCGCAAACTCTGCCATGGCGCGCGGCATGTGAGAAGCCGAAGTCACCAGCAGCCAGGGCTTGCGGCACGCTACCCCCAACAATGCAGCGACCTTTTGTGCATTTTCGCGGGTGTTGCGTGAACCGGACTCCAGTTTTACCCGACGCATGTCCACACCCATTTCGATGTAAAGGGTTTTTACCAGTTCGGCCTCTTTTGTGCCGGTGGGTAACAGACGACCCTCGCCGCCGGAAAACACCAGCATGAAATCCGGATTTTGGCGCATGAGGCCGACCGGCAGCGTCAGCCGCTCGGCGGCTTCGCCCAGCGGTACCTGGCCGCGGTCGTGATAAATCTGCGCAAACCCGGTTGCGCCACCTAGCACGATGATGCCGGCATGTTGGGGAATGTCATCCCGAGAGGGAGTCACATGGCGTTGCTCAAGCGAGCGTAACAACATATCGGGCACAGCCTGAAAGCCCAGCAATACCAGCATGATCAAGCCGCCCCACAACATGCCAAGAGCGATTTTCTGTTTGCGACGCAGCAACAACAGCGCGGCAAGCCACCACAAACCCAGCCAGAACAGCGGCTGAGTGATGACGGAGAAGATTTTGGAGAGTGCGAAAAACATGCGGAGATTGTATCGCTGTGCGCTTTTCCGGGAAGGTGTTTGATAAACGATGTTTGATAAACGAAAAGCCCGGCAACAAGGCCGGGC
>CAYTZP010000028.1:0-23368 GCA_964442685.1 uncultured Thiobacillus sp.
CGCAAGGCTGCCAGCAGGGTGTCCTGCACCGCGTCTTCTGCCAGTTCGTCGGAAAACAGCCTGCGCCGCGCAAAGCGGAAAAGATAATCCCCATCGTCATTCAACCAGCGTTCGGGATCAGTCATGGGATTCAGTCAGAGGCTCTCTCATCGCCAGAATTTTAGACCTGCCCAGCGAAATTGAAAGCAACAATCACTTGCATTAAACAAGATAAACAAATCTCTTGAATTCCCCACTAAGCGACCCTACTTTGAAAGTAACCCGGCAACCGCCGATTTCATTGAAGGAGTGAGCCATGCCCAACCTTACAAATTACGATCCGTTCCAGACGTCGATTGAGCCATTTGATGATTTATTCCGGGGGTTTTTCCGCCCTGTTCGCTTGGATCGCGAATTGCCCCAGTTCAAGATGGACGTGAAGGAGGACGAAAAATCCTACACCGTGCACGCCGATCTGCCCGGCGTGAAGAAGGAAGACATTCACATCACCATCGACGGCAACACCGTGACGGTGTCCGCCGAGACCCGTTCTGAAAGCGAACAGAAAGAAGGCGAAAAAGTCCTCAAGCGCGAACGCGCCTACGGCAAGGTCATGCGCAGTTTTTCGCTGGCCAGCGACGTGGACGAAGCAACCGCCAGCGCCAAATACAACGACGGCGTGCTGGAACTGGTGCTGCCGAAAAAAACAGCCTCGGCCAGCAAACGTCTGGCCGTGCAATAAGCCTGCCTTGACCCGCAAGCGGCCCGCGTGGCCGCTTTTTTATTGCCCGGTCACGCCGTAAAATGCCAAAAAACATCAAGGATGCAACGAATGACTCAATTTGCCGCCGCTGACAAGGCTCATATTCTTTCCGAGGCGCTGCCCTATATCCAGCGTTTTTACGACAAAACCATCGTCATCAAATACGGCGGCAACGCCATGACCGAGCGCCATTTGATGGAAGCCTTTGCAAAAGATGTCGTGCTGCTGAAACTGGTGGGCATGAATCCGGTGGTGGTGCATGGCGGCGGCCCGCAGATTGCCGACCTGCTCAAACGCATCGGCAAGCAGAGCGAATTCATCCAGGGTATGCGCGTGACTGACGAGGAAACGCTGGATGTGGTGGAAATGGTGCTGGGCGGTCTGGTCAACCAGGACATCGTCACGCTCATCAACAAGCACGGCGGCAAAGCCGTGGGGCTGACGGGCAAGGACGGCAACTTTATCCATGCCAAGAAAATGTTGGTCGCCAGCAAGGAAGAAGCGCAGAAAATGCTGGACATTGGCCAGGTGGGCGAAATCACCAGCATCGACCCGGAAATCATCCAGCACCTGGACGCGCGCGATTTCATCCCGGTCATCGCCCCGCTGGGCACGGACGCGGAAGGCAATGCCTACAACATCAACGCCGATGTAGCCGCCGGAAAAATTGCCGGTGTGTTGCAGGCCGAAAAAGTCATTTTCATGACCAACACCCCCGGCGTGCTGGACAAGCAAATGCAACTGCTGACCGGCCTCACCCCGCGCGAAGTGGATGAACTCACCGCTGATGGCACCATCTCCGGCGGGATGATTCCCAAGGTGGGCTATGCGGTGGATGCCGTCAATAGCGGCGTGAAAACCGCGCACATCATCGATGGCCGCGTGGAACACGCCCTGCTGCTGGAAGTGCTGACGCCGGAAGGCGTGGGCACGCTGATTAAAAGAGCCTAACCAAAGTGCCCCTTACCCCTCACTCCTGACCCCTCACGTCCCCATGCGCTACTGGCTGATGAAATCCGAACCATCCGACGTCTCCATCGACGATCTGGCGGGCTTCCCGAACCAGACCGTGGCCTGGTATGGCATCCGCAATTACCAGGCACGCAACTTCATGCGCGATCAGATGGAAGTCGGCGACAAGGTGCTGTTCTACCATTCGTCGTGCGAAGAACCCGGCGTGGCGGGGCTGGCCGTGGTCAGCAAGAAAGCCTACCCCGACGAAACCCAGTTTGACCCCAAGAACAAATACTTCGACGCCAAGGCCACGCGTGAAAATCCACGCTGGATGAATGTCGATGTGAAATTCGTGAAAAAAACCCGGCTGCTCTCGATCAAGGAACTGCGCGAACACCCGCAACTGGAAAACCTGCGCATCCTGCAAAAAGGCAACCGGCTTTCCATCACACCGCTTGATCCGAAGGAATACGAATTTATTGTGGGTTTGCTGTAACACTCTTTGCCCGCAGAGGCGCAAAGACGCAGAGAAAGACAATACGCAGTTTGGGTCGTGGTTTTTGGACTTGAACAAGCTAGCCTGCTTCGCCGCGATAAGCCACAAGACACAATTTTCTCTTGGTTTTCTCTGCGTCTTTGCGTCTCTGCGTCAGGCATTTTCATTGCATGATTGATTTTTTATTTGCCTATGTGCTGCTGGGCTTATTTGCCGGTTTCGTTGCGGGCCTCCTGGGCGTGGGCGGCGGCCTCATCATCGTGCCCATCCTCGTCTGGCTCTTTGAAGCGCAAGGCATCACCCAGCACGCCATGCACCTCGCGCTGGGGACTTCTCTGGCAAGTATTCTGTTTACCTCCATCTCCAGCCTGCGCGCGCACCACAGTCATGGCGCGGTGGACTGGCTTCTGGTCAAACGCATCGCGCCGGGCATCGTCGCGGGCACGCTGGTGGGCGCCTGGCTGGCGGCTTTCATTCCGGCTCGGCCAATGAAGATTTTCTTTGTCGCGTTTCTGTTTTATGCGGCACTGCAAATGATGCTGAATATCAAGCCCAGGCCGTATCGCGAATTGCCCGGCGCGACCGGCATGTTCGGCGCAGGCAGTATCATTGGTGCGGTATCGAGCTGGGTCGGCATCGGCGGCGGCACGCTGTCGGTACCGTTTCAGGTATGGTGCAATGTACCCTTCCATCGCGCGGTCGGCACCTCCGCCGCCATTGGTTTTCCGATTGCCGTATCTGGCGCGCTCGGCTACCTGGCGGGCGGCTGGAACGTTCCTGGTTTGCCGCAAGACAGTCTCGGATTCATCTCGCTGCACGCACTTGCGGCCATTGCCGCTGGCAGCGTGTTCACGGCTCCGCTCGGCGCACGCCTTGCTCATGCGCTACCAGTCAGCAAGCTCAAACGGTTTTTTGCCCTGCTTTTGTTTGCGCTGGCGATCCGCATGGCCTGGTCACTGTCTTGATAAAATACACGCACACCGCTCACATTTTCGGGAACTGAAATGAATCACACCCTGCTAGGTTTTGTCATTCTGTATCTGGTCATTTCCATCGGCATCGGCATGTACGCCGCCACCAAGGTCAAGAACACCGAAGACTATGTAGCAGCCGGACGTTCGCTGCCCATGTTCATGGTCATCGCCATGGTGTTTGCCACCTGGTTCGGCGCAGAAACCGTGCTTGGCATTCCCGCTACCTTCCTCGACGAGAATCTCGGCGGCACCATTTCCGACCCGTTTGGCGCTTCATTGGCGCTGATCCTGTTCGGCCTGTTTTTTGCGCGCCCCTTGTATCGCATGAAACTGCTGACACTGGGCGACTTCTTCCGCAAGCGTTTTAACCGCCCGGTGGAAATGGTGATTTCGCTCGCTATCGCGCTGTCTTACCTGGGCTGGGTGTCGGCTCAAGTGATGGCGCTGGGACTGGTATTCAATGTGCTTTCGGACGGCGCCATCAGCCAGTCCGAAGGCATTATGATCGGCGCAGCCGTGGTAGTGCTGTATACCTTGTTTGGCGGCATGTGGTCGGTGGCGCTAACCACGTTTGTGCAAATGACTGTCATCGTCATCGGTCTGTTGTGGATCGGTTATCTGGTCAGTGATATGCCGCAAGTAAACGGCGTTGCCCCGGTCATCGCCCATGCCGAGGCGGCAGGCAAGTTCCAGTTCTGGCCACCGCTGGAATGGGCCGCCATCATCACCTTTATCGCCGGTTTGCTGACCATGGGTCTGGGCTCCATTCCGCAGCAGGACGTGTTCCAGCGCGCCAACACATCAAAAAATGAGACCGTCGCCGTATGGGGCACGGTGGCAGGCGGAGCGCTGTATTTCATGTTTGCCGCCGTGCCGATTTATCTGACCTACTCCGCCACCCTGGTTGATCCGGCATTGACTGCACCGCTGCTGGAATCGGATGCCCAGCAAGTCCTGCCCGCGTTTATCAAGGCGCATATGCCACTGTATGCGCAAATCATTTTTTACGGCGCGCTGCTGTCGGTCATCATGTCCACCGCCTCCGGCACGCTGCTGGCGCCGTCCGTCACCATTTCCGAAAACATCATCAAGGAACTGCTGCCGCGCCATCGCATGAGCCAGAAAAACTTGCTGTGGGTGACACGTAGCGTGGTGGTGGTATTCAGTTTGCTGGTCGTTGCCTACTCGCTGTGGGCGCTGGAAGCCGAAACCAGCATCCACCAGATGGTGGAAAACGCCTACAAGATTACGCTGGCCTGCGCCTTTGTGCCGCTGGTGGCGGGATTGTTCTGGAAACGCGCCACCAATCTCGGCGCAGGGCTGTCGATTGGGTTCGGTTTGACGGTGTGGATTGCCATGGAATTCATCGCCCCTGAAGCAGCACTGCCGCCGCAATTTGCAGGCTTCATCGCCAGTGCAGTGGGCATGGTTGCAGGCAGCCTGATGCAGCGGACTCAGACCAGCTTGACGTAAGCCGATTGCTGCAAATAGCCGAGTATTTTGCCAAGCGCCTCATCCACGCTTAAAGCCGTGGTGTCTATCACCACTTCGGCATGTTGCGGCGCCTCATAGGGATCCGATACTCCAGTAAATTCCGCGATCAGACCTGCGCGCGCTTTGGCGTACAGGCCTTTGCGATCGCGCGATTCACAGGTTTCCAGCGGCGTGGATACATGCACCTCGATGAACCCGCCGACCGCTTCAATCATGGCGCGCACATCACGACGGGTCTGCCTGTATGGCGCAATCGGCGCGCAGATTGCAACGCCACGGTTCTTGGTGATTTCACTCGCCACATAACCAATGCGGCGCACATTAATGTCGCGGTGTTCGCGCGAAAAACCCAACTCGGAAGACAAATGCCGCCGCACGATATCGCCATCGAGCAGACTGACTGGACGCCCGCCCAGCTCCATCAAACGGCTGGCGAGCGCACGCGCCAGGGTGGATTTTCCGGCGCCGGACAAACCGGTAAAGAACACGCAAAAGCCCAGCCTTTCTCGCGGCGGCTGGGCGCGATGCATCTCGGCAAGCACTTCAGGAAAAGCGTACCACTCCGGTATCGCCAGGCCGTGTTGCATACGTTGTAAAAACGCTGCTTGCGGCAAGGTTTCCACTGGCGTTTGCGCAGGGATTTCGGCCTGCGGCAAAAACTCGCCACGCGACGGCACATACTGCATATGCGGATACGGGATCACGGTCATCCCCAGTTTTGCCGCCTCGGCATTCAAATCAAAACCACTCAAATCAAAATCATCCCTGCCACCGCTATTTTGCTCACGCGCATCAGCCGCCACCGACTCTTCGCCAATCACCACATGGGTACAGCCATAGTTGCGCGCCAGAATCACGCGTAGCCATACACCGCGCAGCCCCGGGCAGGCGGGGACGATGGGCAACATGGCCAAACGCGTCTGCTGCGCCGAGAATCTCGGCAGGACTTTCTGGTAGGTTCTGATCAAGGCGTAATACTCTGCGCAAGCAGTCAAATCCCCACCGCCAAACGGCAGCAACAGAAGATTCGCATTCTCGTCACGGCAGATTTTCTCGCACAGGGCATGTTGCGCGCGGTGCATGGGCTGACTGCCAAGCCAGGCCAGAACCCGCTGCCAACCGCATTGTGCGAGCTGTTGCCGCAATTCGACGGCGCTCATGCGCATCGCCTGGAAGTCGTGATGCATCGGCATCGACACGCCTTCCAGTTCCCCTCCCAGATGCCACACGCCTTCTTCCAACTCAATCCCTGCCGCTAATGACGACGCTGATAATAGCTGCCGATCACGTTGTGGATCCGCCAGCCATTTGTCGCGCACAGTCATGATTGCAAGCAGGAAACCCTCGCCATCCCGCAGGGCGATGCGGCTGCCGGCTTCTATCTGACTTGCAAGTTTGGCGCGCAAGCCAAGCGTCAACGGCAACGGCCAGCTTTCGCCAGAGGGCAGGCGACAGGCGCTCAGCACACTTTCGTACTCGGTGCGCGTCATGTAGGCCGACAGCGGGGCATAGCCACCGCCCATCAGCATTTCCAACTCTCCGACCTGTTCCCAGCCGAGATCGACCGAGGTCAATCCCAGCGCCTCGATTTTGAGCTCTTCAACCCGTTGCGGAGTTGCCAGCAAACAGATTGGTTCGTTACCGTAGGTATTCTGCGTACTCATGTTGTTGAATATCTTGCCAGGAAGGTGCGCACAAATCGCGCGTAATCCGCATCCGGCAAATGATTGATGCCTGCCGCCGCCTTGCGCCCGCCGCCGGTTTCAAACTGGCTGCACACTTCATCTGCGCCGGATTTATTCATCATGGGCGCACGTACACTGACCACAAACCCGCCTTCCGGCTTGTGCGTCAACACTGCATGTGCGTGGGTTGGCGAGGCTTCCGCCAGGCGGTTTCCCAACACGCCGGCAATCCGGCGCGCCCACTTTTCGGCCGGCAATACATACACGCTGGCAGCAGCATGATTATCCGCCGCTTCAATTCCAAATGCCTTGTCCATATCTTGCCTAAAACCGTTTTGCAGAACGGCAAATGCAGGCTCGGAAGCAATCAGTTCGAATGGGTCCGGATACTGATGCACGATGCGAAACAGATGGTCTGGCGCATAGTGCAGGTCATCCAGCGTTTCGCCGTAGCCGTTGTAATTGAGCAGTTCGCCCAGCGTCTGCAATTGCTCCAGTTCGCTGTCTTTCAACTGCAAAGGCGTCGCGGCCTTGCGCGCCGATTGCCCCAGATTATCGCCAAAGGCTGCCGTGACCGCCCATAGCAGATGCTTGCCCTTTAGATAATCATTCACCAGCAAACTGGTGCAAGTGTCGGCACTGGTATCAATATGCGGTTCAAACGCCGGATGCCGAGGAATTTCGCCCGGCTGATGGTGATCGAAATAACGCACCTGCGCGCCCGCCGCCAGAACCCTGTCCAAGGCATCACGGTTTTTGGAAAGCGCAATATCCAGTACCGTAATCAGGTCGCCAGGTTCTGCATTCACCCGTTTGAGCAAACTGATATCGCGTTTAGGGCCTGTAACCAGTTCTGTGTTCGCTGGTTTCGCCAGGCGCAACTGATGCAGTGCACAAATGCCATCGGCATCGCCGTTGAAAACATCAATTACCCTACTCATGCGTGCCGCCCATCGACAACATGGTCAGCTCCAGGCGGTCTCGCAACAGGCGCACAAAGCTGTTGATATTCTGTCGCCCGGTGTCCACAACCAGATCCGCCACTTCACGATAAAGCGGGTCGCGCAAGCGATACAGCTCTTTCAATCTTGCCAGCGGGTCTTCTGTTTGCAGCAGCGGGCGATTGCGATCATGCCGCGTGCGTTCATACAACTGCTCCGGCGTCGCCCGCAGATACACCACCGTGCCATGCTTTGCCAATAACAAGCGGCTGGAAGGCGAAAGAACTGCGCCGCCGCCCGTTCCAAGCACAAGATTGTGTTGTTCAACCAGATCGGCAATCACCGTCTCCTCGCGCTTGCGAAACCCGGCCTCGCCTTCGATTTCAAAAATCACCGGAATCTTCACGCCCGTGCGTGCCTCGATTTCGTGATCGGCGTCGATGAATGTTTTACCCAGCTGCCTGGCCAGCAACTTGCCCACAGTGGTCTTGCCAGCCCCCATCAGGCCAACCAGAAATATATTGTCCTGTTTGCTCATCCCGGCATTTTACCGGGATATGAAACGAAAACGCCCCACAAGGGGGCGTTGTCCGAGCCAGAAGCAGGTGTTTATCGCAAGGATACCCTTTCGTCCAGAATGCGTGGCGTCAGGAAAATGATGAGCTCAACTGTGGCCTCGTCCTTTTTGGTGTTCTTGAACAAGTTGCCCAAGAACGGCAGATCGCCCAGGAATGGTATCTTGGACACATCATTGCGCTTGACCTGCTCAAATATACCGCCAAGAACCGCAGTTTCACCGTTGTTCACCCTCACTTGAGTTTTCAGTCGGCGAGTATCAATGGCCGGAATGGCACCGGTCGGTGTCAGCACATTCTCGCCAATCGCGTCTTTCTGAACTTCAACGTTCATGATGATCGCATCATTGTTGAGAATCTGCGGATCCACCAGCAAACAAAGCAGTGCATCCTTGAACTTCACGGTTGTTACCCGCGCCCCATCAGCAACCTCGGTGGTGGTGTAGGGAATTTGCTGGCCCTGTAAGATCACCGCCGGTTTTTGATTACCCGTTACCACCCTCGGGCTGGAAATGATTTTTCCTCGATTGTCTGCCTCCAGCGCCGACAATTCCAGACTAATCAAATTACCGGTGGCTGCGTTCAGCAATGCCAGCCCCAGTTTGGCGCCTTGCGCAGCACCGAAATCAAAATTGGGCGCCGTGACCCCGGCAGGCAAGGAACCGGGAGTGACCGCACGATTGGCCGCATCTGCGTAAGTTTGACCTATCCCCAGGTTATGCCTGTCACCGCCTATTTTGCCCAACTGAGCGCCACCGCTCAGCAGCAGCTTGGAACCCAGCTCGCGCGACCAGCGTTCATCCGCGATCACAACCCGCGCTTCAATCATGATCTGCCGCGCAGGCACGTCAATTTTTGCCAGCAGCTCCCGCACTTCCTGAATTTTCTTTGCGCTGTCCGTGACGATCAGCGTATTGGTTTTCAGGTCGTAGGTGGCACGCCCGGTTTTGGACAACACCTTCTGCTCAGCTGCGGTGTTTGCGGTAGCCACTTGCGATTGCTGCGACGTCCCCATTGAAGCCACGCCCTCGGAACTTGTCGAGCAAGTTACCTTATCACTCCCACCCAAGCCTTTTCCAGGTGTGCCATAAAGCATTGCCTGCGCTTCATCGGCACGCAGGTAGTTCAGCGCAATATACTCGGTTTGCTGCGGCGCCAACTCGCGTACTGCGGCCTTCGCTTCCAGCTCTGCCTTTTCCTTGTTCAGCAGCTCGTCCTTCGGAGCAATCCATACCACATTGCCATTGGTGCGTTTGTCCAGTCCTTTGGTCGTCAAAATCAGATCCAGCGCCTGATCCCAGGGCACGTCTTTCAAACGCAGGGTCAGGTTGCCGCTTACGGTGTCGCTGGCGACGATGTTCAGCCCGGTAAAGTCGGCAATAACTTGCAACACTGATCGCACTTCTACATTCTGGAAGTTAAGCGATAGCTTCTCGCCCGAATAAACCGGTTTGCCATCCGCAGTTCTCTTGGTGCCATCAACCGAGGGACGCACTTCGACGATGAATTGAGTGTCGGTCTGATAGGCAGAATATTCCCAGGCACCCTTGGCTTCGATAAACATGCGGGTATTGCCGCCCAGCGGATAGGCTTCGACCTGTTGCACCGGGGTGGCAAAATCGGCAACATCCAGACGGCGTTGCAGGGCGCGGGGCAATGCCGTACCCACAAAATCGACGACCACCCCCTTGGCCTGCTGACGGATATTGATACCCGCCTTGGCATCGGAGAGCGAGGTGACGATTCTTGCCTCGCCGTTGCTGCCGCGACGGAAATCAATGTCCTTGATGCTGTGACGTGAGCCGTCTTTTGCGGCCTCGGCAAATCTTGTGGCAGCGTTGCTGGCAGAGGCTGCCGACCCACTGGTTTCATTCAATGAAACAATGAGTGTTTTGCCTTCAAGCCGGGTCTCATATTCAACCGGTTTGCTGAGATTGAACACGAGGCGGGTACGCGTACCTGCCTGTACGACGTTGACCGAGCGCAACGAGCCAATATTGGCCTGGACAGTATTGCGACCCAATGCATTGCTGGTATCCGGCAAGTCCAGCGCGATTCTGGCCGGATTGGCCACAGTGAAACCAGCGGGGGTGTTCAGCAGACCTTCCGCCATCACAACCCTGACGACAATTTTGCCGCCCGGCAGGCTGGTCGGCTCTACGCTGGTCACCGCATTGCCCGCATGGGCTGGCATATTTGCCAGCAGCAGCATCGCAAGGAAGCCCGTCAAAAATTGCAGTGCGCGCATGGTGCGTTCCGCTTTGAAAATATAGAAAAGTCTGGCGGTATTCATATCGGCCTCATTCCTGCAATGTCAGTGTGCTCGTGCGTTCCGCCCAGTCGCCTGCGCTGTCCTGCACCACTTCTTTCAAGGTAATTTCGTTCTCGCTAATTCGGGTGATCAGGCCGAAGTTCTGACCCATGTAATTGCCTGCGCGGACATGGTAGACGCCTTTTTCCGGCGTAGCCACAATCGCATTCATCCGTCCTTTTTTGCTGATAACCCCGACCATTTTCAGGGTTTCAAGCGAGTAGGATTCGAGCGGTTCTTTGGGTCGGTTCATGTCAGGCTGCAAACCGCCCCCGCCGCCGCTCGGAGATAGTTTTCGCGGTTTGAACGGGTCAGGCAAATCAAAGGCCGCGTAATCAAACGGCGCATAGGCTTGCACTTGCGGCAGCGGCTCTACTCTGCCACGCATGTCTTTCGTGGTTTCTTCCATGAAGACTTGCAAATCTTCGGTGCCGCTACCGCCGCAGGCGCTAAGCAACATGGGTAGCAGCAAGCTCATCAGGAGCGGGGAGCGTTTCATTTCTTCTTGCCTCCCTTTGCAGCTTGTTCCTGCTTCTTGCGCGCAATGATTTCTTCATCATCCAGATAACGGTAGGTCTTGACGGTCGCATCCATTACCAGCCCAGCGTTGTTCGGCTGCAAGTTGATGTCATGCAGGGTAACAATGCGTGACAACTTTGCAATATCACTGGTAAAGGCTGCAATGTCATGGTAGCCGCCAGTGACTTTTACACTGATTGGCAATTCCGCATAAAACTCCGTCTGGGTTTCCGTACCTGGTCTGAACAGCTCGAACTGTAGTCCGCGACCAAGCCCAGCCTGATTGACATCGGTAATCAACGCGTCCATTTCCTGACGATTCGGCAGTTGTTTGAGCAGCGCGCCGAAGGCTTGCTCGATATCCACCAGCTGTTTTTTGTAGGCTTCCAGGTTGATGGCCTGCCCTTTCTTGGTGGTGTAATTGGATTTCAGTTCCTGTTCCCTGGTTTGCCCCGCTTCCAGCGTATTCAGCGCAGGCGACCAGAGAAACCACCAGCCTGCAAACACCAGCCCGCACAACAACAGAACCAGCAAGACTGCTTTGGCACTCATCGGCCAGTCGCCGACGGTTTTCAGATCCAGTTTGTTCAGTTCGTCCAGCGTCATTTCTGCCCCCCGCTTTGCTTGACGGTAAGGGTAAACTCGTTGGCACGCAGGTTATTTACAGTAGCTACTTTAATTTCAACCAGTGCGGGCTGTTCGAACCACGGCGATGCTTCCAGATTGCGCATGAGAGTGGAAACACGCGCGCTGGACTGGGTGTAACCAGCCAAATTCAAGTTGTTGCCAGTCTGTTTCACAGCCTTGAGATACAAGCCTTCCGGAAGAACACGAATCAGCTCGTCAAACAAATGCACCGTTTCAGTGCGGTTGGATTGCAGGGTCTCAACCACTTGTTTGCGCTCGAGCAATGCCTGTGTCTGCTCGCGGATTTTCTTGATTTCGCTGATTTGTCCGTCGAGCTTGGCGATTTCCTGTTCCAGAAACTGGTTACGCACTTCCTGGGTGGAAATGCGCGACGATATATATAGCTGCCCCAACATGATAATGCCCAGCCCGAGCACCAACACCAGCGCCAGCAAGTAGGCAAACTGGCGGCGGCGTGCCGCGCGCTTCAACTCCCGGTGGGGTAGCAGGTTAATGCGGATCATGGTCAGTCAGGCCTCCGCCGGATCAAATCTGCGCATGGCCAGCCCACAAGCCACAAACAGGGACGGCGCGTCATTGGATAGCTGCTGCGCGCGAATTTTCGAGCCAACCGACATATTGGCAAACGGGTTGGCCACAATGGTCGGGGTGCCGGTTCGCGCCCCCACGATGTCATCAATACCGGGAATCATGGCTCCCCCGCCCGCCAGCAAGATGTAATCCACGCGGTGGTACTGGGTCGAAGAGGTAAACAGTTGTAGCGCGCGCCCCACTTCCATGGCCAGCGTTTCGCTATAAGGGCGCAAGACTTCTGTTTCGTAGGTCTCGGGCAATGTTCCCTTGCGCTTTGCCGACTCGGCCTCTTCAGCCGTCATGCCGAAGCGGCGCGAAATTTCATGATTCAGCTGATTACCGCCAAAACCATGTTCACGCATGTAAACCGATTCATTATCGAACAGCACATTGATATGCTTGTTCTGAGCGCCGATATCAATAATGGCAACGGTTTGCCCAGCGCCACCGTCCGGCAACTGGTTGGCTATCAAGCCGAATGCGGCCTGTGTCGCATAGGACTCCACGTCCATGACCAGCGCCTTGAGTCCCGCCGCTTCGGCCAGGGCCACGCGATCTTCAACTTTTTCCTTGCGTGCAGCGGCCAGCAACACTTCAACATCATTGGGGCTACCCGGCGACGCACCCAGTATCTGAAAATCGAGATTCACCTCATCCAGCGGAAAAGGGATCACCTGATTGGCTTCACTCTCAACCTGGTTTTCCAGCTCAACCCCCTTGAGGTCAGCAGGCAACAGAATCTTTTTTGCAATCACGGCAGAAGAGGGCAGCGCCATCGCCACGTTTTTTACACGCCCACCCATCTGTTTCCAGGCATTTTGCAGGGCTTCCACAACCTGATCGACGTTCGCGATATCGCCGTCCTTGACGGCATCCTTGGGTAGTGACTCAATGGCATAACGCTCTATGCGATATTGATGCTTGCCCGCTTCGGCGATTTCGACCAGCTTGACTGAGGTCGCACCAATATCCAGCCCCAACAAGGGCGGAGATTTGGCTGAAAACACATCCAGACTAAAGTCGAGCTTCAATGAAATTCCCTTTGTTTTGAATGTAGTTATGTTTTTTTCTTAAACAATCAGATCAAATGCTAGCAGCTTGGGAGGCCAAACCACAATTTTTTTCAGAATGACACGAACCCGAACATTTATCTGTGCTCAAAAACCCACAAAAATTTGTATTTCACCGTGCGTATCTGCAAACGCATTTAAAGTCCGCATCGATCATGTCCAACAAGGGCGATACCCGGCTAGTGGACTCTTAACGCATATAATCCCGCAAACTTTAGGGAATACCGTTTCGAACCCTAGCATCCCGTGGTCACTAACAACGCCAGCCAGTTTGCAAACCCTTTCGCCAGAACACTACACAGAGGTTAATTGAACATGTTTTCCCAACGTTGGCACTATGTATTGGCTTTTGTACTTGGGATCGGCACGGTTGGCGCGGCACTTGCAGGGCTGGCGGCCGCACTGATTTATCCCAACCTGCCGTCATTGGAAAGCCTGACCGATTACCGCCCCAAGATCCCGCTGCGCATCTATTCAAGCGATGGCGCACTGCTCGCGGAATATGGCGAGGAACGACGCGCTTTCGTGCCGATTACGGATGTGCCCGAACAGATGAAACAGGCCATCCTGGCAGCAGAAGACGAACGTTTTTACGAGCATGGCGGCGTGGACACGCTGGGCGTATTTCGCGCGGCTGCGGCCAATGTATTGGCTGGCGGCACTTCACAGGGCGCCAGCACAATCACCATGCAAGTGGCACGCAATTTCTTTTTGACGCGCGAACGTACTTTTACCCGCAAGTTTTCCGAAGCCTTGCTTGCCATCAAAATCGAGCACAACCTGTCCAAGGACAAGATCCTCGAGCTGTATATCAACCAAATTTTTCTCGGCCAGCGCGCCTATGGCTTTGAAGCGGCTGCACGCACCTACTTTGGCAAAAAACTGAAAGCCTTGAGCATCGCAGAAACGGCGATGCTGGCGGGGCTGCCAAAAGGCCCTTCGCTTTACAACCCGGTAGTTAATCCTCAACGCGCCACCGCGCGCCAGCAATATGTACTTGGCCGTATGCGCAAGCTGGGCTTTATCGACGAAGCAAGCTATCAGCGCGCGCTGAAGGAAAAACTCGTGATCCGGCGCGAAAAGCGCCCCGTGGATGTGCCCGCAGACTACGCCGCTGAAATGGTGCGTCAAACCCTCGTCAAGCAATATGGCGAGGAGGCTTTGTACAACAGCGGTTACAAGGTCTACACCACCATACTCCGCAAGCACCAGGAAGCGGCCAACCGCGCGCTGTGGCGTGGTGTGCTCGATTACGATTCGCGGCACGGCTACCGCGGCCCGGAGAAAATCATCCGTCTGCCGATTGACCAACAGGCACGCGAGAAACTCATCCACGACACGCTGCGCAGCATTGAGTCTGTCAACGGCGTAACCCCCGCCGTGGTGATTTCTGCCAAGCCAACTGCGGTTTCAGCGGTATTGCCGGATGGCAAAAAAATAGACATGGGCGGCGCTGCACTCAAACTGGCCGAAAAGTGGCTCAGCATGAAAACGCCTGCCGGCAAGCGTCTGTATCCCGGCGCGGTCATCCGCGTGCTGCAAAACAAGGATGGCGACTGGAAAATCAGCCAGCTCCCCGAAGTCGAAGCGGCGCTGGTCTCGGTGGATCCGCACACTGGCGCCATCACTTCGCTAGTAGGCGGCTTTGACTATCACCGCAACAAATTCAACCATGTCACGCAAGCCTGGCGCCAGCCCGGCTCAAGTTTCAAACCCTTTATCTATGCTGCTGCTCTGGAAAAGGGCTACACCCCGGCCAGCATCATTGAAGACGCGCCAATAAGCCTGAGCGCCGACGAAGCTGGCGGCACGCCGTGGGAACCCAAAAACTATGACGGCACGTATTCGGGACCGGTGCGTATGCGCGTGGCGCTCACCAAATCACTCAACCTTGTCTCCATCCGTTTACTGCAAGGCATCAGCCCGGAATACGCACGCGATTACATTCGCCGCTTTGGCTTCGACCCCTCGCGCCATCCGCCTTATCTGACCATGGCACTCGGCGCAGGTTCGACCAACCCGCTCCAGATGGCTGGCGCGTATGCGGTATTTGCCAACAGTGGCTACCGCATCTCGCCCTACCTGATCGAGCGGGTTGTGGCTCCCGATGGCAAGGTGTTGATGCAAAGCCGTCCCGTCACGGTTGCCGCGGGCGCGGTACGCGTGCTCGATCCGCGCGTGGCCTTCCTCGCCACCAGCATGATGCAGGACGTAGCCCGTCGCGGCACGGCCGCAAGGATCGGCCAGCTTGGACGTTTTGACCTGGCAGGAAAGACCGGCACCACCAACGACCAGCGCGACGGCTGGTTTGCCGGCTTCAATCCTAACCTGGTGGCAGTTTCCTGGATTGGCTATGACCAGCCCAAGTCGCTTGGCGCGGGCGAAACCGCAGCACAATCCGCGCTTCCGATCTGGATGGATTTTATGGGTCGCGTGTTGACAGGCGTGCCGCAAAAAGGCTTTGCCGTCCCCGAGGGCGTGGTGGCAGCTACCATCGACCCCGCGACCGGACAAATTCTGCCCGAAGGCAGCACGGGTCTCACCGAATATTTCCTGCATGAAAGCCTGGGTGACGCCAGCCCTGCCGCCGAGCCAGCGCAATGAAAACCAAAGACCATCGCCGCCTTATCGCCCACCAGGCGGCGCGCATGATCGCCGCCGACGGCAGCCTGGACTATGGCGCCGCCAAACGCAAAGCCGCGCGTCAGCTGGGCACGCAAGACAGCCGCAGCCTGCCGGACAATATCGAAATCGAGGACGCCCTGCGCAGTTATCAGGCGCTGTATCAGGGTGGTGAACAGACCGATGCACTGGACCGGCTGCGCGAGATTGCGCTGGAATACATGCAGCTATTGGAACAGTTTGACCCCCATCTGACCGGCTCGGTGCTCAGCGGCACCGCAGGGCGGCATTCCGACATCAATCTCCAGCTCTTTACCGACAGCGACAAAGAAGTGGAGTTTTTTCTGCTGAACCGCAAAATCGCCTATCAATCTGGCGAAACCGTTACCAATGGCGAGGGCTACCCGCATTTCTCTATCGACGATCCACGCGCAGCAGTTGAAATCACGGTTTACCCGCCATTGGCCTTGCGCCAGATGAAAAAGACCCTGGCTGACGGCAGCGCGCGGCGTGCGCGCATTGCGCAGGTGCGTGCGCTTTTGCCGTCTTAACGCTGCGCCAGCTTGCGCGCCACGTCCAGCGCGAAATACGTCAGAATGCCGTCCGCGCCCGCGCGCTTGAAGCCCAGCAGGGCTTCCATCACGCAGGCCTCTTCATTGATCCAGCCGTTCTGCCCGGCGGCTTTCAGCATGGCGTATTCGCCACTGACTTGGTAGGCGTAAGTCGGCGCGCCGTAGGCGTCCTTCACCCGCCGCACAATGTCCAGATAAGGCATTCCGGGTTTGACCATGACCATGTCCGCGCCTTCCTGCAAATCCATGCCGACTTCCCACAAGGCTTCATCCGAGTTGGAAGGATCCATCTGATAGGTGTATTTGTTGCCTGCGCCAAGGTTGGCGGCAGAGCCCACGGCATCGCGGAACGGCCCGTAAAAACTGGAGGCATATTTGGCGGCATACGCCAGAATGCGGGTATGGATGTGCCCGCCCGCATCCAGCGCGGCGCGCACCGCGCCAATGCGCCCGTCCATCATGTCGGAGGGCGCGACTACGTCCGCTCCCGCCTGGGCATGGCATACCGCCTGTTTTTGCAGCACGGCCACAGTTTCGTCGTTCAACACATAGCCGTTGCCGTCAATGAGACCGTCCTGGCCGTGGCTGGTGTAAGGGTCGAGCGCGACATCGGTGATGATACCCAGTTCCGGCACCGCCTGTTTCAGCACAGCGACCACCTCCGGAACCAGTCCGCCGGGGTTGTACGCTTCTTCCGCACCGAGTGATTTTTTGGCGGCATCAACCACCGGAAACAGCGCCAGCGCCGGAATGCCCAGCTTTGCGCATTCTTCCGCCACCGGCAGCAGCAAATCCAGCGATAATCGCTCTACGCCGGGCATGGAAGCAACCTGCTCACGCCGCCCACGCCCTTCCAACACAAAAACAGGATAAATCAGATCGTTTGACGTAAGTGTGTGCTCACGCATCAAGCGGCGGGAAAAATCGTCGCGGCGCATACGGCGCATGCGGCGTGCGGGGAAAGCGCCAAAGGGCAAGGTCACGGTTGTCTCCAAATTGATTCGAAAAAAACGTGGAACTATTTTACGCCCTGCCTGCTCTATGCCTGCAGATAGCGTTGCTGTCTCCCGCTTCTCCTCCCTGAGCGGGGACCTTCAGCCAGAAGGTCTTTGTGCCCGGCCTTTCCCTTTGGCCGGTTTTTTTTGTACTCATGATCCGGCTGAATCAGCCTCTGCATCCATCCCGCTCCGCAGCCAGCCGCCAATCACGCTTTCCGCTTCCTCGATGCCTTGTTTGGCCAAACTGGAAAACAACTGCACGCTGACTTGCGGATAAAGTTTTAGCGCCGACCGCACTTCCGCCAGGGTTTTACTGGCGGCACCGCGCGACAGTTTGTCCGCCTTGGTCAGCAGAATATGCACCGGCAGCCCGCGCGGCAAAAACCAGTCCAGCATTTGTTTATCCAGCGGGGTGAGCGGATGACGGGCATCCATGATCAACACCAGCCCGACCAGGGTATCGCGCAACTGCAAATAATCCGAAAGGACTTTTTCCCAGCTGGCGCGCACTTCTGGCGGCACTTTGGCGTAACCATAGCCGGGTAGATCGACAATATGCTGCCCGTTGCCAATGTCGAAAAAATTGATCAGCTGCGTGCGCCCGGGGGTTTTGGAAACAAACGCCAGGCGGTTATGCCGTGCCAGCGTGTTGATGGCGCTGGATTTGCCAGCGTTGGAGCGTCCTGCAAACGCCACCTCACCCCGGCTGGGCGGCAGCTGGTACATTTTTGCCGCCGAGACGGTAAAAACCGCTCGCTGAAGCAGGGTCTGAGACGGATGATTTGACAAGGTCATTGGCAGGTATATGCTAATTCGCTAAAATTTCGCTATTTTACGCACACCCCTGTGCAAAACGTTCGCAAAGCGTTCCTTTGTTCCGGACAGTTCCAACGGCAGGTTCAAGTTGGAATCGGAATGAGTCGGGCTTTTGCAGAAATGCTTTGCCAGCCGAATTATTCAAGTCTTACCGAGGAATTTTTGATGAAAACCCAATTGGCCCTGATTCTCGCCGCCACCCTCTCCATGCCGGCGTTTGCCGTCGCCCCTGCCAAGGGCGATCCCAAAGCCGCCGAAGCCATTGTCAACCAAGTGTGCATCGCTTGCCACGGTGTCGATGGCAACAGCCCTATCAGCGCCAATCCCAGCCTGGCCGGTCAGGGTTATGAATATCTTCACAAGCAACTGCTCGACTACAAATCCGGCAAGCGTAAAAATGCCGTCATGGCCGGTATGGTCGCCAGCCTGTCGCCTGCCGACATGCGCAATCTGGCCGCTTACTTCAGCGAAAAACAGGCCAAACCAGGCACAGCAAAAGACAAGGACAAGGCGCTGCTGGGTCAGAAGATATATCGCGGCGGCGTGCAGGGCTCTGGCGTACCCGCTTGCGCTTCTTGCCACGGCGCCAAGGGTCAGGGTATTCCGGTGCAGTTCCCGCGTCTGGCTGGCCAACATGCAGACTACACCATCGACCAGTTGAACAAATTCCGTTCCGGCGAACGCGCCAACGATGCGGCTAAAATGATGCGTGTCATCTCCGCCAAAATGACCCCGCAGGAAATGGAAGCGGTTGCGCAGTATATTCAAGGTCTACGTTAAACTTATGCGGTTTTTCGCCATCAGAACGAGGGTGACGTGAGTCACCCTTTTTTATCCCTATATTTTTTCGTATGCGCAAAAATGAACCCGTAGGCAAGGCAGTGTTCGAGCTGTTCAGCTCCATGCGCTTTGCTATTACCCTGCTGACCTTGCTGTCGATCGCTTCCATTATCGGTACTGTGCTCAAGCAGGCAGAACCATATAACAACTACATCATCCAGTTCGGCACGTTCTGGTTTGAGTTTTTTCGTGTGCTGGGGCTGTACAACGTCTATCACTCGGCCTGGTATATAGCAATTCTGACTTTTCTGGTGCTTTCCACCGGCCTGTGCATTTACCGCAATACGCCTGGCATGGTGCGCGAAATAAAAAGTTTCCGTGAGCAAGTCACCGAGCAATCGTTAGCCGCGTTCTCGCATCAGCACACCGTTCAACATGCGCAACCCACGCAAGCACTGGCGAGCCAAGCCACGGCCTATCTGATCGCACAAGGCTTCAAGGTCAAGACCAGCCCGCGCGAAGACGGGGTGCTGGTGGCGGCCAAACGCGGCACGGCCAGCCGCCTGGGGTACTTTCTGACGCATGGTGCGATTGTGTTGATTTGTATCGGCGGCCTGCTCGACGGCAACCTGGTATTCAAGGCTCAACAATTGCTGGGCATAAAGGAGATCGAGACTCGCGACATCCCGCAAAGCCAGGTGCCCGCCATCAGCCGGCTGAGTCCGGACAACCTCTCTTTCCGTGGCAGCGTACAAGTGCCCGAAGGCAGCACCTCGGACGTGGTGTTCCTGAATGTCGCCAACGGCTATCTGGTGCAAGACTTGCCGTTTGCCGTGCAGCTCAAGGACTTCCGCATCGAGCATTATTCAACCGGCGAGCCTAAATTATATGAAAGCGACCTGGTGCTGCTGGATCGCAGCGGCAAAAAAATCCGTGAAGCCACCATCGCCGTCAACAAGCCGTTGATTCACGACGGCGTGGCCATCTATCAAGCCAGTTTTGGTGATGGCGGCAGCAAGCTGAATATCCGCGGCTGGAATCTGTTTGCATCTGTTGCCGAGCCGTTTTCGATCAAGGGCGAAGTTCACGGCAGCACCAAACTTACCAGCAATGCGGCGGAATACCAGCTCGAATTCACCGACTTCCGCTTGTTCAATATTGAAAACCTGGGCGGTGAAATGCCGCCGCAAAACGCCATGAGCGTGAAAAGCGACAACAAATCGCTGAAAAACGTCGGCCCCAGCTACCAGGTCAAAGTGCGCAACCCGCGCGGCGAGGCCAACGAATACCACAACTACATGCTCCCCGTGATGCTGGATGGACGCATGTACTTTTTGTCTGGTGTACGTGAAAACCCCAACGACGAATTCCGCTATTTGCGCATTCCGGCTGACGGCGAATCAGGCATCGAAGGCTTTATGCGCTTGCGTGCCGCCTTGCAAAACCCGGATATGCTGGGTGTAGCCGCCGCGCGCTTTGCCGCAGGGGCGCTACCCGCCTCCGAGCAAAGCAGTGAAATTCGCGCCCGCCTCGAGGCCAGCGCACGCAATATTCTCGGACTGTTTGCGCAGGGCGGATACAGCGCCATGGGAAGCCACATTGAAACCAGCATCCCCGAGGCGGAACGTAAAAAAGCCACCGAGACTTTTCTGCGCATTCTGGAATTGTCCGTATATGAAGTACTCAAGCAAAGCGAGGCGGCAGCCGGAAGAGCCATACCCGCCACCGATGACGCGACCGGGTTTTTCATCCGCGACAGCCTGAATGCCTATTCCGACCTGTTCTTCTATGGCGCGCCGGTTTATTTGCAAATGGAATCCTTTGAGCAAGTGCAGGCTTCCGGCCTGCAAATGACTCGCGCGCCCGGCCAGGATCTGGTTTACCTCGGTTCCTTGTTGCTGGTGTTGGGTATTTTTGCCATGTTCTACATCAAGGAACGCCGCGCCTGGGTGCTCGTCAAAAACGGCACTGCGGTGTTTGCCTATTCCACTACTCGAAAAACGGTTGATTTTGAGCAGGAATTCGCCAAACATAGCGCGGACATCACAACGCTGGCAGGCGCGCCCGACCGGGTCGCAGCCGCTGTCAATACAAAGGACTGAACATGGAACTCACTTCGCCCTCCCCGCAGCCTTTCTACAAACGCTTGTCGATATGGGACTGGCTGTTTTTCCTCGCTCTCTCCATCGGCGCAGGTATCGCGCTCTCGCGCTACAGCGCTTACATGGACGTGTATGACAAAAGCATCCTGATCGCCACCGTGCCCTCGCTGGCCTGGCTGGGCTGGTTCTGGAAACCCATCCGTCTGTATGTGGCCATTGCTTTTGCCCTGGGTCTGCTGGCGACCTATTTCTATCAGGGCGACCTTGCCCGTATGGAGCAGGCGTTCTTTCTCAAGTACCTGATCTCCAGCCAGGCCGCCATCATGTGGATGAGCGCCACCATCCTGTTTGCCACCCTGGCTTACTGGATCGGTGTGCTGGCGAAATCTGAATTTGCCGCCAAAACAGGCACTGCGCTCACCTGGGTAGCCGCCACCATGGCGCTGACCGGCCTGCTGGTGCGCTGGTACGAAAGCTATCTCATCGGCCCGGATGTCGGGCACATTCCCATTTCCAATCTGTATGAAGTGTTCGTACTGTTTGTCCTGATTACCGCGCTGATGTACCTGTATTACGAGAGCCGCTATCAGCAACGCAGCATGGGTGCGTTCGTATTGCTGGTGATAGCCGCCGCCGTCGGTTTCATTCTCTGGTACACCTTTGACCGCCAGGCGCACGAAATCCAGCCGCTGGTACCCGCCTTGCAATCCTGGTGGATGAAGATTCACGTCCCGACCAACTTCGTCGGCTATGGCGCGTTTTCCATTGCCGCCATGCTGGGTGTGGCCTGGCTGCTGGCGGACAAGGGCATTCTCGCCTCACGTCTTCCAGCACTGACGGTGCTGGATGATGTGATGTACAAATCCATCGCCATCGGTTTTGCCTTTTTCACCATTGCCACCATTCTCGGCGCAATGTGGGCAGCGGAAGCCTGGGGCGGTTACTGGAGCTGGGATCCGAAAGAAACCTGGGCGCTGATCGTGTGGCTGAACTACGCCGCCTGGTTGCACCTGCGTCTGGTCAAGGGCTTGCGCGGCAAAGTGCTGGCCTGGTGGGCTATCGTAGGGCTGCTGGTGACAACCTTCGCTTTCCTTGGCGTGAACATGTTCCTGTCCGGCCTGCATTCTTACGGAGAACTGTAAAAATCAGCTAAAGCGCGATGTCTTCGGGAAACAAATTCACCCAGACCCTGGTGGATGCGCCCGGAGCCGTTTGCGCTGATCGATGAGAACTTCACGATTGTTGACAGCAACGACAAATACACCCAGGCATATACGCATCTGATGCCCACAGACCTCCTCGGCATGAAGTGCGAATAAACCACTGGCCGCCGATACCCCTGGCAGGTTGGTACGCATAGTCACATGTATCCATGGTAAAGCCTGGGGTATTAGTTATCATTGCGTGCCAGGTTACCAATCCCCATTCGCCGCTTACCGAGGAGCCCGCCAAATGTCCAGAACCTTGACCCTTATCGCTGTTATTGCCCTTGCTGCCGCCAGCTTTGCACAGGCAGCCACCCCTGCGCCCGCCAACCCCTACACCACCAACCCCTACCTGAAAAACGTGCCGCCGCCCGAGCCGATGTTGACCATGCCCAAAGGCACAGGCTCACTCAAGAATGCCGTGCCCTGGCAAATGTCCAAAATGCCCAGCGACAAGGAAAAGAAGCGCTTGATGAGAACCATGATTCCGCATTTGAAGAACATGGGCCTCAACATCCGCGACATCATGAACTACATGACCACCAAGTATCAGGCCAAGCCCGGCGTGACATTTGACGACGTGGTTGAATCCATGAAGCTGCGTGCCAACCAGCTCAACCTCAAGTTGGTCGGCCACTCGCCCATGATCAAGGATATCCAGGCCGTGCTGGGCGATACCACCACCCCGCGCATGGAAGTGTTCCACTTCTGCGATATTGCCGCTGGCCGTGAAATCATGAAACTCGCGCCCGAGTCGATTGTTTACCTGCCCTGCCGCATCGCGGTCATGGAAGATGACAAGCGCAACGTCTGGGTGCTGACCCTGGACTGGGATACTGCCTGGCTGGAAAGCCTGGATACCGAAGCTTTTGGCGTTTCCAAGGAAATCGCCAAAATGGCCAAGGATATCCGTGACCGCATGGATAACGTCATGCAGGCTGGCGCCAACGGCGACCTGTAATTTTGTACTCCTGTCACGCTCTGCACTATCCAGCGCAGCGTGACAGAAATCGGCGTTTACTTGGCATCAGACACACACTAGACTGGCAGCTGACAACGAGTATTCTTGCCAGATGGCAATCACCTGTCGCAACAACGACACCCCCCCCCGGAGGAACTAACATGACTACCCGTAAACTCGCCCTTGCAGCCGCGTTGCTGGCAAGCACAGCAAGCCATGCCCAATTCGGCATGGAGCAAATGATGAATCCCATGATGTACACCAACATGATGACGCCGATGATGGGCAGCATGACCCCCATGATGGGTTCCATGATGGCGCCCATGGGTA
>CAYTZP010000029.1:0-22897 GCA_964442685.1 uncultured Thiobacillus sp.
CCAAACGGCAGCCAGAACCAGTGCGGGGAAATGTCCCTCAGTTTCATGTCTATTCCTTGATTGCGCTGGTAAATGCATCAAACAGCGGTTGCAGTTGCGCGCGCTTGGTTTTGAGCGAAGCCTGATTCACGACCAGTCTGGAGCTGATGTCGGTGATGTGCTCGACCGCGACCAGGCCGTTTGCCTTAAGCGTGCCGCCGGTGGAGACAAGATCAACAATGGCATCTGCCAGACCGACCAATGGCGCAAGCTCCATTGAGCCATACAGCTTGATGAGGTCAACATGCACACCTTTGGTAGCAAAGTGTTCGCGTGCTGTCCTCACATATTTGGTCGCCACACGGATGCGCGCGCCTTCTTTCACCCGGCCTGCGTAGTCAAAACCTTCGCGCACGGCGACCATCATGTTGCATCGCGCAATGCGCAGATCCAGCGGCTGGTACAAGCCTTCGCCGCCATGTTCGATCAGCACATCACGACCGGCAATGCCCATGTCCGCACCGCCGTGCTGCACATAAGTGGGCACATCGGTTGCGCGCACGATGAGCAGGCGCACGTCGTCGCGGTTGGTAGGAATGATGAGTTTGCGCGAGGCTTCGGGGTCTTCTGCCGGGTGTATTCCCGCTGCAGCGAGCAGCGGGCGGGTTTCTTCGAAGATGCGGCCTTTGGATAGTGCGATGGTAATCATGTTCAATGCACGCGACGAATGCGTGCGCCAAGTCCGGAAAGTTTGTTTTCAATATGTTCGTAACCGCGATCCAGATGGTAGATGCGGTCGATGGTGGTTTCGCCCTGCGCGACTAAACCAGCCAGCACCAGGCAGGCGGATGCACGCAGATCGGTCGCCATCACGGCGGCGCCATCCAGCCGCTGCACGCCGCGCACCAGTGCGGTGTGGCCTGACACGTCGATGTTTGCACCCAGGCGCTGCAATTCCTGCACATGCATGAAACGGTTTTCAAAAATGGTTTCGGTCATGCTGGCTGCACCATCGGCAACGCAGTTCATGGCCATGAATTGCGCCTGCATGTCGGTAGGAAACGCGGGGTGTGGCGCGGTGCGAATATCCACCGATTTCAAGCGACCCTGGCGACACACCTTGATCCAGTTAGCACCTGTCTCTACGCCAGCGCCCGCATCGCGCAACTTGCCAATCACGGCGTCCAGCGCATCGGGCTGGGTGTGGGTCGCGGTTATGCAGCCGCCTGCCATCGCGCCTGCCACCAGGAATGTGCCGGTTTCAATGCGATCCGGCATGACATTGTGCGCGGCGCCATGCAATGCGTTCACGCCTTCAATGGTAATGACATCGGTTCCCGCGCCGTGAATCTTGGCGCCCATGGCCACCAGGCAACGTGCCAGATCAACGACCTCGGGCTCGCGTGCGGCGTTTTCCAGCACCGTGGTGCCTTCCGCCAGACAGGCGGCCATCATCAGGTTTTCGGTACCGGTCACGGTCACGGCATCCATCAAAAAACGCGCGCCCTTGAGTTTGCTGGCTTTGGCGTGGATGTAACCATGTTCGATATGAATTTCCGCACCCATGGCCTGCAAGCCCTTGATGTGCAGATCGACCGGGCGGGAGCCAATGGCACAGCCGCCGGGCAGGGAAACTCTCGCCTCGCCAAAGCGCGCAAGTGTGGGTCCCAGCACCAGAATGGAGGCGCGCATGGTCTTGACCATTTCGTAGGGCGCTTCCAGCATATTCACCGCCTGTCCATCCAGCGTGACGCCGCTATTGGGATCACGTGTAATGCGCACGCCCATATGCGCAAGCAAAGCCAGCAGCGTACCGATATCATTCAGTTCCGGCACGTTGCTCAGGCGCAGGGGTTCGGCGGACAACAGGGCTGCGGTCAAAATCGGCAGTGCCGCATTTTTTGCACCCGAAATACGCACCTCGCCACTAAGTTCGACGCCGCCGTGGATGAGTAGTTTGTCCATTACTGCCGACTAGCCCAGTCTTCAGGGGTAAAGGTTTTCATCGACAGTGCGTGTATCTCCTCACGCATGCGCTCGCCCAGCGCCTTGTAAACCAGTTGATGCTGCTGCACCATGTTTTTGCCACGAAATTCGGCACTGACGATCACTGCGTCAAAATGCTGGCCGTCGCCTTTTACCTGCAATACTTCGCAAGGCAAAACCGCTGCAATCCAGCGTTCGATATCCTGGGGGTTAACCATCATGTTCTGTATCTTCAATGTCTCAATTTATAGCCGCGCTTGAGCAGCATTAATGTCAGCCCGGATATTGCCACAAAGCACCCCGCCACGACCATAAAACTGGTCATGGGCGGCACGTCGGACAGGCCAAAGAAGCCCCAGCGGAAGCCGTCAATCATGTAAAAAACCGGGTTCCAGTGGGAAATTTCCTGCCAGAACGACGGCAAGGTATGAATGGAATAAAACACGCCAGACAAAAACGTCAGAGGCATGATGAGGAAGTTCTGGAATGCCGCCAGTTGGTCGAACTTGTCCGCCCACATGCCGGCAATGATGCCCAAAGCGCCCAGAATGCCGGCTGCCAGCACAGTCAACAGCAACAGCCAGAGCGGATGCAGAATGTGCAGATCGGTAAACCAGAGCGTGGCCAGACCGACGCCAATCCCAACCACCACACCACGAATCACGGATGCCAGAAGATAGGCCGAAAACAGTTCCACATAGGACATGGGCGTCAGCTGCACAAATATGATGTTGCCGGTAATTTTGGACTGAATCAGGCTGGACGAGCTGTTGGCAAAGGCATTCTGCAACATCGACATCATGATGAGACCTGGCGCCAGAAAGGCGGTGTAACTTACCCCTGGATACACCTGAACATGCTGTTCCAGCACATGTGAAAAAATCAGCAGATATAACAGCGCCGTCACCACCGGCGCCAGCACGGTCTGAAATGCCACTTTCCAGAAACGTAACAGCTCCTTGTACAACAAGGTCGGAAAACCGCTGGTTCTCATTCCCGGCATGATCAGGATTCCCGGATGATTCTGGTAAACACGTTTTCAAGATCCTGCTCAACCAGGCGCATTTCCACGATTTCCTGTCCGGCCACACGTAATGCAGTCAGCAGGTTTTCCAGCTCTGCGTAATGCTGAAAGCAAAATTCCAGATGACCATCCGCTGCCTGCTTCAGGTTCAAACTTGTCAGCAGGATCTCATCCGGCAGACCTTTCAGTTGCAGGCGCGCCAGTTGGCCGTGGACATTCGACAGCAGGTTTCGGGTGGTATCCAGCGCCACCACCCGCCCCTGTTTCAGCATGGCAATGCGTTCACACAGGCTTTCGGCTTCTTCCAGATAGTGCGTGGTCAGGACGATCGTATGCCCGGCGCGGTTCAACTCCTGAATGAACAGCCATAAGGTCTGGCGTAAATCCACATCCACGCCAGCCGTGGGTTCGTCCAGCACGATCACCGGTGGTTTGTGTACCAGCGCCTGCGCCACCAATACCCGGCGCTTCATGCCGCCCGACAGGGCACGCATGTTCTTGTCAGCATGTTCAGTCAGACCCAGCTTGTGCAGTATGTGCTCAATCCAGTCATCATTGCCGCGCAGACCAAAGTAGCCTGATTGCAGACGCAGCACTTCGCGGGCAGTAAAAAACGGGTCGTAAACCAGCTCCTGCGGTACGATGCCTAGCGCCCGACGTGACTGGCGATAATCACGCACCACATCAAAGCCCATGACTTCGGCGCTACCCTGTGTGGCGCGAGTCAATCCCCCCAGAATATTGATCAGCGTGGTTTTGCCTGCGCCGTTGGGACCCAGCAGACCGAAGAACTCACCCTGCGCGACTTCCAGATCCACGCCATCCAGCGCGGTGTGGGCAGCAAATTGCTTGGTAAGCGCACGCACCCGTAACGCAGGCGCCATTTGTTCCCGCTCCGCAATGCGGGTCATACAGCCAGCAGGTGAGTAACGCCGTATAACGATGCCAGACTCAAGACGCTGGCTGGCAATTTGACAAGAGCAAGGGAATGGTTGTGTTGGCGCGCCTCGCGCTTGCAGGTCAGCAAGAATGCGAGCGCGGAAGAATCCACATGCTGCACTTCGCTGCAATCAAGCTCGTCCACCCCTGCACGAATCATGGGGCGGACTTCTTTAAGCAGTTCAGGCACGGTGTCGATTGTCACATTGCCCACCAGCCGGCAGCGGTTGCCGGATCGCTCAAGCATCAGACTATGCCAGCCTGATAGGCGAGCATCTGGTTGACGGACTGCTGCGAACCAGATGTTTTAGCTGCCGGTTTTGCGGCCGGCTTTGCCCCCGGCTTGGTTTTGGACGATTGTGGGGATGCAGTCGGCGAGGTTGACTTGGCCTGCAGCTGGGCAATCAACCCATCTATCCCGGATCGGCGGATCGTGCTGGCAAAAGAGCTGCGATAGTTGATCACCAGGCTCACACCGTCAATTGTCACGTCGTACACCTTCCAGCCGAACGCAGTCTTGTACATGGCGTAATCAATCGGAATGGGCTTGCCGCCTGGCTGCCTGACTTCAGTGCGAACAGTCACATCTGCGTCTTCGTCCTTGAGCGCCAGTGGCTTGAACTCGATGGCCTGATTACTGAATTCGGTCAATGCCGTGGAATAGGTGCGCACCAGCAAGGCACGGAACTCTTTTACCAATGCCTGCTTTTGTTGCGGTGTCGCGGCATTCCAGTGCCTGCCCACCACGAGCTGGGTCATGCGGTTGAAATCAAAGTGCGGCAGCACTTTTGCTTCCACCAGCTCGTGCACCTTCTTCAGATTACCCGACTGAATATCCTTGTCCGACTTGAGGATAGCCAGCACTTCATTCGTGGTATTTCTGGCTAGCTGGTCAGGCGGCAAATCCGCAGCCTGGATAGCGGGCGCAACCCACACCAGGCTCAGCACCGCCATCGTCCAGCGCAACGTCAACCGAAACATGTGTTTTCTCATGTATTCCCTTTAGCTTGGTTGGCTTGGTCTTTCACGCGTGGCCAACCGCCCTTATTTCTGTTCCCCGGTCAGCTTGCTGATCTGCGCTACGTTGACGTTGTAGTCGTTCACCGTGCGCAGATATTCAGTCTGTGCCAACACATAGCTCTTGATGGCTTCAGCCAGTTTGTCGCCCTTTTCCAGGCCGGCAGAAAAATCCGCCATAGAAGCAATGACCCAGCGGCGCGCCGCAGCGGAGCTTTCCGCCAGTTCTTTTTGTGCATCGAAGTTGGCGCGCGCGTTGGCATAGGCCTCGCTGACTTCGAACGGAATACCGGACAGGGCAAACTGTCGTTTCTGGTTCAGTGCCTCCAGTTCGGCTTGCGCGCCGCTGACACGGGCCGAGGCCACACCGAAAGCGTTATCCCATTTGATACCCACTACCGGAGTCAAACCGCCGCCGTTGAAAGGATCATAAACATGGGGGTTATCCAGTTTGTCACGCTGCGAGGCGTAACTGTAACTACCCGCGACGCCCACATAAATATCCGGCATGGAATCCGCTTTTTTGGCCGCAACCAGGGCACGACGCGCCTTGAGACCAGCTTCCAGTTGCTGCATTTCTGGCCGTTCTGCCAGCGCACGCGCCTGCAAGTCAGCCAGTTCCATAGTCGGGAAAGCGACTGCCTGCAAGCTGCCATCAGCAACCGCCAATGGCGCTTTCAAACCCACGCCGGTCAGCACGCGCAAACCGTCCAGACTGATGGTTTCTATTGCCCTGGCTTGATGCACATATTTTCCGATCACCCCCCTGGCGGTTTGCAGAGAGAAGAGATCCGACTGTGTGACTTCACCGGTTTCATCCTTGAGTGATTTTTCGGCACGGACAATGGATTGGTTTACGCGCCCCTGCATGTCTTCCAGAAACAAGCGGATATCGCGTGCGGTCAGATAGCCATAATAGGCGCGCTTGGTGTCAAACACGGTTTCGGCCCGGGTCTGGCGTACCTCGCCACGCTTGATATCGATATTGCCTTGCGCGGCCTTGCCGTATTGCTCGATCTTGCCAAACGTATACAGCGGCTTGGTCAGGGCAAATTCTATTCGCGTCCAGTCGGACAGTCCGTTCCACTTGTTGCCATCGCTGCGGGGAGTCGTACCGGTATACGCGCCATTCTGATAAAACCCGCCCTCGACCTGTTTGGTCAGCCCGATAAAGGCATTGGCATTGATGCGCCAACCCTGGTTGCCCTTGACCTCTGCCAGCAAGGCGCGCGCCGAATCCACCAGATATTCGCGTTCCTTGATGCGCGGGTCGGCGGACAGGCTCATGTCAATAGCCTGCTGTAGGTTGATGGTTTGCGCGCTAACCGTGCCCGACAAAATCAAACCAGCAGCCAGCAAGGCCAAGGTAAGTTTATTGTGCTTGTTCATTCAAATTCCCTTCGGATGTTGATCCGGATGTTGGCTGCTCTGCCTTGCTATACAAAAACTGTCCGATCAGGTTTTCCAGCACAACGGCGGACTGTGTCAGTTGAACCTTATCTCCATTAGCCAATTTTACTTCATCTGCGCCCGCTTCGAGGCCGATGTATTGTTCTCCCAGCAAGCCTGAAGTCAGGATAGCAGCGGAAGAATCCTTGGGAAAAGTGTAACGCTTGTCCAGGTTCAGGGTAACCCGGGCTTCGAATGTCTTGTCATCAAAGTCAATCGCAACAACCCGGCCAACCACCACGCCCGCACTTTTGACTGGCGCGCGCACCTTGAGGCCGCCAATATTGTCAAAACTGGCAGTAATTTCATAACTGTCAGCCGATCTTACGGTATTCATGCTGCCAACCTTGAGCGCCAGAAACAACAGGGCGCCGATGCCGGCCACCACAAACAACCCGACCCACAGGTCCAACCACGCCCTGTTCATTAACTTACCCCCCGAAACATGAATGCTGTCAGCACAAAATCCAGCGCCAGAATTGCCAGACTGGAAGTCACCACCGTGCGTGTCGTTGCTCCTGACACGCCTTCTGCCGTTGGTGGCGCGTCATAACCCTCAAACAGCGCAATGGCAGTAACCGCAACCCCAAACACCAGACTTTTGATAACGCCATTGAGAACATCTTCCTCAAAGTCTACACTGGCCTGCATTTGCGACCAGAAACTGCCCTCATCCACGCCGATCAGCACCACGCCGACCAGATAACCGCCAAATATCCCCATGGCTGAAAACAGCCCCGCCAGTAGCGGCATGGAAATGACGCCCGCCCAGAATCGCGGCGCGACCACACGCGCAATCGGATCGACCGCCATCATCTCCATGGCGGCCAGTTGCTCGGTCGCTTTCATCAGGCCGATTTCCGCAGTAATCGCCGAACCTGCGCGGCTGGCAAACAACAATGCAGCAACCACCGGCCCCAGTTCCCTGACCAGTGACAAGGCCACCAGCACACCGAGCACCTCTTCCGAGCCATAGGTTTGCAAAGTCTCATAACCTTGTAGACCAAGCACCATCCCCACGAACAACCCTGACACCAGAATGATGATGAGCGAGAGCACGCCGGTAAAATACAGCTCCCGGATCGTCAGCCCGAAGCGGCTGAAAGATGTGCCGGACCGCAGCAGAATAGTCACAAAAAAGCGTGCAGCGTAGCCCAAGCGGGAAACGCCACCCAGTGTGCTCCGCCCCAGGCGGGCAATGGCTTGCAACAAGCGCATCATGGCGCCAACCCCACATCCTGTGCATAGGGCTTTGCGGGGTAGTGGAACGGCACCGGGCCGTCCGGTTCACCGTGCACAAACTGATGCACAAAGGGCAGGCCGGAGGCCTTGATTTCTGCTGGCGTGCCTTCGGCTTCCACCACACCCTCCGAGATAAAATAAACATAGTCCACGATTTTCAGCGACTCCTGCACATCGTGGGTCACCACAATGGAGGTCAAGCCCAGTGTATCCGTCAGTCTGCGGATAAGATTGCCCGTCACCCCCAGCGAAATAGGATCCAGCCCGGCGAATGGCTCGTCGTACATCACCAGCATGGGATCCAGCGCAATGGAACGCGCCAACGCCACCCGTCTTGCCATCCCGCCGGAAAGCTCGGACGGCATCAGACCTGCCGCCCCGCGCAAACCCACGGCGTGCAGCTTCATCAGCACCATGTCGCGGATGGCGTCTTCTGGCAGGCGGGTATGTTCACGCAATTGAAAGGCAATGTTGTCGAACACGCTCATGTCGGTAAACAGGGCACCAAACTGGAACAACATGCCCATTTTGCGGCGCAGCTGGTATAGGGCTTCTGCGTCCAGCGCAGCAACATCCTGCCCTGCTACGCGCACAACGCCGCTGCTTGGCCTGAGCTGTCCCCCGATTAGTCTTAGCAGCGTGGTTTTACCGCAGCCACTGTTACCCATAACGGCAATGACCTGTCCGCGACGTGCGGTCAGGTTGACCCCTTTTAGAATCGACCGGGCATCATAGCCAAACGAGACATCTTCAATTTCTACCAGATTATCCAAGTGTCTGGCCTTTTTTCTGATTTGCTAATTTTTTTACTTTGCTGATTTTTTTTGTAGCACGCACAGGATTTTACCGGATGCATCAAACACGCACAGCCTCACACACCCAGCACCATCATTAATTCATTGGTTTGTCGCAATAGTGCCAAATCTTCCCAGCGCGCAAGCAAAAACAGCGGCTGCTGATTTTGCACAGCCCGCATGATACGCGAGGCAAGTTCACGCAGGTTACTGGCTTGCGGCGTCAACCAAAGCAAATCGACTTGGCTTTCCAGCCTTGCGCGCTCGCCAAAGCGACACAGACGCGCATCCTCCTGTAACTCGCCCGCTGTCGGCGCGCCCAACACAAAGCAAAAATCCTTGCTGCACTCTTTCAACCAGAGAGCAACCAACTCGTCCGGCGCATTGTGCCATACCGGAAACGGCAAATACACGCAGCGAAATTGCGTGTTGTAAAAAGGCAACTGCCATTCAACAGGCAAATCCTCCGGATAAAACCCCTTACCCAGAGCTTCATCCGCCCACCCATTTGCACCAGAGAAAATCAGATAATTACGCATCTAATTGTTTTGCATGGAATTTAATGAAGCTGATACATCCAGCCAGAATGATATTACAGCCACACCCCGTGAAATCTTATGCGTTTTAACCCCGATCGCCCCCGGGCAAGTACTTGCGTATATAAGGATATTCATATACTTTCTAATATGCGTAGCAAAACCAGCGTAATGAATTAACCCTGTCCCCTGTGTCCACAAGGAGCTAGTCATGAAAAAATCAATCACGTTTGCAATCAGTTTATTGTTAGTCCAGACCGTCGTTGCCAACGGCACAGCCCCTGCTGTAGCGCCCGCCAGCGGCGCTGCATTGCCGCAAAGTTCCGCGCAATGGGTCGAGCGCATGACCGACTTTACCCGCAATGCTTCCGCATACCGCGACCCCAAGGTGTTTGTGCCATGGACCAACGCCATGACCGAACCCGGCTTCTACACCCAGATGGGTGTCAACATGATGGATCCTGGCAACTGGTACCGCATGATGGGCAGCGCAATGGATCCACGTTCGTTGACCAACTACATGCAGTTTACTGATCCCAACATGTACATGAAATGGATGACTGCATCCATGGATCCCAACTTCTACACTGCATTGATGACCCAATTCAGCGATCCGGGCAAGATGATGCGCTGGATGATGATGCCCATGGATCCCAACATGTGGAACATGATGATGCAAGCCATGAATCCCGGCATGTACATGAAGTGGATGATGGCGCCCATGGATCCGCGCGCCATGCAGCTCATGATGGCGCCGATGAACCCTGCGCTCTATACCAGCTGGATGGGACAATCCATGAACCCATCAACATATGGCTCATGGGGCACCTGGATGAATCCGGCCACCTACGCCGCACCCGTGGCTGGCGCGACTGCACCAGTTGCAGGCTTTAACTTCTTCGACCCCAACAGCTGGATGGGTATGATGGCACCGACCTATGGTCAACCAAGTGCTGCTCCCGCTGGCGGACAGGCTGTCGCCCCGGTCAGCAATACCTTCAATTTCTTTGACCCCAACGCCTGGATGAACATGTTTACGCCCGCCGCACAACCAGCAGCTGCGCCAGCAAAATAATCCAGCCAGCACCCCTTTTGTTGTTTTAATAAGACAAAAAGCCGACATTGGTCGGCTTTTTGTTAACCAAAAACAACATTTATATATTAGATTTTTATTATTTTCTATATTATTCACATTGTGTTGTGATGATTAAGCCGCAACAACAGATATACAGAATTCCCCCTTAACACCCTTAAACAAACCAAATCAGGAGTTTCCATGATGAAGAAGATCGCTCTGGTTGCCGCACTGGCCGCCTCCCAAATTGCTTTCGCTGATGCGACTATTAACACCGTTACCAACCCTGTCGCGTTCAGCGCCGCTTTCAAAGACCCCAAAGCTGTTCTGGAAATGGCCAACGCCATGACCGAACCCGGCTTCTATGTTGCTGCCGCTAACGCTTCCATGGAACCCGCTACCTACCTCAAGGCTGCGAACGCTTCCATCGATCCCGCCCTGTTCACCAACGCCGTGTCCTACAGCGATCCCGCCGTTGCCACCAAGTGGATGGCCGCTGCCATGGATCCCAACTTTTACACCGCATTCATGGTGAAGATGGCTGATCCCGCCAAAATGATGCGCTGGATGACCGCTTCCATGGACATGAAGAGCTACCAGCCCGCTTTCAACGCCATGAACCCCGCTCTCGCCACCAAGTGGATGGGCGCTTCCATGGACATGAAAAACTACGAAGGCTTCTTCAAGCTGGCTGACGTGAACACCTACGGCAAGTACGCTGCTGTTGCTGCTGATCCCAAGACCTACGGCACCTGGGGTTCTTTCGCCGAACCCAAAACCTACGGCGACATGACCGCTGCGTTCAACCCCATGAACTTCTTCCAGTTCCCGGCCGTTGCCGCTCCTGCTGCCAAGTAATACTAGTTAAAAGCAATACAAAAAAACGGGACGCTGCAGCGTCCCGTTTTTTATTGCCGGCCTCAAATCAGGCCAGGTCAAATCAGGTTAGATCAAATCAGATCAGGCTCGCCGCCAAGTCGTCCCTTGCGGGCTGTCTTCCAGAATAATGCCAGCCGCCTTGAGTTCGTCGCGGATGCGGTCGGATTCGGCAAAGTTGCGGGCTTTCTTTGCTTCGACCCGAGCCGCAATCCGTTTCTCGATTTCATTATCGGTCAAGCCAGTTTCCTGACCAATCCGGCGTTTCAGGAAAACATCAGGCTCGGTCTGCAACAAGCCAAGCACACCGCCCATCGCCTTGAGTTGCGCCGATAGTTTTGCATCCTGTAGTCGATTGACCTCAGCTACCAGCTCAAACAACACCGCCACCGCCTCAGGCGTGCCAAAGTCCTCGTCCATCGCGGACTTGAACCGGGCTGCATACTCGCTGTTCCAGTCCAGTGTCACCCCATCCTCCGGCGGCAGGTTCTTCAACGCGGTATAAAGCCGGGTCAGCGCGCCTTTGGCATCCTCAAGATGCGCATCGGAGTAATTCAACGGGCTGCGGTAATGCGCACGCAAGATAAAGAAACGCACCACCTCGGGATCAAATTTCTCCAGCACTTCGCGGATGGTGAAAAAATTACCCAGGCTTTTGGACATTTTTTCGTTGTCCACCCGCACAAAGCCATTGTGCAGCCAGTAGTTCACAAACTTGCATTCATGCGCACCTTCGGACTGTGCGATTTCGTTTTCGTGGTGCGGAAACTGCAAATCCTGCCCGCCGCCGTGGATGTCAAAATGCGCGCCCAGTAGTTTGTCGCTCATGGCCGAACATTCGATATGCCAGCCCGGACGCCCCGCACCCCACGGCGACTCCCACGCGGGCTCACCAGGCTTGGCGGCTTTCCACAGCACAAAATCCAGCGGGTCGCGCTTGCTCTGTTCCACCTCGACGCGCTCGCCAGCGCGCAAATCATCCAGCGACTTGCCCGACAAGCGCCCGTAATCGGCAAATCCACGCACGCTGTAATACACATCGCCGTTTTCGGCGGCATAGGCCAAGCCGGATTTTTCCAGCGCAGCGATCATCGCCAGCATTTCGGCCACATATTCTGTTGCCCTAGGCTCATGATTCGGCCGCAGGACCCCGAGTCGAGCCTCATCCTCGTGCATCGCATCAATAAAGCGATTGGTCAGTTGCGTGGTGGTTTCACCGTTCTCTGCGGCGCGCTTGATAATCTTGTCGTCAATATCCGTGATGTTACGCACGTAAGTCACGTCAAATCCGCTTGCCCGCAGCCAGCGGGCAACCATGTCAAACACTACAAAGACGCGGGCATGCCCCAAATGACACAGGTCGTACACCGTCATGCCGCACACGTACATGCGAACTTTGCCTGGATGAATGGGAACAAATTCCTCAGTTTGGCGACTCAGTGTGTTGTAGAGCTTGAGCATTGAAAAACAAATGTAAAGACAGACGACCAGACTGCTTGCGGCTTATATAAGAATAGCCGCAAGAATAGTCATAGAATGGCTGGAATTAGTTAGAATTCCACTGTTATCCAGAACACTTCGAGTTTAACACATGCCCACACCCACTATGCCCGGCCTGAAGAAGCTACTCGGTCTGCTGGCCTTGAGCGCCTGCCTCATGGCACCTACCCAGATTTTCGCCAACGACATCCAGGAAATTAACCAGATGTTTCGCAAGGGCGACCTGAATGGTGCGCTGGCGCGTGCCAATCAGGTGCTGGCCAAGAACCCCAAGGATGCCCAGGCTCGTTTCCTCAAAGGTCTGGCATTGGCGGACTTGAACCGCACCGGGGAAGCAATCCAGGTATTTACCAGCATTACGAATGATTATCCGGAACTGCCTGAACCCTACAACAATCTGGCCGTCCTCTACGCCTCTCAGGGCAAATACGATGCGGCCAGAAATGCGCTGGAAATGGCGATCCGTACTCACCCGAGCTACGCCACCGCGCACGAAAATCTGGGCGATCTGTACGCCAAAATGGCGTCTCAGGCGTATGACAAGGCACTACAGATTGATAGCGGGAATAAAACGGCGCAAACCAAGCTGTCGCTGATCAAGGAAATGATGTCCGGTCAGCCCCGCAAGACATCGGCAAAACCCGCCGTAACAGCTGCCACGGCCTCAGCAGCCACAACCACAGCCGCTGTACCGGCCAGGAACGCGCCAGCGCCCACGACTGCAACTGGCGGCTTTGCGGATGTTGTCGAAACGGTTCAGGCCTGGGCCAAAGCCTGGTCAAGCCGTGATGTGGAGGCCTACCTTGGGTTTTACTCTCCAGACTTCACACCTGCCGGGATGAACTATGCCGACTGGGCCGCGCAACGGCGTGAGCGCGTTGGCGGAACTGGCCGCATTTCCGTCGTTGCAAGCAACATTCAGGTTCAACGCGTTTCCGCCAAGCGCGCCACAGTGAATTTCAGACAGTCTTACCAATCCGACAAGTTGAAAACCACTTCGCAAAAAACCCTGGACATGGAGCTGGTTGATGGCAAATGGCGCATTCTGCGCGAGTCCGGACGCTAATGTATCGGCTCTTCCGCAATCTCTTGCTTATCGCGTTTGCCGCCACAGCAACGCCTGCTGCGGCTGATTCTGGCGAAGCAGAAAAGCTGTTTGCCAACAGCCTGCAGGAACTGCGCCAAAACCAGATGGACAATGCGCTGACCTCCATCAATCGTTTGCTGGAGCGTTATCCAAACTTCAAACTGGCGCAACTGGTCAAGGGCGACTTGTTATTGGCGCATGCGCAGCCACTTGTCACGCTGGGCAACGCACGCGGCGCAAACGATCAGCAAAGCGATCTGCGCGAAGAAGCACGCGTACGCATCAAGGCCATCAGCAACCCCGTCGCGCAAGAGCTGATTCCAGAAGAGTTATCGCAACTCTCTGACAACATTCGCCATGCCATCGCCGTCGATGCCGCGCGCTCGCGCTTGTATGTATTTGAGAATAGTCCAACAGGCATTCGCCGCGTGGCTGATTTCTATGTCACGATCGGCAAGATGGGCATTGGCAAAAACAAAGAAGGGGACAAACGCACCCCGATAGGTCTGTACACCATCAAGCCCTTCAAGCCGGATAGCGAACTCGAAGAACTGTATGGCGTAGGCGCTTATCCACTGAATTACCCTAACGAGTGGGATACCCGTCATGGCCGCAACGGCCATGGTATCTGGATACATGGGGTGCCGCGCGAAACTTACGCGCGACCGCCCAAAGCCAGCGACGGCTGTGTGGTGCTTTCCAACCAGGACATGAAAACCCTGGGGCGTTTTATCAAAGCCAACCAAACCCCAATCATCATCGCGCAAAAGCTGACCTGGTCCGACCCAGCAGACCCCAACCCGTTCAAGAATGAGGTAATGGGCGCGCTCGCCAATTGGCAAAACGACTGGGAAAGTCTCGACACCAACCGTCTGTTGTCGCATTACTCGCAAAAACTCAAGGCAGGCGGCAAGGATTATCGGGAGTTTTCCCAATCAAAACGCCGGGTAAATGCGGCTAAAACCTGGATCAAAATCAATCTCTCCGATCTGAGCATTTACCGTCAGCCGGATTCAGCAGACACGGCAATCATCACTTTCACGCAGCATTACCAAAGCAGCAATCTCAACAATCAATCCAGAAAGCGCCAATATTGGCAGCGGGAAAACGGCCGCTGGCGCATCATTCACGAAACCATCCTATAAGAGGAAAACCATGGTCAAACTACACACTAGCGCCGGGATCATCACACTTGAACTGGATGCCGAGAAGGCACCCAAGACCGTCGAGAATTTTTTGCAGTATGTACGTGACGGGTTTTATGACGGCACGATTTTTCACCGCGTCATCGATGGTTTCATGATCCAGGGCGGTGGTTTTGAGCCAGGCATGACCCAAAAAACCACCCGCGACCCGATCGAAAACGAAGCTGCAAACGGCCTGAAAAACGAGGCTTACACCATCGCCATGGCGCGCACCCCCAACCCCAATTCGGCCACTGCACAATTCTTCATCAACATCGCCAACAACGGCTTTCTCAATTTCACTGCGCCGACACCGCAAGGTTATGGTTACGCCGTGTTCGGCAAGGTGGTCGAAGGAAAGGAAGCTGTTGACCTCATCAAGAAAGTCCGCACCGGTAGCCGCGCCGGGCACCAGGATGTACCGGTAGAGGATGTCATCATCACCAAGGCAGAAATTGTCTGACAGGAACATCCGCAGATCGCTGTTCATCGCCGATCTGCATCTGAGCGACGAGCGCCCGCAAGCCAACGGGCGCTTTTTTCATTTTCTGGAGCATACCGCCAAGGGCGCGGACGCGCTCTATATCCTGGGCGATTTGTTCGAATACTGGGTAGGTGACGATGACACGCATTCGCCCATTGCGAACCAGGTCGCCCAGCGTATCTACGCCCTTGCCCAATCCGGCACCCGGGTTTATTTCATGCACGGCAACCGCGATTTTTTGCTGGCACGCGACTACGCCAGGCGTAGCGGCATGCAATTACTCAAAGACCCTGCGGTCATTGACTTATATGGCGTCCCCACCCTGTTGTTGCACGGCGACTCGCTCTGCACCGATGACACGCGATACCAGCAATTGCGCTTTTGGTTGCGCAAACCGTGGTTGCAAACCCTGCTACGCAAACTCCCGCTGCGCTTGCGTCACCGCATCGCCCATCGTGCGCGCAAAAGCAGCAGCCGCGCCAAGAAACTGAAGTCTGCCGAAATCATGGATGTGAATCAGCACAGCGTCATTCACGCGCTGCGCGAGCACGGCGTCAGCCGCATGATTCATGGCCACACACATCGTCCCGCACATCATCATCTGGTGGTAGATGGGCTTGACCGCGAACGCTGGGTTTTACCCGACTGGTACGAACGGGAAGGCAAAGCCGACGGCGGTTACCTGCTTTATACCCCTGGGGAGTATCAGCTGCTTGGACTGGATGGAACCGGACTCGATCGAGCCAGACAGTTATAAGGCTGGCGCAGAAACCTGCTGCCGGGACGGGATCACCGCGCAATCTATCCGCAAGCAGAACACTCCAGTCCTCGCGCCAGATCGTTGCGGATGTCGCGCACGGACTCCAGGCCGACTGCTACACGAACGAGGCCATCGCCAATGCCTGCAAAGGCGCGCTGCTCGGGTGTCATGCGGCTGTGCGTGGTGGTGGCCGGATGGGTAATGGTGGTTTTGGCATCGCCGAGGTTGGCGGTAATCGACAGCAATTTGCAGCCATCCACCACGCGCCAGGCCGCATCTTTTCCACCTTTTACCTCAAATGCCACGATGCCGCCGCCGGTTCTTTGCTGGCGCATGGCCAACGCATGTTGGGGGTGCGATGGCAAACCCGGATACCACACGCGTTCCACATTGGGATGGCCTTCCAGCCATTGCGCCAATTCCAGCGCATTTCTGGAATGCGCGTCCATGCGCACGGAAAGCGTTTCCAGCCCTTTCAGAATGACCCAGGCATTGAAGGCCGACAGCGTCGGCCCGGCGGTGCGCAAAAAGGTATAGACCCCTTCCATCAATTCTCTGGAACCCAGCACCGCACCGCCCAATACCCTGCCCTGTCCGTCCAGATATTTGGTGGCGGAATGAATCACAATGTCAGCACCCAAGGCCAAGGGCTTTTGCAGCGCAGGCGAACAGAAACAGTTGTCCACCGCCAGCCACGCGCCAACTTCTTTGGCGATGTTTGCCAGCGCCGCGATGTCGCTGACTTCGGTGAGCGGATTGGAAGGCGACTCGACAAAGAACAGGCGGGTATTGGGTTTGGCCGCCTTGCGCCATTCTTCCGGGTCAGTCGGGGACACATAAGTCGTCTCGATGCCAAACCGGCCCAGAATATTGGAAAACAACTGCACGGTGGAGCCAAAAATCGAGCGTGACGCCACGACATGCTCACCCGCTTTCATCAGCCCCATGACCGTTGCCAAGATGGCCGCCATGCCGGAAGAAAACGCCACGCAACGCTCCGCGCCTTCCAGCGCAGCGAGGCGAGTTTCCAGCATGTTGACGGTGGGGTTGGTAAAACGGGCATAGATCATGCCCGGCTCTTCGCCCTTGAAACGTGCCGCCGCCTGCGCCGCGCTTTCAAAGACGAAGCTGGAAGTCAGGAACATGGCCTCGCTGTGTTCGCTGAACTGACTGCGCACCGTACCGGCACGCACCGCCAGCGTTTCAATATCGTATTCCGCGTCGCTCATGTTGTTCTCCCGATCTCCCGGCACACACAGCCATCCGCATCAGCCACGCGCATTGGAAACCAGATTCAGATCCAGTTGCTGGGTTTCGATCGACTGCGGCTGCACATCGCCATTACGCAAGCCCTCGATGTAATCAAGGTAAGCGGGCGTAATGTTGCCGGTAACATAGCGCCCGTCAAAACAGGACGTATCAAAGTCACGGATGCCGGGGTTTTCCGCCTTCACGTCTTCCACCAGCGCGTCGATGTCCTGATAAATCAGCGCATCGCAACCGATCTCGCGGGCGATTTCCGCATCGCTGCGGTTGTGCGCCAATAGCTCATTACGGGTAGGCATGTCGATGCCATACACATTGGGAAAACGCACAGGCGGCGCGGCGGACGCGAAATAAACCTGCGCCGCGCCGGCATCGCGCGCCATCTGCACGATCTCGCGGCTGGTGGTGCCGCGCACGATGGAGTCATCCACCAGCAGCACATTCTTGCCCTTGAATTCTTCGGCAATGGCATTGAGCTTTTGCCGCACGGATTTTTTGCGCAAGGCCTGGCCGGGCATGATGAACGTGCGGCCGATGTAGCGGTTCTTGATGAAGCCTTCGCGGTACGGCACGTCAAGGTGGTTCGCAAGTTGCAGCGCGGACGGACGGCTGGTATCCGGGATGGGAATCACCACGTCGATTTTCAGATGGCCGAATTCGCGCTTGATCTTTTCGGCCAGCGACACGCCCATGCGCAGGCGGGTTTTGTACACCGAAACCTTGTCCATCACCGAATCCGGTCGCGCCAGATACACGTATTCAAAAATACACGGATTCAGTTTGGGCGACTCGGCACACTGACGGCTATGCAGTTGCCGGTTCTCGTCGATAAACACCGCCTCGCCTGGCTCCACATCGCGCAGGATGCGGAAACCCAGCGCATCGACCGCCACGGACTCGGAGGCGATCATGTATTCGGGCGGACTGACATTTTCGTTCACGCCGATCACCAGCGGACGAATGCCAAACGGATCGCGGAAAGCCAGCAGGCCGTAGCCCGCAATCAGCGCCACCACCGCATACGCGCCTTCGCAACGTTTGTGCACGCCGGTCACGGCAGTAAAAATCGTGTTCAGATCCAGCCGCCCGGCGTGGCTGCGCGCCTGTAGCTCGTGTGCCAGCACGTTCAACAGCACTTCCGAATCGGAATTGGTGTTGACGTGGCGCATGTCTTCGGCAAACAACGCGCGTTGCAGCGCATCGGTGTTGGTCAGGTTGCCGTTGTGCCCCAGCACGATGCCAAACGGCGAGTTGACGTAAAACGGTTGCGACTCGGCGCTGGAAGAGGCGCTGCCCGCCGTGGGATAACGCACATGCGCCACGCCGATATTGCCGCGCAGGTTGCGCATGTCGCGCGTGCGGAACACATCACGCGCCAGCCCCTGCCCCTTGTGCATGTGGAATCGCGCGCCTTCCGCAGTCACGATCCCCGCTGCATCCTGGCCGCGATGCTGCAAGACCATCAGGCCGTCATAGAGCAGTTGATTGACAGGGGTATTGGCAACAATGCCGATGACGCCACACATGGTGTTCTACCTGTAATGAAGATGTTTGGACAAATTTTCCGGCAACAAGGGCACCGCACTGCCCGCCAGAAATTCCAGATATTTTGCGCTCGCCGACAGCTGCCAGAATTGCGTTTTCGGCAACGCCGTCAATCCGGCAACCAGGGTCAGCCCGGTCAAAATCACCACGCCGCGCAACAAACCGAAAACTGCGCCAACCAATCTGTCCGCCCCACCCAGACCGGCCGCGCCAAGTGCGCCTTTGACGATACGACCGAGCAGCAGCACCAATAACATCATGGCCACAAACACCACGGCCAGGGCGATGAAGTAACGCAGGCTTTCGCTTTCCACACTGATCGGCAGCAGTGGCGCCGCCAGGTTCGCCCCCCACTTGGCCGCGAGAAAGGCCATCACCCACGCCAGCAGTGAAAAAATCTCATGCACCAGACCGCGCATCAGGCTGATGAGAATGGACATTCCCAGAATCAGCAGCACCACCCAATCGAGCCCGCTCATTTTTCTACCACCTGTGCCGCCAGCCCTGCCGCTTTGAGTTTTGCCGCTGCGGCATCCGCCTGGCTACGGTCTGAAAAACTGCCGACCCGAACCCGGGTACTGGCTCCAGTGGGTTCCGTCACTGCTTTGAACCCCAAAGCCGCAATGCGGGTTTTGAGTTTTTCCACGTTGCCCTGATCAGAAAACACACCGACCTGCACACTGTAAACCGCTTCCGCAACATTGCTGGCCTTGGCAGTTTTGGATTCTGTCTGCTTGGGCTCTACCTGTTTGGGCTCTACCGGCTTGGATTCTGCGGGTTTGGAATCGGGCCTGGGCTGCGGTTTTTCTGTAGCTGCTACAGGCTTGGGTGCTGGTATTTTGGCCGTTTCGCTCGCGGGTGCTTTGGAAGGGGGCGGCGCAGGCTGCTCGGGCTCAACAGGCTCCACGCGGGTATTCGCCGGGGACGGTGCATATTCGATGGTATCCGGAACCTTGGCCACCTGCACGGGCTGCGGCGCGGGTGTCGGCATGTGAACAGCCAGCGGTCCGGCGGGAGGAGGTTCATCTTCCAGCACCAGCGGCAGCAGAATCACTGCCAGCAAGGCCAGCGCAACTGCACCAATCAACCGGCGGCGGGCACGGCGTTTTTGATCGTCATCAGCAACTGGTGGTGGCATGGGGCAGAACTTCCGCAACGGTATGAAACGAACCGAAGACCGTGATTCTATCACCTTCGCCCGCCTGCAATATCGCCGCCCGCCACGCCTCCAACGGACAGGAATACACCTGCACCGGAACGCTGACCTGCGGCTTGATCACACGCGCAAGCTGCTCGCCGGACTGACCACGGCTGCCCGTCAGCCCCGCCACCAGCCATAGATCAAAACAGTCGCGCAATGGCGCAATCACATTGCTGGCATCCTTGTCGGCCAGCATGGCAAATACCGCGATATTTTTGCCCGCGGCCGGGTACGCGCGCAGATTCTCCGCCAGCGCCCGCGCCGATTCGGGGTTATGCGCCACATCCAGGGCAATTTCCGGATTGCGACCAATGCGCTGAAAACGTCCGGGCTGACGCGCTGAAGCCAGCCCCGCATGAATCGCGGCCAACGAAACCGGCAATTTATCTGCAACCGACGCCAAAGCCGCCAGAGCTGTCGCCGCATTCTGGAGCTGATGCGCGCCCGCCAGACCTGGCAACGGCAGTTGCTCCAGCTCCAGTCCATCTGTGCGGAATCTCCAGTCGGCCACGCCAACCGTGGCAACAAACTCCCGGCCATTGCAGCGCAAATCCGCGCCAAGATTGCTGGCGTGTTGCAGCAGGCTTTGCGGCGGGTGCAGGTCGCCGCAGATGGCCGGTTTGCCCGCACGCAAAATGCCAGCCTTCTCAAAACCGATTTTTTCCCGGGTATCGCCCAGCCAGTCCTGATGATCCAGGTCGATTGTGGTCACCAGCGAAACCACCGGCTCAAAAATATTCACTGCATCCAGCCTGCCGCCCAACCCCACTTCCAGAATCGCCACTTCCACCTGCGATTGCACAAACTGCCACATCGCGCCCAGGGTGCCGTGTTCAAAATAGCTGAGTGACGTATCGCCGCGCGCCACATCCACTGCTTGCAGGCCGGCCACAATGGCTTCGTCTTGTGCGTCTGCGCCGTCAATGCGCACGCGCTCGTTGTAGCGCAACAAATGCGGGGACGTGTACAGGCCGGTTTTGTAGCCCTGCGCGCGCAGAATGGCTTCGAGGTAAGCGCAAGTCGAGCCCTTGCCATTGGTTCCGCCCACCAGAATGATCGGAAAGGCCGGATGCAAGCCCATGGCATCGCGCACCCGCGCGACACGCTCCAGGCCGAGTTCAATGGTGTGCGGATGGGCCTGCTCCAGACGAGCAAGCCAGTAACGCAGCGCAGAGTCGGGGAGATGCATTTTACAAAGAGGACACAGAGGACACGGAGGGTGATATTTTCTCTGCGTCCTCCGTGTCCTCCTTGTGAAACTTGATTAGGCCACCAGCGCAGGCCGCTTCATCAGCATGGCAATGGTGGCAGCGAGTTCATCGCGCATCTGGCGGCGATCAATGATGCGATCCACCGCACCTTTTTCCAGCAGAAATTCCGATCGCTGGAAGCCTTCCGGCAGCGTTTCTCGCACGGTCTGCTCGATTACCCTTGGCCCGGCAAAGCCGATCAGCGCATTGGGTTCGGCGATGATGAGATCACCCAGCATGGCAAAGCTGGCCGACACGCCGCCCATGGTCGGATCAGTCAGCACCGAAATGAATGGCAGGCGATGCGCGGACAGATGCGTGAGCGCGGCGGAAGTCTTGGCCATTTGCATCAGCGAGAACAGGCCCTCCTGCATCCTTGCGCCGCCGCTGGCGCTAAAGCAGATAAATGCGGATTTTGTTTCAATCGCAGTCTGCACCCCGCGCACAAAACGCTCGCCCACGACTGAGCCCATCGACCCGCCCATGAACTTGAATTCGAACGCTGCCACCACTACCGGCACGGTCTGGATGGCACCCGCCATCACTACCAGCGCGTCGGTTTCAGTTGTGGCTTTTTGCGCATCGGTCAGGCGATCAGCATATTTTTTCTGATCCTTGAACTTCAGCGGGTCGATGGGTTTCACTTCCATGCCAATCTCGCGGCGGCCTTCGGCGTCCAGCAGCATATTCAGCCGCTCGCGCGCGCCAATGCGATGGTGGTAGTCGCACTTGGGGCAAACTTCCAGATTGTTTTGCAGATCGGCCTTGTACAGCACCTCGTTACACGCCGGGCACTTGGACCACAATCCTTCCGGAACCGATTTTTTTGCCTCGCGGCGTGCCTTGATTTTTGGCGGCACAAGTTTCTGGAACCAGCTCACGGTCTTCTCCTGTAATTATTTTCCGGCGGCATCCACACCGCGACGCAAATCCTGCACCAGATATTTCACTTTCTGCACCACATCATCCACAGGCGCAGTTTCAATCTCGTTCACAATGCGGCTACCCACCACGACTGCGTCGGCAATCTTCGCCACCGCTTCGGCCGTCGCGGCATCACGAATACCAAAGCCCACGCCCACCGGCAGAGCACAATGCCTGCGCACCATCGCCAGCTTGCGCGCGACTTCATCGGTATCCAGATTGGTCGAGCCAGTCACGCCCTTGAGTGATACATAATAGATGAAGCCTCCGGCGGCTTTTGCCACCTGCTCCACCCGTGCTTCCGGCGTGGTGGGCGACAGCAGAAAAATCGGGTCAAGACCATTGGCCTTGAACACATCCGCCACGCCGTGTGATTCCTCAGGTGGAATGTCCACTGTCAGCACACCATCCACCCCGGCTTCATGTGCGGCCTTGGCAAAGGTCTCGTAACCCATGCGCTCCACCGGGTTGGCGTAACCCATCAACACCACGGGCGTGGTGTCGTTGGACTTGCGGAATTCCACCACCATGCTCAGCACGTTACGCAGCCCGACCTTGTTGGCCAGGGCGCGTTCGGAGGCGCGCTGAATCACCGGGCCGTCGGCCATGGGATCGGAAAACGGCACACCCAGCTCAATGATGTCCGCGCCTGCTTCCACCAGCGCGTGCATCAGTGGCACGGTCAGCCCCTTGCCGGGATCACCTGCGGTAATGAAAGGAATCAGGGCTTTCTTGTTTTGCGCTTGCAGCGCGGTAAAGGTTTGGCCAATGCGGCTCAT
>CAYTZP010000030.1:0-17760 GCA_964442685.1 uncultured Thiobacillus sp.
GGACACGGCGCGTAGGGGTTTCATGATCCGGGGCGGCAATTCGCCATGTCCGTTAAGGGAACAGCGAATAAATCGGTGTTCCTCCGGCAAGTTCGAGGATGCGTGAACAGGCGTTTACCTGAGGAAACTCAGGCTTTGTTTTCCAGCAAAATCCGCAACATGCGACGCAGCGGCTCGGCCGCCCCCCACAGCAACTGGTCGCCAACCGTAAATGCGGTGAGGTATTGCGGCCCCATGTTGAGCTTGCGCATCCGCCCGATGGGCACGGTGAGCGTGCCGGTCACGGCAGCCGGCGTGAGCTCGCGCATGGTGATTTCACGGTCGTTGGGCACCACTTTCACCCAGTCGTTGTGCGCGGCGATCAGCCCGTGAATGTCGTCCAGCGGAACATCCTTCGTCATTTTGATGGTCAGCGCCTGCGAGTGGCAGCGCATGGCGCCGACGCGCACGCACAAGCCGTCGATGGGAATCGGGCTGGCGCTCCTGCCCATGATCTTGTTGGCTTCGACCTGGGCTTTCCATTCTTCCTTGGACTGGCCGGATTGCAGCGCCACGTCGATCCAGGGAATGAGGTTGCCGGCCAGCGGCACCGGCCAGGCATCCAGCGGATAATCGTCGGAGCGGATGAATTCGGCGATCTTGCGGTCGATTTCCAGAATGGCGGAAGCCGGGTCGCCGACCATGTCGGCGACTTCGCCATGGATCGCGCCCATTTGCAGAATCAGCTCCTTCATGTTGCGCGCGCCCGCGCCAGACGCCGCCTGATAGGTCATGGGCGACACCCACTCCACCAGCCCGGCCTCGAACAGCCCGCCCATCGCCATCAGCATCAGCGATACGGTGCAGTTACCGCCGACGTAGGTTTTCACGCCGCTGGCGATGCCGTCACGGATGACCTTGCCGTTGACCGGATCGAGGATGATGATGGCCTCGTCCTTCATGCGCAGGGTGGACGCGGCGTCGATCCAGTAGCCGTTCCAGCCGGCTTCACGCAGCTTGGGATACACCTCTTTGGTGTAATCGCCGCCCTGGCAGGAAATGATCGCATCCAATTGTTTGAGTTCGTCGATGCTGTTGGCATCTTTCAGCGGCGGCACGTCCTTGCCGATATCCGGACCCTTGCCGCCCACATTCGACGTAGTGAAAAACACCGGGTCGATATGGTCGAAATCGCGTTCTTCCTTCATGCGACCCATGAGCACCGAGCCCACCATGCCGCGCCAGCCGATCAGTCCTACCTTCATCATTCTTAAATTCTCCGAATTTAGTGAGGAGCAAGGGGTAAGGAGTGAGGCGTAACACCCCACAACCACTTACCCCTCACTCCTGCCTCCTCACAAAAATTTCACCACCGCGTCGCCCATCTCGCTGCACGACACTCTCTGCGTGCCTTCGGTGTAAATATCCGCCGTGCGCAAGCCCTGCGCGATCACCTTCTTCACCGCGTTTTCAATCCGGTCTGCGGTTGCCAGATCAGCAAAGGTATAGCGATACATCATCGCCACCGACAGAATGGTCGCCAGCGGGTTGGCCATGTTCTTGCCCGCAATATCCGGCGCGGAACCGTGAATCGGCTCGTACATGCCCTTGTTGTGCTCGTCCAGCGAAGCCGACGGCAACATGCCGATGGAGCCGGACAGCATGGAGGCTGCATCCGACAGAATGTCGCCAAAAATATTGCCGGTGACGATGGTGTCGAATTGCTTCGGCCACTTGATCATCTGCATCGCCGCGTTGTCCACATACATGTGGCTCAACTCAACCTCGGGGTAGTCTTTCGAGACCTCGATCATCACCGCTTTCCACAGCTCGGAGCATTCCAGCACGTTGGCCTTTTCCACCGAGCACAGTTTCTTGCCGCGCTTCATGGCAATGCCAAACGCCACATGCGCCACGCGGCGCACTTCGGATTCGGAATACAACATGGTGTTGAAGCCGACGCGTTCACCCTGCCCGTTTGAACCTTGGCGGATTTCGATGCCGCGCGGCTGGCCGAAATACACATCGCCGGTCAGTTCACGCACGATCATGATGTCGAGCCCCGAAACGACTTCGGGCTTGAGCGACGAAGCTCCTGCGAGTTCTGGATACAGCAGCGCCGGACGCAGGTTGGCAAACAGATTGAGTTCCTTGCGGATGCGCAATAGACCTCTTTCCGGCCGCAGCGGGCGATCGAGCGTGTCGTACTGCGGGCCGCCGACAGCACCCAGCAGCACCGCGTCCGCTTCGCGCGCGAGTTTCAGCGTAGCTTCCGGCAGCGGATCACCAGCGGCGTCATAACCCGCGCCACCGATGGGCGCCTCTTCCATCTCGATTTTCGCACCTTCGGATTTCAGCACGTTCAAGACCTTGACGGCCTGCGCAACAATTTCGGAGCCGATGCCGTCACCTGGCAATACTGCAATCTTCATAAATTTTTCACAAAGAGGACGCGGAGGACACAGAGTAAATCCCTCAGTTTGCTATGCCTTCCTCCGCGTCCTCAGCGTCCTCTTTGTTAATAAAGTCAATCAAACAAACAACCACGGCGCTTCGACTTTGCGCCGCGCTTCATATGCCTTGATCTTGTCGCTTTGCAACAAGGTCAAGCCAATATCATCCAGCCCGTTCAGCAAACGGTATTTGCGCCCGGCATCAACATCAAAACCGATCACTTCGCCCGCAGGCGTAGTCACGGTTTGTTTATCGAGATCAACGATCAGCGCATAGCCCTCGCTGGCTTCGCATTCCCTGAACAGCCGGTCTACAACAGCACCATCCAGCACGATGGGCAGGATGCCGTTCTTGAAGCAGTTGTTGAAGAAAATATCGGCGTAGCTTGGCGCGATGATGGCGCGGAAACCGTAATCCTCCAGCGCCCATGGCGCATGCTCGCGGCTGGAGCCGCAACCGAAATTCTCCCGCGCCAGCAGCACCGATGCACCCTGATAGCGCGGCAGGTTGAGCACGAATTCTGTTTTTAGCGGACGCTTGCTGTTGTCCATGCCGGGCTCGCCCACATCCTGATAGCGCCATTCGTCAAACAGGTTGGGGCCGAAGCCGCTGCGTTTGATCGACTTCAGAAACTGCTTGGGAATGATCGCATCGGTATCGACGTTGGCGCGATCCAGCGGCGCGACCAAACCTCTGTGTTGCGTGAAGGCTTTCATTGTTAGCGCGAACCCGCCTTTTCGATCGCCTCACCGCCCTTTTTGATGTCCTGGCCGATTCCCTTCACGGTGTTGCAGGCAGTGAGGGAAACCATCCCAAACAAGGCAAATACTGTCATCCACACTCGCATGATTTACTCCTTTTTCCCTGCACTTGAATCGGGGGGCAAGGCACATCCCCATAACTGCAAAACACACAACAATCGCCCGACTTGGGCTTGAGCAATACACCACATGCCGGACATTCCCAATAAAACTGGCAGTGATCTGTGGGCATCACGCATTCAGTCACCGCGCCGCATTGCGGACAGCTCAAGCGGCTATCCAGTCTTACTGCCAACCGCGCACATCCACAAAATGCCCCGCCACACCCGCCGCAGCGGCCATGGCCGGACTGACAAGGTGAGTACGTCCGCCAGCGCCCTGCCGCCCTTCAAAATTGCGGTTGGACGTAGAGGCGCAGCGCTCGCCCGGTTCCAGCCGGTCGGCATTCATGGCCAGGCACATCGAGCAGCCCGGCTCGCGCCATTCGAATCCGGCATCGAGAAAAATCCTGTCCAGGCCTTCCTGCTCGGCCTGCTGTTTCACCAGGCCGGAGCCTGGCACCACCATGGCCAGTTTGACGTTGGCTGCCTTCTTTTTGCCCTTGACCACGGCGGCCGCTTCGCGCAGGTCTTCTATGCGCGAGTTGGTGCAGGAACCGATAAACACTTTATCAATGGCAATTTGTTCAATCGGCGTGCCCGCTTCCAGCCCCATGTACTTGAGCGCGCGTTCCCAGTCGTGCTTTTTCACCTCGCTGGCCGCATCGGCCGGGTTCGGCACCTTGCCGTCCACTGTCACCACCATTTCCGGCGAGGTACCCCAGGTGACTTGCGGTTTGATGCTTGCGCCGTCCAGCACCACTTCGGCGTCGAATTTCGCGCCTTGATCTGACACCAGGGTTTTCCAGTACGCAGCGGCTTGTTCGAACAACTCGCCTTTAGGCGCGTAGGGGCGGCCACGGAAATATTCGACGGTTTTCTCGTCCACCGCCACCATGCCCGCGCGCGCGCCGGCTTCAATCGCCATATTGCACAAGGTCATGCGGCCTTCCATACTCAAACCGCGTATGGCCGAACCGGCAAACTCCACCGCGTAACCCGTGCCGCCCGCCGTACCGATTTCTCCGATAATCGCCAGCGCCACATCCTTGGCCGTCACGCCACGGCCCAGATCGCCTTCCACCCGGATCAACATGGCTTTGGATTTTTTTTGCACCAGACATTGCGTGGCCAGCACATGCTCAACCTCGGAAGTGCCAATGCCATGCGCCAGCGCGCCAAACGCGCCATGCGTGGAGGTATGCGAATCGCCGCATACCACGGTCATGCCGGGCAGGGTCAGCCCCTCTTCCGGGCCGATGACATGCACGATGCCCTGGCGGATATCGTTCATCCTGAATTCGGTAATACCGAACTCGGCGCAGTTCGCATCCAGGGTTTCCACCTGCAAGCGCGACACCGGATCGGCAATGCCCTTGCTGCGGTCGGTGGTCGGCACGTTGTGGTCGGGCACGGCCACGGCGGAACTGATGCGCCAGGGTTTGCGCTGCGCGAGTTTCAGACCCTCGAAAGCCTGCGGGCTGGTGACTTCGTGCACCAGATGACGGTCGATGTAGAGCAGCGTAGTGCCGTCGTCCTCAGTATGGACGACGTGTGCATCCCAGAGTTTGTCGTAAAGCGTGCGAGCCATGAACTGCGTAAGCAACTGAAAAGAAGACGATTATACCGCCTTGGAACGCCCTTTCCACGCCACCAGCCCGAATGCCAGCGCGGCACACGCGGCAGCAATGCTGAAGGCGGCCTGCGCCCCCCAGCTGTCCCAGATCGCGCCAGCATACAAGCCCCCCAGCGTGCCGCCTGCGCCAAACGCCATACTGTTGTAGAGCCCCTGCCCGCGCGCCTGGTGCTTGCCTTTGAAGTGGCGGTGGATCAGCGCCACCGCCGCCGAGTGGTACGCGCCAAAGGTGGCGGCGTGCAGCACTTGCGCAAACAGGACCAGCGGCAAGCTGTCCACCGTCCAGGCAATCAGCAGAAAACGCAACACGGCAATGGCAAAGGTGGCGAGCAGGATAGTTTCCAGTTTCAGATGCCGGGTAATGCGCGGCATCCACAAAAACACGCCGATTTCGCAAATGACGCCCAGCGCCCACAGCCAGCCCACAGTGGATTTGGCATAGCCGTGATCCACCAGATAAATCGAGTAGAATGTGTAGTACGGCCCATGCGCCGCCGCCATGAGAAAACACGCGCCCAGCAAGGCCCAGACTTCCGGGCGCTTGACGATGTGCCACACCGGCAAATGGTCGGTATCGTGCGGCTCGATTTCCGCTTCGGGTATCTGCCGCGAAAACAGCACGATGCCAAGCATGAAGCCAAATACCGCCCACAGCAGATCGTCCACCGGACGAAAATCAAACCAGTAACCCAAGCCCAGCACCACAACGATGAAACCGACCGAGCCCCACAGGCGAATACGTCCGTAGTGATGGGTATTGTCTTTCAGGTGCGACAGCGTCATCGCCTCTACCAGCGGCAACGAGGCGCTCCAGAAGAAACTCATCGCTGCCATGACGGCAAACAGCCACCAGAACGAGGTGCCGAAAAACACGCCGACATAACACAGCAGGCTACCCAATGCGGCCAACTGCACAATGGCGACTTTCTTGCCGCTGCGGTCAGCCAGATGCCCCCAGATATTGGGCGCAAAAATGCGCATGACCTGCAACAGCGACATCAGCACGCCGATCTGGAAGGCGTTGAAGGCCAGCGACTTGAGGTACAAGCCCCAGAACGGCGCCATGGCGCCGACGAAAGCAAAATAAAAGAAATAGAAACCGGACAGGCGCCAGTAAGGAACGGCATGCATGGGCAGATTATCCCCGAAATTGCCGAGAAGCCTCCCACACCCGGGACTCTTGCTTTTCTCCTTCCCCCAAGTGGGGGAGACAGCAATTCATGGATAGCTCAAACCTGCTGCAAGTTAGAGACGCGTTGAAGTAAAACAGCGTTTACAATCGCCCACATGAATGCCAAGTACGCCACATCGACCACCAGCCTGAATAGGGCAAACGCTTGTCTCAGGCACTTTCGCGCCACACAGGCTGATTTGTCCAGGCAGGCTTACCTGCTGCACATCCCCGCCACTGGCGAAGCGTGGGTCGGTCTTGGTGCCCAGCGCATTGTCAACTATGACCGCAATGGCTACGAAGTCATCACGAACGGCCACTCGCGCCGACTGGGTGCGCCTGAGGATATTTTTCGCGGATTACAGAATCTGCTCGACCCGGACTACCCGGCCTATTTTCTGGTCAGCCTGGACATTCACAGACCCGTTTGTGATGCCTCGTTGCCGCTCATGACTTTTATCCAGCCCAAACTGGAAATCGCATTTCAGGAACAATCGCCACAACCAGAAATACTGGCAGCAAACGATGTCCAGTCTGCATTGGCACAGCGCTGCCTTGAGTCGATTGCATCCGGCCACACAAAACAGGAAACATCGCGGCCTGCCACTGCGGACGCAGACAGCAGCAACTGGCACGGTGAGGATGATGCACATTTTCTGGAACGCCTGACCCGTGCCGTTGCGATACTGCAATCCGTAAACGGCAAAATGATCCTGACACGTACCTATCAAAAGGCGTGTGCGTCCGTCATTGATCCGTTTTCACTGTACGAGATTTATGCGGCCTTTGAATCGGGAGCCGCAGCCAGCCATTACGCCGCGCTGGGAAATAACACGCACTCTATCGGATGCAGCCCAGAAAATGTTTTCGAATTGGCTAATGGCAGACTGTGCTTTGATGTGGTTGCCGCCACGCGCGGCATTTCAGCTGACCCTGACGAAGATGCACGTTGGTTGAACGAGCTGCAAACTGATCCAAAAGAACACAAGGCACAACATGGCGCTGGAACGTTACCAGCAGCGCATGCGGCAGCTTTGTTCCCCCGCCAGCGTCACGCTGGATCAGCACATGGATGTGCGCACCCTGCACCATGTACGCCACCTGCATTCACGCATTTCCGGCGCCTTGCAGCCACCCACCGATTTCTTCGACATGTTGCGCGGCAGCTCCCCGCCGCTGTGTTCCTATCCTGACGAACTGATCAGTCTCGCCGACCCCGGCACCGAACCCACCCGCTTCTATGGCGGCATGGTTGGTCGCCTTGCGCCTGGCTGGCAAGACGCTCGCTGCTTTCTCAACCTGCGTGCCGTGCTGGTGAAGAAAAATATGCTGCACACCCAGGGCGGCGTCGGCGTCATTCGCGAATCCATTCCGCGACAAGAATTGCTGGAGGTTTCCAACAAACTGCGCAGCCTCAAGGAAGCCATCGCACTATGGGAAGCCCAATCCAAATCCGTTAAATCAACCGGTTCATTATCCTGATGAATTCTCCACGCTCCGCCCTGCCCACCCCATTGCCGCTGGCATTCATGCTGGGCTTGTCCGACTCCGGCCGCGAACTGGTGCAGCTTGATCAGAACCGTGTGCCCAGCATTACGCTCAGCGGCACATGCAGTTACATGCCCCAATTAACACCGCGCAGATTCGATATCCGGAAAATCTGGCTGGGTGATCCTCGCTTCCAGCAGTTCCAGATTCCCGGCATTCCGCTGGTCAATTACATCGCCGACCCGGACAGCCATGAAAACGCGCTGAAACAGGCCATCAACATCGTCGAGCAGACCGGAAGGGCTTGCTTCAATGATCCCCGCAAAGTGATCGTCACCCGCCGCGACCAGATTGCGGAACGGCTGGCCAATGTGCCTGGCCTCAACACCCCGCGCACGGTGCGCATTAAACCGGCACACCCCAGAGACTTCACGCAGGCCGTTAACGAACATCAACTAAGTTACCCCATCATTGTGCGGCTGGCTGGCGACCATGGCGGAATCAGCACCATACGTATCGACACTTCCAATGACTGGGATGGAATTTTCGTGTTGCCCTGGGGCGGGCGAGCAGTCTATCTCACGGAGTTCTCGGACTTTCACGACCCCGACGGACTGTACCGCAAGTGCCGGATTATTTTCACAGGCGGAAAAATGCTGCTGCACCACGTTATCATCAGCCGCGAATGGCTGGTACATCGTGGTTCGCGGTTGAACTCGGAAAACACAGCGGACGAGGAAAGATACTGGCTGACCTCATTTGAGCGCGAGCATCTGCCACGCTTCCAGCACACCCTTTCCGAAATCCGGCGCATCATCGGTCTGGATTATTTCGGCCTGGATTGCCATCTTGGACAAGATAACGTCATCACGCTGTTCGAGTGCAATCCTGCCATGAACGTGCTCAGCTACGGTCAGGAATCCAGCCACTGGAACGAACCCAAGGCGCAGATTCGTGCAAGGCTGGAGGCATCGCTGGAAAAGTTTGCCCGGGCGCAAACAGCTGGCGCACGAAAGTAGATCCCCACCCCAACCCTCCCCACAAGTGGGGAGGGAGCATTCATTGTTTTTTTACCCCTCCCCCACTTGCGGTTCCGTTCTTACCCCTCCCCCACTTGTGGGGGAGGCTGGGAGGGGGATAAACCGCTGAGGGTAAGTTACGTCGCGCTTCCGGGAATCACCGGCGTACCGCTCAACACGTCCCCACACTGCGCGCGATGGCGCAGCACATGATCCATGATGACAATCGCCATCAAAGCTTCGGCAATCGGTGTGGCGCGGATGCCAACACAGGGATCATGGCGCCCGTGGGTGACAACCTCAATCGGCTCGCCGCGCAAATTCACCGAGCGCCCCGGCAGACGCATGGAAGACGTGGGTTTGATGGCAATATGCGCCACCACGTTTTGTCCCGACGAAATACCGCCCAGCACGCCACCCGCGTGATTGCTGAGGAATCCTTGCGGCGTGATTTCATCACGGTGCTCGGTGCCTTTCTGGCGCGCGGCTTCCATGCCATCGCCAATCTCCACACCCTTCACCGCGTTCAGTCCCATGAGGGCATGGGCAAGGTCGGCATCCAGTTTGTCGTACAGCGGTTCGCCCAGGCCAACAGGCACGTTTTCGGCAACGACAGTAATCCTCGCGCCAACAGAATCACCCGACTTGCGCAAGGCGTCCATATAACTTTCCAGCTCCGGCACAATGCCTGGGCTGGGAGAGAAAAAAGCGTTGTTACCGATTTCGTCCCAGGACTCAAAGGGAATATCAATCGGTCCCAGCGCGCTCATGTAGCCGCGAATGACAATGCCGTATCTTTCAGCCAGCCATTTCTTGGCGATCGCGCCCGCACCGACGATGGACGCGGTCAGCCGCGCGGACGAACGGCCACCGCCGCGATAGTCGCGGAAGCCATATTTTTGTGTGTAGGTGTAGTCCGCATGGCCAGGGCGAAAGGTTTCGGCGATGTTGCCGTAATCCTTGCTGCGCTGGTCTTCGTTGCGGATCAGCAGCGCAATCGGCGTGCCGGTGGTTTTGCCTTCGAACACGCCGGAAAGGATTTCGGCGGTATCCGATTCCTGGCGCTGGGTCACATGCCGCGAAGTGCCGGGTTTACGGCGATCCAGCTCATGCTGGATGTCGGCTTCCACCAGCCCCATGCCGGGCGGGCAGCCATCCACCACGCAGCCAATGGCCGGGCCATGCGACTCGCCGAAAACCGTGACGCAGAAAAGTTTGCCTAGGGTACTGCCGGACATGGGATCAACCCCGATTGAATGGGAATAACAGGTCGAATTCTATCAAAACTCCCCTCCCCAACCCTCCCCACAAGTGGGGAGGGAGCATTCACTGTTTTTTGCCTACACTTGCGGGAAAAGAGCGTTCATTGTGATTTTGCCCCTCCCCCACTTATGGCTCCTGCTTTTGCCCCTCCCCCACTTGTGCTTCTTGCCTTTTCTCCTCCCCCACTTGTGGGGGAGGCTGGGAGGGGGACAGTGCTCAATGGCGGTTCGTAGGCCTGCGGAATCACGCGCTTGATGGGCGTATCTGCGAACAAGCCCGCCTGTTCATGCAACGCCAGCATGTAGCGGCTGATGCCGACAGCGGCAGCTACTTGAGCACAATAGGCGCGCTCAAGTTCTGTCTCGCGCCAGCAGGATTCACACTGGCGTGTACAGTTTTTGCCATCCCGCACAAAAGAATTTTGGCACATCAGGTTGAATGACAACAGCGTTTGCACGATGGGAATCCTGCGCCGCGCAGCAGATTGCGCCAGCAGGTTCAAGGGAAATTCACGCGGAAACAGGGAATGAATCACGTCCGGCCTGCCTGCGTCCAGCGCCTGCGTGAACAAGCCAATTGTTTGCAGCAGTGGCACATCCAGTCCAGCCCGGATAACATCAACCCCCGCCATTCGTTCGCGGGTGATGCCGGGCTGCGCAGAGCGGCAGAACACAGTGGCACGGTGTCCACGCCTAACCACTTCCTCAGCCAGGAAACGGGTGCTGTGTGCCGGGCCGCCAATACCTTCGGGCAGATAGCGGGCGTTAAGGTAGAAGATACGCATGGGCTTGGAGCCTATTTCAGGACAGGCACTTATTTCCGTGCTGGCCGAACGTAGCGCATCAGCCGCACCTCGATCGCCTGACGCACCCGCGCATGATAGGGCGCACGATAGGGCTGCGCGCTCTTGCCAGTGTTGAGATAGTTCATGGCGGCATTAGCCTCGAACAGAATCATGCTGCCATCCTCTCCGATATGCAGATCCAGACCGTAGTAATCGAGACCGAGGCGGCGATGGATCGCATCCAGCACAGGTTTGACATGCGGCAGGACTTTTTCGTCGAACACGGCCAGCCGTTGCTGTTCTTCCGCGTTCTTATCCGCCAGGTGCGTCCGTCTGTGCGCCATCCACTGGTCACTGATATAAACATGCGAAAGGTAGGGTTTGCCGCCCACCATCATGATGCGATGCTTGCGGTATAAACCATCCACATCGCGATAGTCGACAAACTCGGTGAGATAGACCGCACGCCCTTGCCAGGGCAGTGCATGAATTGCATCCCACTGCCCGGGTTTATCTACCAAGATTGTACTGATGCCGTTATGGTCGCCTGCCAGCCTCACGATCAGCGGAAATGTCAGACGATGCGAGCGAGCTGCGCTGGCAAAATCTTCCGGCGTGTTGGGCTCCAGCCGGACGGTGCGTGGCACCCGGATGCCAGGCACATCCGCCAGATTTTCTGAAACCAGATCGCGGCGAGTTCTGGCCACCAGCCCGGGTGGATTGAAGCAGGGCGGGTTGCCAGCCTGTTCAACGATCCTGGCGGCCTGCGCCAAGGCATGGCTCAGGCTGTCAACATCCGCAATGTAATTAACCAGGGGGCGCGAACGCAGGCGCGGAATGAGATTGTCCGGACGTATCCCGCCCAGCCATATCTGCCTGATTTGGAATTTTCCCGGCGTCAGGTCGGACAAAAAACCACCGCCACCCATGAAAACAATGACCGGCAAACCATCTTCCCTGAGTTCTACGGTTTCGCGCCTGCTATCGGCCATGCCGCACAGAAACAACAGGCGCGGCGCTGGCCGTTGCATCGAACGCGGCGCGGGGCGTTGGCGCATGGCTTTTGATTTTGCTTCCAGCGCGGAATTATTCACAGCACACATCCATATAAAGCAGTTCCCAGTTTAATGCCCACCCGGACTGCACTTGTTCGACACCGACTGTTTCCCGTAATGCCCGAGTCAAGGCCTCGTCGCAATCCGGCCTGAGCCCGAACATGAGTTTGCAAAACCCGGTCATTTCCTGCATGGAGCGGAACAACCAGGGACATGGACATATCTGCATACGCTTTACTTTCCAGTGTTCCGGGTAATGTTCTCGCCGTGTCGGCAAGAAAACGCCGTGATGCCCCATCGGGTTGGCCGAATCGACAAAACCATTCAGGAATGCACCAACGCGCGAACCCTCCGCCACATCCGCCACATGCAGCCAGCCACCCGGCTTGACATGCGTTTTGAGCCGGGCAATCACGGCCACAGGATCCTCGTTGTGATGCAAGCCCGCCAGACTAACAACCCGGTCTGCCAAACCAATCAGCCAGGGCTGATCCATTTGCAGCAGCACCACACCCGGATTTTCGCTGGCAAAACCCTGGCTGAATTCAAATCCTTTTACCTGCACGGACGGGGAGAGGTAGTCGGCGAGATAACCGCCGCCGGACGGAATGTCGAACAGAACCTCACCCGCCTTGAGCGGTTGTGCCTGAAACAGCAACTCGAACTCCTGTCGCCGCGCGTCTGGCGCCAGTTGCATGGCGGAATGATATTCGTGGCCGCGACGCTCGAATATCGTTGAGTAGTCCATCATGGCCGTTTGCTTGCTGCCATTACACTGCGGGCATGCTTTTCCAGTGCGGCTTCCAGCTTTGCGCGGATCGCCGCACAGGTTTCATCCCAGCGATTTGGGGACGGCTGGTTGTGCAGGATATTCATGGTCGCATTGGCTTCAAACAGGGTCATTACGCCATCAGTCGCCACATGGCAATCCACACCAAAAAAGTTGAGTCCGACCCGGCGGTATATCTCGCTCAGGGTCGCAGAAATGCGCGGCAGAACCTCCACGCCGAAGTTCTGCAAACGCTGAGTTTCCTCCCGCTCGGCTTCCGGCGTTTCAACCCTTTTGCTGCGATGCAAAAGCCACTCCTTGCCGATGATGACATGACGCAGCAACGGTTCGCCGTCGATCATGACAATGCGGTGCTTTCGATACAATCCATCCGGATCGGCATACGCCACAAACTCGGTCAGGTAAACCGCCCTGCCTCCCCAGGCGATGGTATGGATGTTTTCCCAGTTGGATATCGAATCCACGCGCACCGTGCTGATGCCGCCGTGATCCCCGGCCAGCCGCACGATAACCGGGAATTTCAGTCTGGCTTCGGTGGCTGCGCGGATGAAGTCGTGCGGATGCCTGGGATCGATACGGACAGTGACCGGCACACGCAGCCCGGGGATGCCATCAAGCAATCTTGCCACGGTATCTCGCCGCGTCTGCGCAATCTTGATCGGGGGGTTGAAACAGGGACGCCGGTCAATTTCCACCAGCTCGCCCGCCTTCGCCAGCGCGCACCAATGGCTGTCCGGGTCGGCAATGTAATTGACCAGGGGCGCCGATCCCAATACCAGTTTCTGGTCGTTGGAATTGCCGCTCAAATAAATCTGGCGCAACCTGAACTTTGCCGGCGTGAGATGGGCATGGTAGCTGCATGTCCCGGTGAGAATGTCCCGGTGAGAACAATTTGCGGTTGGCCTTTTTGATCCATCATGAGGGCCTCCTTGCCCGCATCGGACAAACCCGTCAGGAGTTGTAGTGGAAGCGGATAAGAAATGGTCATGTAATCAATTTATGGCTGACAGATGTCTACGATAGCGCATCGATAAAGACTGCGCACACTAATGCAGTCCGGCTATTTCGTCCACCCACCCGTTCGGTCAAGCTATCTGCGTTTCCACAAATCGCAGCCCCCAGCCCACGCCAAAGCCGGTCAGGTCAGTCATCACTGCACCCAGCCCACCCTTGCAGGTGCTGGCGGACAAGTCCATGTGCACCCAGGGCGTATCGTCGATGAAGCGCGACAGGAAGCGCGCGGCAAGAATGTGATCCGCTGCGCCTTCGAGCGTGCATTGCAAAACGTCGGCCACTTTGGAGTCGAGCTGCGGGTCGTAATCGGCATCCATGGGGAAGCGGCAGACGCGCTCGCCGCTTTGTTTTGCCGCTGTCAGCGCGGCTTCGGCGATGTTTTCGCGGTTGCAGAAGATACCGCTGTAGCGATCGCCCAAAGCATAGTGCATGGCACCAGTCAGTGTGGCAAAGTCGGCAATGACATCGGGCTTGGCGCGTGCAGCCAGGGTCAGGGTATCTGCCAGCACCATGCGGCCTTCAGCATCGGTATGCACCACCTCGATCGTAGTGCCGTTGAGCGCCTTCACAATTTCGTTTTGTCGATAGGCCTGCGGGCTGATGTGGTTTTCTGCCAGCGCCAGCCAGCCGTCAATTTGCACCGGCAATTTCAGTTTTGATGCTGCCGCCATGATGCCCAGCACCACAGCGGAACCGTTCATGTCCTCGTGCATACCCTGCATGTATTTGGCCGGTTTCAGGTTATGGCCGCCGGTGTCAAAGCAGATACCTTTGCCGACCAGCGCAATTTTCTTGGCCTTGCCCTTGGTGCGCGGTCCCTGGTAACTCACATGCACCACTGCGGCATCTTTGGCGGGCGAACCCTGCGCCACGGCGCAAAACGCACCTGCGCCCATTTTCTGCAGCTTATCAAAACCGAGCTCTTCCACTTTCCAGCCGTAGGTTTTGGCCAGTGCCTTGATGCGCTTGCGATAGGCAGCTGGTGTCAATTCATTGGGCGGCAGACTGGTCAGCGAACGGGTGAGGAAATTGCCTTCTGCCAGCGCCAGTTCGCGGCTGCGCGACTGGTTTTTTGTCACCCCATGCAACACCAGCTTCGCGACCCCGGGCTCTGGCTTGGCAGACTTTTGCACCGGCAAAGGCTGCGCATTGACGCCCACGCAATACACCACATCGGGAAAAACCTTTTCCCTGAAATCTGCCGCACCCAACACGGCCACCTGAATTTCGGCAGGATGTTCGTTCAGCAGCGGCTCCAGCGCTTTGCGCAACTGCGCGTGGCGGGCAAAAGTCTCCGCCGCGCCGTCCAACATGACATAAACGCACAAGCCGCCACCCAACTCGATCGCCAGCGGCGACTTTGCCAGCGAGTCTGCTTTTTGTTTTTTACGCTTCAGCGCGACGTCCAGTTCATGTCGTCCGGGCAAATCATCCGGCAGCGCGCCATTGGGCAGGATAACCAACATATGGCTTGCGCCAGCAAGGGTTTTGGAAGAAGCATCCGGTTTCTTTTCGACAATCTGCAAAGGCATGAGGTTTTCCGGTAGGACGTCTGGGGCGACAAGCCAAATTGAATGAACAGCGGTTTTACGCGATAATACCGCGTTTTTCGCAACACCCTTTTCCCCTTCCGACGAACCATTCATCAAGGTCCTCAATGAAACTGGAAGACAAAAAACGCGTACTGAAAGAGATGGTCTTGCACCGTCGCTTTGAAGAGCGTTGCTACCAAGCCTATATCGAACGCAAAATCGGTGGTTTCCTGCACCTGTACCCCGGCCAGGAAGCCTGCTGTAACGGTGTGATGGAAGCCGCCCGCCCGGGCGTTGATTACGTCATTACCGGCTACCGCGATCACGTACATGCCATCAAATGCGGCTCCGACCCGAAAGAAGTGATGGCCGAGCTGTACGGCAAGGAAACCGGCTCTTCCAGGGGTCGCGGCGGCTCCATGCACATTTTCGACGCCAAGCATCATTTCATGGGCGGTTACGCTCTGGTAGGCGGCCCTTTCCCCTTGGCGGCTGGTATTGCCAAAGGTATCCAGCTCAAGGGCGGCGACGAAATCGCCATCTGTTTTCTGGGTGACGCGGCAAACAACCAGGGCGTGTTCCACGAGACCCTGAACATGGCCGCGCTGTGGAAATTGCCGGTGCTGTTCGTGTGCGAGAACAATCTCTACGGCATTGGCACCTCGATCGAACGCTCCACCGCCGTGGTTCACCAGCACAAACGCGTGGCGGCGTACAATATCCCGGCTGCCGAATGCGATGGTCAGGACATCGAGATTGTGTACAAGCACGCCCGCAAGGCAATTGACCATGTGCGCTCGGGCAACGGCCCTTATTTTCTGGAATTGATGACTTACCGCTATCGCGGCCATTCCATGTCCGACTCGCGCGGCTACCGCACCCGCGAGGAAGAAGAAGAATGGAAACAGCGCGATCCCATCTTTATCCTGCGCGATCGCCTGATTGCCGAAAAAGCCATCACCATGGCCGACTTTGAAGCCATGGAAAAAGAAATCGACGCCTACATCGAGAACGAAGTCATCAAGTTCGCTGAAGACTCCCCCGAACCTCGCGTCGAAGACCTCGAAAAATATGTGTTAGCCGAGCGCGACACGCAGTTGCGCTGGCTGACTGGCCAGGCATAAGGAGACAACATGGCACAAATAATGTACTGGGAAGCCATCCAGCGCGCCCACGACGAAGAAATGGCGCGCGATCCGCTCGTCATCTGCATGGGCGAAGACATCGGCGTGGCCGGCGGCACCTACAAGGCAACTAAGGGTCTGTACGAGAAATACGGCCCCTTGCGTGTCATGGACACGCCCATTTCCGAAGGCGGTTTCACCGGCCTGGGTATCGGCGCATCCTTCCTCGGCGTGCGGCCGGTGATCGAAATCATGTCGGTCAACTTCGCCTGGCTGGCGATGGATCAAATGTTCAACTCCGCCGCCAAGGTGCGTTACATGTCCGGCGGCCAGCTCAGTGCGCCCTGCGTGTTCCGTTCTCCTGGCGGCGCGGCTCACCAGCTCGGCGCGCAGCATTCCGCGCGCATGGAAAAAGTATTCATGGGCGTGGCCGGTTTGCGCGTGGTCACGCCATCCAACCCCAAGCAGGCTTACGGCCTGCTGAAATCCGCCATCCGCTGCGACGACCCGGTGTTCATCAACGAACACGAGCTCATGTACAACATGAAGGGCGATGTACCCGACACCGAGTATTTCCATCCGCTGGAAGGTTCCGAAGTGACCCGCTCCGGCACCGATGTCACGCTGTTTGGCTACAACATTTCCGTGCACTGGAATCTGAAAGCGGCCGAAATTCTCGACAAGCAGTACGGCATTTCCGCCGAAGTGGTGGATCTGTATTCGCTGGCGCCGCTGGATCGCGAAGGTATCCGCAAATCCGTTGCCAAGACCCATCGCGCCATAGTGAGTTGCGAAGACGAGGCGCCGGTTTCCGTCGGTTCCGAAGTCATGGCCATCATCAACGAAGAATGCTTCTTCGACCTGGACGCCGCGCCCGTGCGCATCAACTCGGCCAACGTGCCGCAACCCTACAACCACACGCTGGAAAAAGCCACCATCCCCAATCATGAGGATGTGGTTAATGCCGTGTTAAAAATGTTCGGAAAAGCGTAACAAACGATAGAACCTCAGAGACGCAGAGAACGCTGAGAAGACCCGCTTTCCTTCAAGAATATTTCACAGCGCCCGCCGCGTCTCCGCAGTTAAAGACTTTTAGGAATCAAGCATGTCCCAACACTATGCGATAACCATGCCCCAGCTTTCGGACACCATGACCGAGGGCGTGGTCGTCACCTGGGAAAAACAGCCCGGCGACAAAGTTGAACGCGGCGACATTGTAGCCACGGTGGAAACCGACAAGGCCATCATGGATGTGGAAGTGTTCAAGGCCGGTTATCTGGCTGGCCCGCTCGCCGATGTCGGCGCAACCATCCCCGTCGGGGGTGCGCTTGGCTACATTACCGACACCGCTGGCGATCTGGCCATCGAAGCCAACGAAGTGGTGGAAGAAAAAGCCCAGACCGAAATGATCCCGCATCACGCGGGTACGCCAATTGTCATGCCGCAGTTGTCAGACACCATGACCGAAGGCGTGGTGGTGACCTGGGAAAAGCAGCCCGGTGACACCATCAAGCGCGGCGACATCGTGGCCACGGTAGAAACCGACAAGGCCATCATGGACGTGGAAGTGTTCCAGGAAGGTTTCCTTTCCG
>CAYTZP010000030.1:17860-22611 GCA_964442685.1 uncultured Thiobacillus sp.
GCCATCATGGACGTGGAAGTGTTCCAGGAAGGTTTCCTTTCCGGCCCCATCGCCGACGTTGGCAGCGTGGTCGAAGTCGGCCATCCCATGGGCTTCATCGTCAACGACGCCAGCAAGGTCAACGACACTGGCGTCACCATGGGCGCGGATCACAAAGTAAAAGAAACCCATCACATCGCGCATAACGATACGCCACGCACACCGACCACGCCGATTCCGAAAGCTGCACCTGCCGCCGCACCAGTAATCGACCGTCCGGGTGCCGCACCTGCCGCCCGTATCGCCGGTCGCAAGATTTCACCCTACGCCCGCAAGCTCGCCGGGCAGATGTCGGTTGAGTTGACTTCGCTGGCAGGCAGCGGCCCGCAAGGTACCGTCATCGCCGCCGATGTGGTACGCGCGCGCCCCTCGATGAAGGAAGTCGCGCACAGTCTGCCGCAGGTCGATGTGCCTGGCCAGGGTCGCGCCATGACCTCGATGGAGAAAGCCGTCAGCCACGCCATGACCGCATCGCTGACGCTGCCGACCTTCAACGTCACCATGAACATCGACACCGGCAAGCTCACCAAGGCTGCGAAGACGGCGGGCGTGTCGGTCACCGTGGCGATTGCCAAGGCCTGTTCGGTGGCCATGGCCAATTTCCCGCGCATGAACTGGGCTTACCAGCCGGTGGACAAGCTGGTGGAGCGCGCCAATCACGACTTCGGCGTGGCGGTAAAATCCGACGATGGCGGCCTGGTCGTGCCCATCATCAGCGGCATTGAAAACAAGAGCCTGGCCGCGATGCAAGCCGACTGGAACGATCTGGTTCCGCGCGCGCGCATCCGCAAGCTGGCGCCAAGAGAATTTGCCAACCCCACCTTTACCATCTCCAACATGGGGATGTTCGGTGTCACCCATTTCACCGCGATTCCCACGCCAGGCATCGCCGCCATTCTGGCGATTGCCGCCAATGGCCCGCAAGGCACGCCGTTCACCATCACCGGCGATCACCGCGTGCTGAATGGCGCGGACGTCGCTGGTTACATGGCCGAACTCAAGCAGGTCATTGAAGCGCCCGAAGCCTGGATGAGTCAGGGATCAGGGATCAGGGATCAGGGATCAGTAGCGACCGCAGTTGCGGCATTACCAGCATTCACCATCCCTGAAGGCAGCTGGGATTACCCGGTCGTCGTCATCGGCGGCGGCCCCGGCGGCGAAGACTGCGCGCGCGACCTGGCCGACCACGGCATCAAGGTCGCCATGGTGCACAACGAGCCCTTCCCCGGCGGCGAATGCCTGTGGCGCGGCTGCATTCCGTCCAAGGCCTGGCGCGCGGCGGCTGACATCATCCGCAATCGCGCGCATGATGGCGAAATCGGCATCACCGGCACCGACCAACCCAAAATGGACTGGGCGCAAATCGAGAAACATCGCCGCTGGGTGCAGCAGTCGCGCGGCGAAATGGCGCTGAAGACCGACAAGGGCATGAAGATCGACGTCATCGAAGGCTTCGGCGAATTCGTTGACGCGCACACGGTGAAAGTCACTTCTCCTGATGGCGCTACCCGCAACATCACCTTCGGCGCTGCCGTCATCGCCACCGGCGCGCCCGCCTTCGTGCCGCCGATTCCCGGCGCAAGAGAAAATTTGAGCACTGGCGGCGTCGTCACTTCCGACACCATCTGGAACCTGGCGAATCCGCCCAGGAAAATGGCCATCGTCGGCGGCGGCGTCATCGGCGTGGAAATGGCGCAGATTTTCCGCGATTTCGGCTGCGAAGTGCTGATGCTGGAACGCAACCAGCGCATCCTCGCGGAAGTGGAAGAGGAAATCGCCAAGACGCTGATTGGATTGCTGGAAAAGGAAATCACCGTCGTCACCAACGCCAGCATTGACAGCGTGACCGGCAATGCCTTCGGCGCGATGAGCATGGAGTACAAGAACGGCGCGGGCGAGGCGCAAAAGTTTGCCTGCGACGTGGTGCTGATGGCCACTGGCAAGCGGCCTGACACCAGCAAACTCAATCTCGACAAAGCTGGTGTAAATCTGGACGGTGCAGCCATCCAGATCAACAGCCGCTGCCAGACTTCGCAGGCGCACATCTTTGCCGTGGGCGACGTGGTGGGCGGCTACATGCTGGCGCACACTGCAGCGACACAGGGTCGCGTGGCCGCCGGCACCATCCTTGGCCATGATGCCGAATACGATCAGGACAAGGACTGCGCCGTCACTTTCTCGCGACCGCAGGCCGGTTTCGTGGGCTTGAGCGTGGCACAGGCCAAGGCCAAGGGCATTGACGCGGTCGAAGCCAAGATGCCCATGAGCATCGACGCCAAGGCCATGATCACCGGCGAAACCGACGGCATGATCAAGCTGGTGGCCGACAAGGCCAGCGGCAAGATCATCGGCGTGCATTTCCTGGCTGACCACACCGACACGCTGATTGGTACCGGGGTGATGATGGTGGCTGGTGAAATGACGCTAACCCAGGTTGCCAAGGCCATCTTCCCGCACCCCACGCAAACCGAACTGTTCGGCGAGCTGGCGCGCAGGATACTGGCCAGACTGCGGCGCACCGCCAAAAAGTAAGCCCAGGGAACCTCTGATTAGTTCCCACATGGCCGCGCGCTTGGTTTTGCGGATTGAAATGCAAGGCGCACGACGAAGGTCGTATCTGGATACGATGCCGAGGAGTGCAACGCAGCAGTTCTTCCGCAAAATCAGCGCCCCAAGTTTTAATATGGGCATACCAATGCCCCAAGATTTGAATGTGGGCTTACCAATGCCAGGCGGGTTGCGTCGGATTTTGCCGCTGGATTTGGCGCAGTGCTTGGCTTCGTACAGCTAGTACGACCTTCGCACTGCTTCGCGCCAGACAGCAAAATCCGGCTGCAACGCGGCTCATGGAGGAATTGATCAGAGGTTCTCCAACGCCCTGCCGATGCAGGGCTTTTTCAACACAAGACCATGGAATCTCAAGCCAACCTGCCCAAAATCCTCGCCGCGCTCAAAGGGCTGCATCGCGCCTTTCCCGTTGAGCAGCGTCTGAAAACCCAGGCTTGCGACAGTTCGCGCGAGACTTATCTTGCTGCCCTATCGCGCTGGATGCAGACGTCCGCCGCGCCAACTCCAACCGGCTTTGACGCCGAATCGCTGGAAGAATTGATGGCGCTGGATGCGCTGTATTTCACCGAGGACGAGCAGGCCATCGGCGTGCCGCCCTTCTGCCCGGTACAGACCGACATTTCCGTGCATTTCCCGCACGAAAAACTCTACGCCGTCTCCGCCATTGACGCTCTGGCCTTGCCGCGCATCCTCAACTGCGCCGCCACCATCGAGACCTTCTGCCCGGCCAGCAGCCAGCCCATCAGCATCCGCGTCGATGCGCAGGGCGCACCGTTTGAATCCGACCAGGGCAAGGCGCTGGTGGTGTTTCGCAAAGTCTGCGATGACCCCATCCACTACGCCGCCGATGTCGCGCCCGGCATCCGCTTCGTGCACCCCGCGCTGGCAGGGCAATTCCCGCAGCAGCTCTCACTGGCCGAAGCCGCCGCCGTGGCGCACGGCTTCTATGCCTTTCAGCGCAAACTGTTCAAGGGCGAGTAAGTGAACCAGCACCAACCGCCCGAACTCTCGCAGGTGTTCGGTTCGGTTTTCATCAAGATTGCTGTGCTGCTGGTTGTCGCGCTGGCGGGGTTTTTAATTTATCGCCACGCCACCAAACCCGAGCTGGAAGTTATCAGCGCCAACGAAGTGCGCCTGCAACGCCACAATGACGGCCACTACCACGTTAGCGGCAGCATAAACGGCACGCCGGTCAAATTCATGCTCGACACCGGCGCCAGCATGGTCAGCATCTCGAAAGAAGTGGCGCAGCAGGCCGGTTTGAAATGCGAATCCCCCGCCATCTTCACCACCGCCAATGGCAAGGTCGAAGGCTGCGTGGCGCAGCGTGAAGAAGTCGTGTTTGGCGGCTTTCGCGTGTTTGACGTGGACATTGCCATCATGCCCGGCATGGACGGTATCGCGCTGCTGGGCATGAACGTGCTGGGCAAGTTTGATTTGCAACAATCCGATGGCGAGTTGCGCATTAGCCCGCGCAACTCAATCTGGTGATGCCTTTGTGAATTCTTCTACAGTGAAATTCCTGCGTGCGTGAATCACTGCGTGGACTACGATGGTTTCGCCGCTCAGTTCATACAGAATGCGCCAGGAATAGCAGCCAATCTCACGCACATTCTCTTCGCCGATTTCCGCAACCACCCTACCAATACGGGGCATTCCCAGAACGCGATCCATTCTGGCAACAATATCCTGTACCACTTTTGTGGCATATCGTCTGGAATCGCGGGCGATGTACTGGTGAATCAGGCGCAAATCCTCGCGCGCCTCCTTCGACCACAGGATCACCACCGATCCAATTCCTGCTTGAGCGCATCGTGGCCGGTGGTTTCACCCTGCGCGATGGCGTCGCGGCTTTTGCGCAGTTTTTCAACAACATAGAGCCGATACATGATTTCTTCGATATCCGCATCTTCCGGCAACCGCTGGATGGACTCGATGGCATCCTGCTTGAGCGTATGAACCTGCATGTTGACCCCCATGTTTCAGAATCTGGTGGAACCATCTTATTCCAGCATATCGTCCTGAACAAGCCACCTTCTGACCAGTCTCAAAGGCCAGCCTCACGCAGAAATTGTGAGGGAGTGTTGTCTTGAATTGCATGGGAGATGAACAAATTCTCCTTGGCCCGGGTCATGCCAACGTAC
>CAYTZP010000031.1:0-22603 GCA_964442685.1 uncultured Thiobacillus sp.
TTTCGTGTCCAAAAGAATTGCGGGCGGGGCAGATTGAGATTGGGGCGAATATAAATTCGGTAAATCGTTACGGAGAAACGCCGTTGATGATGGTTGTTGCAAAGGCCTGCAACCCAAAAATAGTAGAAAGGTATTTGGCTACTGGTGCAGACGCATCGAAAAAGAATAGAAATGGCCAGACAGCTCTCGATATTGCGATGGATGTTGCGTCTAAAACAGCGTCAATCGGGTGCAACAAAGTTGTTCAGATTCTCAAACAACCGCCTTCGGCAACTATTGATAAACCGGTATCGAATATCAATGCTGCTCCGGCGATTGTGCAGGAGAGGGGCAATGTGACGGAATGGGCGGGCACATTCCGTGCAACTTCCCCTAGGCAGGGCGATGCCAAGGTCACGATGCATGTGGCGCCGACGGGCGATCTGGTTTTCCAGTCAAGCAGTGGTTTGCGTGGCAAGGGAAAAATGTCAGATTTGGCTGGAAAAATTACGGCTACGATTATGGCAGAGTCGCCTTTGGGCACTGATGGCAGACCGATATTTGGTGCCAAGGAAATAGTTTTTGACGTGGTGGGTGAGCTTAAGGATGGGGCAATCACAGGAAACTATAAAGGCGTCATTGAATCGGGAGTTTTTGTGCTTTGCCACCCGGAATCCAAGTGCGAATTGAGCGTTGGCACGGGTTCGGTAAGAAGCATTCAAAATGGATTGAAATCGCTTGGCCTGTAGACATTTCAGCCGCCACTCATTCAGGCTGTGTCATAACGGTACAATGCGGCATGGCCTGGTCTTCTTCTCCCGCAAAAAAAGTTACATCTACTCCCATCAAGCTGGCCGCAGAAGTGATTGCGTCGGTGCTGGCGGGGCGCGCGCTGTCGCAGGCGCTGGCCAATGCGCCGCTGGCGCGGCTGTCGGCTTCTGATCGCGGCGCGGCGCAGGATATCAGTTACGGTGCGCTGCGTTATCGCGGCACGCTGGATGCGGTGCTTGCGCAACTGGTCAAAAAACCGCTGGACTCGCCGGAAACGCACGCACTGTTGCTGGCGGCGCTATATCAATTGACCTATACCGCAGCTGCGCCTTACGCGGTGGTGGATAACGCCGTGAATGCCGCGCCCGAGCGGCTCAAGGCGCTGACCAATGCGGTGTTGCGCAACTTTCTGCGAAGCAGGGAAACCCTGCTGGATGCGGCAAGGCAAGGTGTTGAAGGCCGCAGCAATTTTCCGCAATGGTGGGTGCTCAAGTTGCAGGCGGCGTACCCCGAACGCTGGGGATCCATTCTTGACGCCAGCCAGCAGCATCCGCCCATGACCTTGCGCGTCAACCGCAAACAATCCAGCACAGAAAACTATCTGGCAGCATTGCAGGCGACCGATTTGCCCGCGCGCCAGACCGGCGCCTGGGCGCTGACGCTGGAGAAACCCGTTGCCGTGGAAAAGCTGCCGGGCTTCTCTCATGGCGCGGTGTCGGTGCAGGACGCCGGCGCGCAGTGGGCGGCGAGCTTGCTGGATGCGCAGGACGGAATGCGCGTGCTGGATGCGTGCGCCGCGCCCGGCGGCAAAACCGGACACATTCTGGAATTGGCCGCTGTCAGTGTGCTGGCGCTGGATGTGGATGCGGCGCGCCTGAAACGCGTGCAGCAGAACCTGGATCGCCTGCAATTGTCGGCGCAACTCAAAACTGGCGATGCCGCTGTGCCCAAGACATGGTGGGATGGCAAACCTTTCGACCGCATTCTGGCCGATGTGCCCTGCACGGCTTCTGGTGTGGTGCGGCGCAACCCGGATATCAAATGGCTGCGCCAGCCGCAGGACATCAAGAAATTTGCCAGACAGCAGAGCGCGATTCTGGATGCGCTGTGGCCGACCCTCGCGCCCGGTGGTAAATTGCTTTATGTGACGTGCTCCATTTTTGCCGAGGAAAACCAGGGTCAGATTCAGGCGTTCCTGTCGCGCCACCAAGATGCAATACAAATGGCGTTGCCGGATGAGCTGGGAGACGGCCAGTTGCTGCCCGATGAACATCACGACGGCTTTTTTTATGCCCTCCTCGCGCGCACTTGAGCGCCTGCGCCTGGGGCTGCTGCTGGCCGCTCTGGCCATGATTGCCGCGCCTGCACAGGCAGCCAAAAGCGCCGAATCGGTAACGGTGCTGTATGCCATCCTGAAGACCGTTGATAACGATCTTGCGCTTAATGCGGCAATGACGGTGCGACTCAACAAGACCCAGACAGAAGCACTGAAAAAAGGCCTGGCGCTCAATTTTGTAACTGACTTCGTGCTGGAGCGGCGACGTAGCTGGTGGCTTGACGAAACCCTGGTTTCCACAAACCGCCCGGGTCGCCTGAGCTATAACCTGTTGACCCGCCGCTATCAGATCGAAGCGCCCGATGGCTATCAATCCCACGACACGCTGACCGAAGCTCTGGCGGCGCTGGGGCGTGTGGAGGGCTGGGTTGTGGGCGCAAAAAAACTCTTCAAACCGGGCGAACGCTACCGTGCCGCCCTGCGCATCCGGCTGGATCAGGGTCAGTTGCCCGTTCCGCTGCATATCAATGCGCGAGCATCCGGCAAGTGGGAAGTGGAAAGCGAATGGCATGAGTGGGAGATCAACAGCCCATGATGCGCTACGTGTTTTTAATCGGCGCTGTGCTGGGCGCGGTGGTGCTGGGGCTGCTTTTTTCTGCTGGTGATAATAATCCCTTGTTGTCGGAAAACTACCCGGCCATTCTTGGTGCGGGCGCGGTCATTGCCTTTGTCCTGTTTGCGCTGGTGAGTTGGCAGCTGTGGCAGCTGCGCCAGCGCATTCGGGCGGGCGAATATGGCAGCCAGCTCACCCGGCGTCTGATGGTTTGGTTTGGCGTGGTGGCGGTGTTGCCTGCGGCCATCGTGTTTGGCGCGTCGATGTTTTTTCTCAACCGCAGTATCGAAAGCTGGTTTGACGTGCGCGTGGACGCTGCTCTGGGTTCGGGCGTCAATCTTGGTCAGGCGGCGCTGGATGACTTGCTGGCGGACACCACCAAAAAAACCGAGCGCATGGCGCTGGCGCTCTCAGATGCAGGCGCGGGGTCGATGATTACCCTGCTTTCTTCCTTGCGCGAACAGTCAGCCATCCAGGAGGCCACCTTGTTTGACGCAAACGGCGGCGTGGTGGCTACGGCGGCGGGTGAACGCGCAAGGCTGCTGCCGGAAATCCCCGACAAGGACACGCTCTGGAAAGTCCTGCAGGAAAAACCCAGCAGCCGGGTCGATGACCTGCCCGGGCGCGGGCTGGTCATGCGTGTGCTGGTGCCGGTTTACAGCGCCTCGTTTGCGGGTGAAACGCGGGTATTGCAGACCCTGCAAAATGTCCCGCCCAGCCTTGCCAAAGACGCCGTGGCGGTGGAAAGCGCCTATCGCGAATATCAGGAAATCGCCGCCTCGCGTCTTGGTTTGAAGCGCCTGTATGGCCTGGCGCTGGCGCTTACCTTGTTGCTGGCGTTATTGCTGACCATTGCCTTGGCGTATTTGCTGTCCGAACGACTGGGCGCGCCGCTGCGCACGCTGGCACGCGGCACGCGGGCGGTGGCGCAAGGTGATTTTTCGCAAATGCACACGGTAGAAAGCCGCGATGAGCTGGGCGGGTTGATCCAGTCCTTTAACCAGATGACCAGCCAGCTGGCAGATGCAAGAGAAGAGGCGCGGCATAATCATCAACTCACCGAACAGGCCAAGGCCTATCTGGAAAGCGTATTGACCAATCTGTCTTCCGGCGTGGTGGCGCTGGATCAAAAGCTGCGCGTGCGCGCGGTCAATGATGCGGCGGCGCGTATTCTCGATATGCCGGCCGCGAGTCTGTCCGGCAAGGCGCTGGTGGATTGGGGCGAGGCGGATTCGGTATTGCGCGCGTTTGGTGAAAAACTGGCGGAACAATTTGTCGCCAGCGAAGGCTGCGACTGGCAGGCGCAGTTGGAGTACGCCCGCCCTGGCCACATGCAGCTACTGCTGGCGCGCGGCAGCAAGTTGCCCGAGGCCGTGCAGCGCGGTTATACCCTGGTGTTTGATGATGTGACCAAATTGATCCGCGCCGAACGCGATGCCGCCTGGGGCGAGGTGGCGCGGCGGCTGGCGCATGAAATCAAGAATCCGCTCACGCCGATACAACTGTCTGCCGAGCGGCTGTCGCTGCGTCTGACCGACAAGCTGGCCGACAGCGATGCCGACATGCTCAGGCGCGCCACCAATACCATCGTCAATCAGGTCGGCGCGATGAAAAGCATGGTGGACGCTTTTGCCAGCTACGCGCGCATGCCCAGCGCGCAGATTGCGCCACTGGATCTGAATGCGCTGATCGGTGAAGTACTTACCCTGTATGATGGCGCGGGTGTGCAGCTGGCGCTGGGGGAGAATCTGCCTTTGGTTGCCGGAGACTCCACGCTCATGCGTCAGGTAATCCATAATTTGTTGCAGAATGCGCAGGATGCGCTGAACGGTCAGCCGGACGGTCGCGTCATTATCCGCACGCAGGTGGATAATGACGACGTGACCATGATTATTGCCGACAACGGTCCGGGTTTTCCGGAACATTTGATGACACGCCTGTTCGAGCCTTATGCTACCACCAAGCAAAAGGGCACGGGATTGGGATTGCCAGTGGTGAAAAAAATTATTGAAGAGCATCAGGGAAGCATTAAAGTGGAAAACATGATGGGCGGCGGCGCCTGTGTGTGTATCAGTCTTCCCGTTTTTCAGAAGCCGGAACAAAAGCAGGTTGTGCAAAGGGGACGTCAGTGAGCGGACATGTGTTGGTAGTGGATGATGAAATCGGCATCCGTGAATTGCTGTCAGAAATCCTCACTGAAGAAGGTTATGACGTTCATACCGCAGAAAATGCCGACGCCGCCCGCGCTTACCGCGCGCAGCAACGCCCTGATCTGGTGCTGCTGGACATCTGGATGCCGGATACGGATGGCGTGACACTGTTGAAGGAGTGGGCTGGCAATGGCCTGCTGACCATGCCGGTAGTGATGATGTCCGGCCATGCCACCATTGACACGGCGGTTGAAGCCACCAAAATGGGCGCAGTCGATTTTCTGGAAAAGCCCATTGCGCTGGCCAAATTGCTGGCCACCGTCACCAAGGCCATCAAGAAAATGGACGGGCCGCGCCGCGTGCCTTCGCTGGAGTTGACGGCGCTGGGCAAAAGCGTGCCGGTGCAGGAACTGAAAAAACGCCTGACCCAGATTGCCGGGCACACGCATCCGGTCTTGCTCTCCGGCGAGCCGGGCAGCGGATTCGAGTTATGCGCGAAATTTTTGCACCCTGTTAATACGCCCTGGGTGGAAGTCGCTGACCGCGCGCAACTCATTTCTTCACCAGCGGCGTATATCGACAAAGTCGAAAACGGCACGCTGTACCTGCCCGAGGTTGGGCAACTCAGCAAAATGGAGCAAAAAGGTTTGTCCCTGCTGATCGACAAACTCAATGGCGGCACTGCGCGCCTGGTCTGTACCACCTGCAGGGATATGTCCACGCTGGTAGCGGCGGGCGAATTTGACGCCACCCTGTATTACCGCCTCTCTGCTGTCAGCGTGCAAGTGCCCACACTGCGCGAGCACCGCGAGGATGTGCCGGACATTGCCAACTTCATGCTGACCCAGTTGATTGAGGGCGGCGAATGCCAGTCGCGCAAATTTACCGTGGCAGCACTAAACCAACTGCGGCATTTCGACTGGCCGGGCAACCTGCCGCAATTGAACAATGTGGTGCGCACGCTGGCCATTACCGCGTTGTCGGATGAAATCGACAGCGAGGACGTGGCGCGCGTAGTGTCGCCGCTCAAGCAGGCCTCCAGTCCGCCGCTGGGGCAAATGATCCCGCTGGATGCGCCCCTGCGTGAGGCGCGCGATGTGTTCGAGCGGCTGTATTTTGAACACCTCATCAGCAAGGAAGGCGGCAGCATGACACGCGTGGCGGAAAAGGCCGGGCTGGAGCGTACCCACCTGTACCGCAAGCTCAAGCAGCTCAATATCAAACACGGCAAGCGGCTGGACGAGGAGCTTTGAACAAGTGAAGGGCGAAGCTTAAAGCCGCACGCTTCGCCTTCAGCACCCTTTAGCCTTCCCACATCAGACAAAAATGAAAATCATCATCCTTGGTGCCGGACAGGTTGGCGGCACGCTGGCGCAGAGCCTGATTGCAGAAAACAACGATCTCACCGTGGTGGACATGGACGCGGAGCGACTGGCGTTGCTGCAAGATCGCTATGATTTGCGCACCGTGCTGGGTCATGCCGCCACGCCCGGCGTTCTGGAAAAAGCTGGCGCGGCGGATGCCGACATGGTGGTGGCGGTCACGCAAAGCGATCAGACCAATCTGGTTGCCTGCAAACTTTGCGCGAGCAAATTCAACGTACCGACACGCGTTGCCAGATTGCGCTCGCCCGACTACCTCGTGCAGGATGAAGAAAGTGGTGAAACGCTGGCAAGAAAACACTTTGCCGTCGATTACACCATCAGCCCCGAGCAGGAAATCACCCACTATCTGCGGCGCCTGGTGGAGCATCCGGAAGCCTTGCAAGTGCTGGATTTTGCTGGCGGTCTGGTGCGGCTGGTGGCGGTGCGCGCCTACCACGGCGGCCCGCTGGTGGGGCATGAGTTGCAGATGATCCGCAAGCACATGCCAGACGTGGATTGCCGCGTGGCGGCGATTTTTCGCAAAAATCGCGGTATTGTTCCCGAGGGGCATACGGTGATCGAGCCGGGTGATGAGGTGTTTTTCCTGGCCAAAAAAGAAGGCATTCCCAGCGTCATGCGTGAGTTGCGGCGCATGGATCAGCCGGTGCGCCGGGTCATGATTGCTGGCGGCGGCAATATCGGCAAGCGGCTGGCACAACAACTGGAAACGCAATACGCCGTCAAACTCATCGACCACAACAAGCAGCGCTGCGCGCAGCTGGCGGCCGAACTCAATCATAGCCTGGTGTTATTGGGCGAGGTCACGGACGAGGAATTGCTCGACCAGGAAAGCGTGCAGGACATGGACGTGTTCTGCGCGCTGACCAACGATGACGAGGACAACATCATGGCCGCGCTGCTGGCCAAGCGCATGGGCGCGCGCCGGGTCATGGCGCTGATCAACCGTTCGTCCTATGTCGATCTGGTGCAGGGCGGTGAAATTGACATCGCCATCTCACCAGCACAGGCCACGCTGGGGCCGCTGCTGTCGAAGATCCGTCGCGGCGACATGGCGGTGGTGCACAGCTTGCGGCGCGGCGCGGCCGAGGCGCTGGAAGTGGTGGTGCATGGTGACGCCACCAGCTCGAAAGTAGTCGGTCGTCGCATTGAAGAAATTAGCCTGCCGGAAGGCGCCACCATCGGTGCCATCATCCGTGGCGAGGAAGTCATCATTGCCCACCACGACACGCTGATTCAGTCCGAGGATCATGTGATCATTTTTGTGCTCAACAAGCGCATCATCCCCAAGGTGGAAAAACTCTTTCAGGCCGGTTTCAGCTTCTTCTGATGCGCGCGCTGTTTTCGCTTCTCCATGTGCTGGGCGGCGTGATTTTCATGTTCGGCCTCACGCTTGTCGTGCCGTTACTGGTGGCCTGGGCCGGCAATGAAGTCACCCTGCATCTGTTTGTAAAAAGCATGGCGCTGACCTGCGGCACGGGTCTGCTGTTGTGGGGTGGCTTTCGCCCTTTCCGTCGCGAGCTGCGCATCAAGGACGGCTTTCTGCTGGTAACGCTGGTGTGGACAGGGTTGCCCGTGTTTGCCATGCTGCCCTTGCTGATGCATCTGGACATCAGCGTCACCGACGCCTATTTCGAATCCGTGTCGGGGCTGACCGCCACCGGCGCTACCGTACTGTCCGGCCTCGACGCCCTGCCTGCCTCGATTAACATCTGGCGCGGCGAACTGCAATGGTTTGGCGGCATGGGCGTGATCGTGCTTGCGGTGGCCATTCTGCCCATGCTGGGCATTGGCGGCCGTCAACTGTACAAGGCTGAAATCCCCGGCCCCATGAAGGATGCCAAACTCACCCCGCGCATTGCGCAGACCGCCAAGGGTTTGTGGCTGATTTACGCGGCGCTGACGGCGGCCTGCGGTCTGGCCTACTGGGCGGCGGGCATGAGCTGGCAGGATGCGTTGATGCACGCCTTTACCACCATGGGCCTGGCGGGCTTTTCGTCGCACGATGCGTCATTCGGTTATTTCAATTCACCCTTGCTGGAGTTCATTGCCATTTTCTTCATGCTGGTGGCGGGTATCAACTTCGCTACGCATTTCCGCTTTGTGCGCGAGCGCACCTATGGCATTTACAGCCAGGATGGCGAAGCCCGCGTGTTCATTCTTACCGTGCTTGCCAGTGGTGCGTTGATCGGTGTTTACCTCTGGGTCATGGGGCATTATGAAGAGATACACACCGCCCTGCGGTATGCCATGTTCAACACCGTATCAATCGCCACCACCACTGGCTATGCCAGTACCGACTTTGGCCTGTGGCCGGCCTTTGCCGGGTTCTGGATGCTGCTGCTGGGCACGTTTTCCACCTCGTCCGGCTCCACCGGCGGCGGCATCAAGATGATCCGCGCGCGCTTGCTGGTGCAGCAGCTGTACCGCGAACTCAAGCGCCTGTTGCACCCCAACGCGCAAACTCCCGTGCGCTACATGGGCGTGCCGGTGTCCAATCAGATCATTTTTGCCGTGCTGGCATTTTTCTTCGTGTTCGTGATGACCGCCATTGTCATGACCCTGGCCATGATGGCGACCGGCCTCGATCCGGTGACTTCGCTCACTGCTGTCATCGCGACCCTGTCCAACATCGGCCCGGGTCTGGGCTCGGTCGGCCCGGCCACGACGTTTGCCGTGTTGAATGACTTTCAAACCTGGCTTTGCACCGTGGCCATGATTCTGGGGCGGCTGGAAATGTTCACCTTCCTGGTCGTGCTGACGCCCGCGTTCTGGCGCAGCTGATGGAATTGAAATGAATCGCGTCCTGCCCATCGTTCACGTGCTGGGGCTGGTCGTGCTGATCTTTGCCTTTGCGCTGCTGTTGCCGGTCGCCACGGCCTACTACTTCCAGGATGCCGCGATACTGGCGTATGACGAAGCCTTTGCCATCACCTTCCTTTCCGGCCTGCTCATGTGGCTGGGCACGCGCCACAAAAAGCGCGAACTGCAAATCAAGGACGGTTTTCTGCTGGTGGCTTTGGTGTGGGTCACGCTGCCGGCGTTTGCCGCCATTCCCTTCCTGTTTTATTTTCCGGACATTTCCTTTACCGACGCCTATTTCGAAACCGTGTCCGGCATGACCACGACGGGCGCGACAGTCATGACCGGGCTGGACAACATGCCGCCCTCCATCAACATGTGGCGTCATCAGCTCAACTGGATGGGTGGAATGGGCATTATCGTTCTTGCCGTCGCCATCCTGCCCCTGCTGGGCATTGGCGGGCGGCAGATATTCAAGGCCGAAACCCCCGGGCCAATGAAAGAATCGCAGCTCACCCCGCGTATCGCGCAAACCGCCAAGGGCTTGTGGGCGGTCTATGCGGTAATCACGCTGGCCTGCGCCGTTTCATTGCGGCTGGCGGGGATGAGCTGGTTTGATGCGGTTTGCCATGCGTTTTCCGCCATGTCGCTGGGCGGATTTTCCACACATGATTCCAGCATTGGTTATTTCAATTCTGTGCCGATTGAAGTGGTGTTGACCCTGTTTCAGGTCATTGCGGCGGGCAATTTCGCCACGCATTTTCTTGCCTGGCATACGCGCAGCACCACTGCCTATCTTGGTGACGCCGAGATGCGATCACTGCTCGTCTGGTTATCGGCGGGCGTGCTTGTCGTGACCGTATTTCTCTGGATGAAGGGGGTTTACCCGGACTTTCTCACCGCACTGCGTTATGCGAGTTTTAACGTGGTCACCATCGCCACCGACTGCGGCTATGCCAGCACCGACTTCGGCCAGTGGCCGATATTCGCGCCGCTGCTGATGCTGCTGATGAGCTCCGGTCTGGCATGCTCCGGCTCCACCGGCGGCGGCATCAAGATGATCCGCACCATGATTCTCTTCAAACAGGCGGGGCGGGAAATGACCCGGCTGATGCACCCCCAGGCGCAAATTCCTCTCAAGGTAGGATTGCAGGTCATAGAAAACAAGGTCGTGTTTTCCATCCTGGCCTTTGTCGTGCTGTATCTGGCGACCGTGGTTTCCCTGTCTCTCGTATTGATCGCCAGTGGGCTGGATTTCATTTCCGCCTTCTCGGCAATCATCGCCTGCATCAATAACGCCGGCCCCGGCCTCGGCGCAGTGGGGCCGGCCAACAACTACGCCACGCTCACCGACTTCCAGACCTGGGTCTGTGCGCTGGCCATGGTACTGGGTCGGTTGGAACTCTTTACCTTCTTTGTCCTGCTGACGCGGGCATTCTGGCGCACATGAGTACCGTAATCGAAAACTTCGAAAAAATGCTGGCACAGGGCAAGGACAACGCCCTGCTCCGCTTTTCGCTGGGCAATGCCTACCTGGGCGCGAACGAAGCGGCCAAGGCTGCGCCGCACCTGCAAAAGGCCGTCGAACACAACCCCAGCTACTCCGCTGCGTGGAAACTGCTGGGCAAGGCGCTCAACGATTCTGGCGACGCACAAGCCGCGCTGGCCGCCTACCGGCAAGGCATTGCTGTGGCAGAACAAAAAGGCGATGTTCAGGCCGCAAAGGAAATGACCGTCTTCGCCAAACGCATCGAAAAAGCCTTGGCAGTTAACCCCCTTGATAAAGGGGCTGGCGAACGAAAGTGAGCCGGGGGATTAAAGCCCCCTCTCCCAGCGGGAGAGGGTTGGGGTGAGGGAGAATGTCAGGGAACCCTGCCGCTTGTTCCCAACATTTAATCCTAAAAACCGCAGTTGACCGCTTGCCACCCCTGGAAGAAGCCCATGTACCTTGAGTTTCCTGCTTTCGATTGGATTCACCCTATGGGTGAGTCCGCTACGCACCCGCTGGCACGCCCAGCCGAGCGCCTGCTTTTGTCGCACCTCCTTGCAGGCATAAGCCTTGCGCGTCGTTGCTTCGCAGCAGTCACCCGTCTGAACGCACCATCGAGTGCGTCCAACTGCGGTTTCTAGGATAATCCAGCTATTCCATTCAAGACAGATTCAAGGAGCAAGAACATGACCCGTATGGTTCACTGCGTCAAACTCGGCCGCGAGGCCGAAGGCCTCGCCTTCCCGCCCGTGCCCGGCGATCTGGGCAAAAAGATATTCGAGAATGTCTCCAAGGAAGCCTGGGGTGCCTGGACCCGCCACCAGACCATGCTCATCAACGAAAACCGCCTCAATCTTGCCGACCCGCAGGCGCGCAAATACCTGATGACGCAAATGGAGCAATACTTCTTCGGCGCAGGCGCCGATCAGGTTGCCGGGTATGTGCCGCCGGCGAAGTGAATTTGTTGAGGTGTGTTTGCTTTTGTTCCCGGCCCCGTTGAGGAAATGAGAGTTGTGAGTAAACAATGGATTAGCAGTAATGATCTGGTGTTTGCACCTTTGTTCAAAAGATTGGGCAAGACCCGAAATCCTGGACGGCTTAAGTCGATGTTAATGTGATCGACACAAGGAGTCCAAGAAGGAATACATACCACGCCGACGGTTCACGTCGGAATTCAAGGCTGAGGCGGTCAAGCTGGTGACTGAGCAAGGGTTAACCCAAGGCGAAGCTGCACGGCGGTTGGGCATTTCAGGCAAGTCACTGAATAAATAGGTGGGGCAGGCCAAGGCAGGTCAACTCAAAGGCTCACCTGGCGCTGACAAGCTCACACCCGAGCAGCGGCGCATCAAGGGACTGGAGCGCGAACTGGCGATTGCCAGGATGGAGCGCGATATCTTAAAAAAAGGCCACGGCGTTCTTCGCGAAGGAGTCGAAATGAAGTGCTCAACTCAAGCTGAACTGAATTGCCGAGTCTGAAATCACCACCAAACCGCCATCAGCGCGGCGATGGCGACGATCACGGCGGCGAGGGTGATGCGCTCATTGCGAACCTGGCGTGCTTGCATGGCTTCCAGCCGTGCAAGCAGTTCGCGGTCTTGTGCCGGGCGCGACAGAAAGGCATGGGTCAGGCGCGGCAGTTGCGGCAGTAGTTGGGTGAGGGCGGGGGCTTCTTCTTTCATGCGACGCACGAAGCCGCGCCAGCCAAGCTGCTCGCTCATCCATCGCTCCAGATACGGTTTGCCGGTTTTCCACAGGTCGAGGTCAGGATCAAGCTGACGGCCCAGGCCTTCGATTTGCAGCAGAGTTTTTTGCAGCAGGACGAGTTGGGGCTGGATTTCGACGTTGAATCTGCGGCTCATGGCGAACAGCCGCATCAGCAAATGGCCGAAGGAGATGTCCTTGATGGGTTTGTCGAAGTACGGTTCGCAGCAGGCGCGCACGGCGGCTTCGAGTTCTTCCACGCGGGTATTGGCGGGTACCCAGCCGGATTCGATGTGGGCTTCGGCAAAGCGTTTGTAATCCTGGCGGAAGGCGGCAAGGAAGTTGATGGCGAGGTAGTTCTTGTCCACTTCAGACAGCGTGCCGCAGATGCCGAAGTCCACCGCAAGGTACTTGCCCTTGTCCGCGCCTTCGAGCCCCACGAAGATGTTGCCGGGGTGCATGTCGGCATGAAAGAAGCCGTCGCGGAACACCTGGGTGAAGAAGATTTCCACGCCGTTTTTCGCCAGTTGCGGAATGCTCACGCCAGCGGCGCGCAGGGCATCGACCTGGCTGATGGGTACGCCGTGGATGCGCTCCATGACCATGACCGATTCGCGGGTGACATCGAAATGCACCGCCGGGACGCGCATCAGCGGCGAGTGGTTGAAGTTGCGCTTGAGCAGCGCGGCGTTGGAGCCTTCGCGCATCAAGTCCAGTTCTTCGGCCAGGGTTTTGCGGAACTCGTCCACCACTTCGCGCGGGCGCAGACGCTTGCCGTCCGAGAATAATTTCTCGATTAGCCATGCACCGACATCCAGCAGGGCAAGGTCATGCTGGATGATGCGGGCAATGCCGGGTCGCAGCACTTTGACTGCGACTTCTCGACCCGTTGTTTCCGATGGACCTGGGTGCAGCGTTGCAAAATGTACCTGCGCGACCGAAGCCGAGGCTACCGGTACAGGGTCAAATTTGGAAAATACCTCGCACCAGTTTTTGCCGTATGCGGCATTCAGCACGGACTCCACTTGCGCAAACGGATAAGGCGGCACGCGATCCTGCAACAGCGCCAGTTCGTCGGCGATGTCGTCCGGCAGCAGGTCGCGGCGGGTGGACAGCATCTGTCCGAACTTGACGAACAGCGGGCCCAGCGACTCCAGCGCCAGACGCAGGCGCACACCCCTTGGCGCAGAAAGATTGCGCCAGAAAAATATCAGCCGAACCAGCGGGCACAGCCAGCGGGTTTTGGCGTGACCAAGCAGAAAGTCGTCCATGCCATAACGCAGGCTGACCCAGAGTATGGTGAGCAGGCGGAGGAACTTCATTCGGGCTAAATACCAAGTAACCGAGATACCACTTGGTCTAAAGTATCCCCGCTCGGCAAATTAACCCCTTCAATGAAACGTTTTGAGAAAGTGGCCAGTGAAAAACGCAACTCTCGTGCCGGTAGGAGATATCGTTGTGTATGAGGTACTGGTTCAGACAATCCATATGTATGCACTGTCAGGATATCTTTGCCTTTGGCTTCCGTTTTAGGCATGTCTTTGCCCAAAATATCTTCAAACTTGTTGAATACGATCTCCGGGACGACAAAGTACAAGCCTGAATTTACCAAGTTTGAGCGAGAGTAAACTAAGCCTTTACGTATTAACTGTGGAATTAAGCGTTTGTGTACATTGGCCCAGTTCAGGCCATGTTCTGAAGGGGTGGAAATTTTTTCACCTTCCTTCATGTTTTTATAGGCGTGCCAGCAGTCTCGGTAATTACCTGTGATATCGATGCTTTGCGCCTCGATTCCGACATAAGTAAGCAATTTTCCCTTTTCAACCAATGCAAGCACCCAGTCCATGGACAGGCTTCTGCCCAATTTAACTTCCTTCCCTGAGTTTTGTCCCAAGGCAACGACACAACGTTTAATGCTCGTGCGTTTGCTTATGTATTCCTCAAAAGTGAGAAAAGAAAGATCGGAGCCGAACGCGTCAATGGATATTCTCGATAACACCGCATATTTTTTTTCGTAAAGCCGGTTTGGACAGACGATGCAATCGCCATAGGGGGATGTGACACTACATGTGCCATACACCAATCCATTCTCGTGATTGATTTTTGTGCATGGCCTGGAAATGAACGGACAAGCGCCTAGATTCCAGAGGCTTCGAGCCTCATCCCTGCAATCGTCTGGGGCATAACCAAACACCTCAACCAGATTTTTTCGTGCTTTTGGCATAGTTGTTTTGTTCGATCAATAATTTGATTTGTCGCCCAATGGACTCGGCCATAAGGGGAGGTACGGCATTGCCGACTTGTTCATACTGCTGAGTGACGCTGCCCGTGAAAATGTAATGATCTGGAAAAGATTGAATGCGCGCCGCCTCGCGTATTGAGATGACACGATCCTGTGTGGGGTGAAAGAAACTACCCCAGTGAGGGTCGCATTTTGTCAGCACGGTTGAGCACATTCCGTCAGGATGCAAGCGGCCATAACGTTTGGTGTGATCACTGCGACGAGCGTGCTTCAAACCTTCAGGAAGAAGATCATGGGGTATGTCACGCCAGCTGCCTCCTTGAGGGATGTGTTTTAACCGTTCAAGATTGATCGTTGCCAAGCCATTGCAGGCATGATTGTGGATACGCTGACTGTCCACACGCATTTTCGCTTGGTAGGCAGTTTGCGGTGGGACAGGGTAACTAAATTCGTTTTTAGATTGACCACCCGTAATTTCCGGCAAGTCGGATATGGCATCCCAAACCGTCGTGGCTTTTTTCAACTGGGCAGAGAATAGCGGAGGCACGTTCAGGCACAGCTCTCGTGCGCCAGTAAAGTTAGCTACCGCCGAAGCGTTGTACTCCGGCTCAGGAAAATCAATTCGGGTTTTACTGTGATGTATGCCAATGAAGATCGTGCGGAAACGCATCTGGGGTACACCGTAATGACCAGCAAACAAGATGCGGTGTGATACCGAATATCCAAGACCCTGCAATTCCTTGTATATCTGCTCGATTACGGTGCCTTGCCCTAGTGAGACCATGCCCGGGACGTTTTCGATCAAAACGGCTTTTGGGTGTAGAGCTTCGGCGATCCGGATGAAATCCCTGAACAGGTGATTGCGGCTGTCATCCAGTGAGCGAATGGGTGCATTGACCGAAAATCCTTGGCAGGGCGGCCCTCCGGCAAGCAGATCTACTTCGCCAAGTTCTACCCCGAGAGTTCCGCGAATATCGGATTCGCTGATTTCCCGCACATCCCCAACAACCATTTTCGTGCCTGGGTGATTCAGGCGGTAGGTTTCGGCGTACTGGGGTATCAACTCGTTTGCTAGAAGGGGGTAAAACCCCGCTTGGGATAAGCCGCAAGATAGTCCGCCAGCACCAGCAAATAAATCAACGCTCTTCATTGGGACGCTGAAATTTCTCTGTGTTTACAAGTTGTGCAAGACGTGCTTCCAGCCGTGCCATGTCGTCGCGCAAGGCATCCACCTCGTGGTTAAAGCGTTCCACATCAAGTTTGCTGGCCAGCATGGGAGACTCTTCCACGGCGTACTCAGCGAGGGTTTTGGCGGTATCTGTTGAGGCCTGGGCAACCCACTTGCCGAAGGCGCGGCCAGCCTCGGCAAGACGAAACCCTGCAACCGGGCCAAACATGTTGGCGAGTTCGGCTTCGGCATCCAGACTGATCTGGCTGAAGGCATCGTTGAAGGCAGAGAGCAATTCGGCGTCGCCTTCCGTGCGGGCTTCGCGGAAGGCGGCTTTGCCTTTGAACGGCAGTTGCGAGATCAGCCCGGGGTCGATAAAAACCACGGCATCTGGCGTGGCAGCGGTATTTGTGCGCAGGCTGCCGTCGGCTTCAATGCGCAGGCAAATCCGCGCGAGGAGAAAATCCAGCGCAAGCGTTTTGCCGGCGTGGCGTGCGAGGGCGGCGCGCGCGCCCGGCGTTTGCGCAAACACGCGGTTCAGGCTGGCGATGAGGGCTTGCTGGATCAGTAGCGTTTGCAACATCGAAACTTGCCGCGCTTAGAATTTATAACCACGGTGCAGCGCCACCACGCCCGCCGTGAGGTTGTGATAGGTCACGCGCTCGAAGCCCACACTTTGCATCATGGCCTTGAGTTCTTCCTGCCCCGGGTGCATACGGATGGACTCGGCCAGATACTGGTAACTGTCGGCGTCGTTGGTGATGAGCTGCCCCATCTTCGGCAGAATCTTGAAGGAATACAGGTCGTACATCGGCTCCAGCGGTTTCCACACCTTGGAAAATTCCAGCACCAGCAGGCGGCCACCGGGTTTGAGCACGCGGTACATTTCGGCCAGCGCCTGATCCTTGTGCGTCATGTTGCGCAGGCCGAAGGATACGCATACGCAGTCAAAATAATTGTCGGGGAAGGGCAGCTTTTCGGCATCGCATTGTGCGGTGGAGGTGATGGTACCCTCGTTGAGCAGGCGGTTGCGGCCCTCGTTCAACATGGAGTAGTTGATGTCGGTGAGCACCACCTGGCCGGACTCGCCCACTTCCTTCAAAAACAGCCGTGTCATGTCGCCGGTTCCGCCGGCAATGTCCAGCACCTTTTGTCCGCGCCGCAGCCCGGCCTGGGTAATGGTGAAACGCTTCCAGATGCGGTGCAGGCCAGCCGACATGAGATCGTTCATCAGGTCGTAGCGGCGTGCAACGGAATGGAACACTTCCGCGACCTTGGCGGCTTTTTCGGATTCGGCGACGGTCTTGAAGCCGAAGTGGGTTGTGTTTTTCTCGTCCATGCGGGGATTTTACCCGAGTGGGGATGATTCCAGCGCGTGTCACAAAGCTGTCATTTTGGCGTCATACTATCTGGGCAGACAATCGCAATAAGAGAACAGGAAATGGCTGCAACTATTCTGCTGGTGGAGGATGAACCCGGCATCCAGGAATTGCTCAAGCTTAATCTTGGCCAGGCCGGGCATCAGGTCATGGCAACTTCCGATGCGGAGGGTGCGCTGCACTATCTGAAAACCGCCCTGCCTGATGTCATCCTGCTGGACTGGATGCTGCCCGGCATGTCGGGTGTCGATCTGTGCAAACGATTACGGGCAGACAAGCGTTACCAGCATGTGCCCATCATTATGCTGACCGCTCGCGGCGAGGAGCAGGATCGTGTGGCCGGGCTTGATACTGGCGCGGACGATTACATTACCAAACCGTTTTCCCCGCGCGAACTGTTGTCCAGAATTCGTGCCGTGCTGCGCCGCCGCGCACCGCAAATGACGGATGAACTGGTGGAAGTGGCCGGGCTGAAACTGGATCCGGCCAGCCACCGCGTGACCGGCAATGGCCAGAACGTTGACCTGGGTCCGACCGAATTCCGTCTGCTGCATTTCTTCATGACGCATCCCGAAAGAGTCTATTCACGCACCCAATTGCTGGATCAGGTATGGGGAGACGATGTTTTTGTGGAAGAGCGCACTGTGGATGTGCATATCAGAAGATTGCGCCTTGCGCTAGAAGTGAGTGGTCACCATAACATGGTGCAAACGGTACGCGGCGCAGGCTATCGTTTTTCGGTGCAGGGGTAGATAATCCCGTCATCACATTTTGCTGTGGGCAAAAAAATGGGTTTCTGGTGGCGACCGCTGGCGGCACTGTTTGGAATAGGTCTGGTTGCACTACTGTTCTTGGCGGGTGGCGGCCAGATGGCGGCGCTGAAATTTACTGCGCTGGCCTTGCTGATTTACTTGCTGCACCAGCTACGCCAAGAAGCACGCCTGGCGCGCTGGCTGGAACTCGGCGGCAGTAACCCCGCACCGCGCGATACCGGCGTGTGGGGCGACATTTTCTACCAGTTCGAGAAATTGCAAAAACGCCGCAGCCAAAGCAAGTCAAAACTGGTTTCCGCGCTTAGCCAGTTTCAACACGCGGCAGAAGCCGTGCCGGATGGCATCGTCATCCTTAATCAACAGGATCAAATTGTATGGTGCAACCCCGCTTCCAAGAAGTACCTCGGGCTCGATTGCGAGCGCGACAAGCAACAATACATCCATTACTTGCTTCGTCGCGCAGAATATGTCGAATTTCTCGGTGCGCATGACTATTCACGGCGCCTGACAGCGCATTCACCTGCCCGCCGCGATATGTTGCTGTCGCTGCAACTGGTGCCGTTTGGTGCCGAACAGAAACTGCTGATCGCGCGCGACATCACCGAACTGGAACGGGTGGACGCCATGCGCCGCGACTTTGTCGCCAATGTTTCGCACGAGCTGCGCACTCCACTGACCGTGGTGGGCGGCTTTGTCGAAACCCTGCACGACATGGATGACCCGTCCAGAACCGACCTTAAACACTACCTGGGCATCATGCAAAATCACACCCGACGGATGCAACGTCTGCTGGATGATTTGCTCACACTATCAAGGCTCGACTCAGCGGAAAGTGCCGAATCGGCAGAGCAGGTGCAAATGCCCGAATTGCTGCATGAACTGGCGCGCGAAGCCGAATCGCTCAGTCGCAGACGCCATGTCATCCAGATCGAAATGCACAGCGATGCCTGGCTGACCGGCAGCCTGCAAGAACTGCAAAGCGCGTTTTCCAACCTGGTTTCCAATGCTGTGCGTTACACGCCAGAGGGCGGCACGATCACCCTGCGCTGGGCAGAGCAGGACGGCCAGCCGGTTTTTTCCGTGACCGATACCGGCGAGGGCATTGCGTCCGAACACATCCCGCGCCTGACCGAACGCTTCTATCGTGTCGATCGTTCGCGCTCGCGCGAAACGGGTGGCACGGGTCTTGGGCTGGCCATCGTCAAGCATATCCTCACCCGCCATGGCGCAAAGCTTGATATCCAGAGCATTCCCGGCAAGGGCAGCACCTTCTCCGCCATCTTTCCTGCCGAGCGCCTCATCCCCGCGCATCAAGAAGAACAGAAACCACGCCTCGCGCTTGTAAAATAGCAAGCCTGAAAACCGTTGCACAATGAGGACGCGGAGGCACGGAGGGTTTGCCGGCTTTCCTCCGTGCCCTCTGTGACCTCATTGTGAGTTCTTATGCCTCTTGCCATCCTCGACAAACTTGAACTCGCCTACGGCCATTGGCCGCTGCTCGATGGTGCCTCGCTGGTCATCGAGGCCGGTGAACGCATTGGCCTGATTGGTCGCAACGGCACCGGCAAATCCAGCCTGATGAAAGTCGTCTCTGGTGAAGTGAAACCCGACGCGGGCGAGGTGTGGAGAAAGCCCGGCCTGCGCATGGCCATCGTGCCGCAGGAGCCGCAGTTCACGCCGGGGCACAGCGTGTATGAAGCCGTGGCCGAAGGCGTGGGCGAGGCGCAGGCATTGCTGACGGCGTATCACGAAGTTGCGCACCGGCTGGCCGAGGGCGATGAGTCTGTGCATGAAGAATTCTCGCGCCTGAGTCATGAACTGGAAGCCCACGATGCCTGGCGGTTGAACCAGAAAGTGGAAGAAGTGCTGGCGCGGCTGGAACTGCCCGCCGATGTACTGGTTGAGCAACTTTCCGGCGGCCAGAAAAAGCGCGTGGCCCTGGCGCGCTCGCTGGCGGGCGATCCGGAACTGCTGCTGCTGGACGAACCCACCAACCATCTGGATTTTGCCGCCATCGAGTGGATGGAAAATCTCTTGCGTGAATTTTCCGGCGGCCTGCTGTTCGTGACCCACGACCGCAAATTTCTCGACGCCGTCGCCAACCGCATCGTCGAACTCGACCGCGGGCAACTGCGCGAATACAGCGGCAACTTCAGTGCCTACCAGGTCAAGAAAGCTGAACAACTGGAAGTCGAAGCCGCGCAAAACCGCAAGTTCGACAAGTTCTGGAAGCAGGAAGAAGTCTGGATCCGCAAGGGCATCGAAGCGCGACGCACCCGCAACGAAGGCCGCGTGCGGCGGCTGGAAGACCTGCGCCGTCAGCGCGAAGCACGCCGCAATCAATTGGGGCAGGTTGGCTTCAACCTCGACGCGGGCGAACGCTCCGGCAAGATCGTGGCGGAATTGATCGACGTCAGTTATGCCATCAACAAACCCCTCTCCCTGCGGGAGAGGGGTGGGGGTGAGGGAGAACTCTCTGCTTCATCGACAGAGCCAACCACTCGGCGCGTCCTCATCGACCACTTTTCCACCACGTTGTTGCGCGGTGACAAGATCGGCCTGCTGGGGCCCAACGGCGCGGGCAAGACCACGCTCATCAAACTCATCCTGGGCGAACTCAAGCCCGGTAGCGGCAGCATCAAACGCGGCACCAAACTGGAAGTGGCCTACTTTGACCAGTTCCGCAATGTGCTGGAGGAGGATGCCACGCTGGCCGACACCATCTCGCCCGGCTCCGACTACGTCGAAATCGGCGGGCGCAGAACCCACATCATCGGCTATCTGGAGGAATTCCTGTTCCCGCCTGAACGCGCGCGTGCCAAGGTTTCCGCGCTATCGGGCGGCGAGCGCAATCGTTTGTTATTGGCGCGCCTGTTTGCGCGGCCAGCCAACGTGCTGGTGCTGGACGAGCCCACCAACGACCTCGATATCGACACGCTGGAACTGCTGGAACAGTTGCTTCAGGACTACACTGGCACGGTGATTCTTGTTTCTCATGACCGCACTTTTCTCGACAATGTTGTGACCAGCGCCATCGCCTTTGAAGGCGATGGCAAACTCATCAATGTCGCAGGCGGCTACGAAGACTGGAAACGCGAACGTGCAGCACGCGAAACGGCTGCACCAGACAAGCCCGCACTTAAGCTCATCGCCACCGAATCGCGCACGGAACCCAAACGCGAAAAACGCAAACTCAGCTACAAGGAACAACGCGAACTCGACGCCATGCCGCAAACCATTGCTGCGCTGGAACAGGAGCAGACCGCGCTACAGGCCAAACTTGCCAACCCCGACACCTACCTTGATCCGGCCTTTGATACCGCCGCCATGAGTGCGCGGCTGGAAGCCATCGAGATGGAACTACTGGCGTGCCTGGAGCGCTGGGAGGCGCTGGAGAAAGTCTAGCGCGCCAAACACGATTCAGTGCGCTAAAAGTCCGAGACGCAACCTCCAGGCAGGCGGATAATTCGCCCTGATCCAACGAGCACCATCTATGCAAAGCGAAGCCCAGAAAAATTATCTGTACGCCATTACCGCCGCCGTGCAACTGCCGGGGGTGAGTGATGCCGAATTCGAAGCCTCGCTAATGGAATTGCGCGAACTGGCGAAAACACTCGGCTACAAGGTGACGCGCACCTTTGTGCAAAAGCGCAGCGGCTTTGATGCAACGGCTTATCTTGGCGTGGGCAAGCGCCGTGAAATCCGCCATTTCGTTGGCGCGGAGATGGATGAGGAACTGGCAGACGAGCTGCCGCCCGACGATGGCGGCGTCGAGCTTTTTGAAATCTCGCCCGATCCGATCGAGATCATTTTTGTCGATCACGAGATTTCGCCCTCGCAGGCGCGCCATCTGGAAAACGAAGTCGGTTGTCAGGTGATGGATCGCACCATGCTGATCCTGGAAATTTTCCATCGCAATGCACGCTCGCCCGCTGCGCGGGCGCAAGTCGAGATTGCGCGCTTGAGTTATCTGGCGCCGCGTCTGCGCGAAGCCGCCAAACTCGCAGGCCCGCAGGGGCGTCAACGCAGCGGGGTGGGTGGACGCGGCGCGGGTGAATCGCATACCGAACTGGACAAGCGCAAGATCCGCGACCGCATCGCCGAATTGCAGCGTGAAATCGTGGCCATGGATGTCGAACGCAAGACCCAGCGCGCGCGGCGGCTTGCGCACCAGAGTATTGCCAGTGTCGCGCTGGTGGGCTACACCAACGCGGGCAAGTCCACGCTTATGCGCAAGTTGACCGGCAGCGAAGTGCTGGTGGCCAACAAGCTGTTTGCCACGCTGGATACCACTGTTCGCACGCTGTACCCAGAGAGCGTTCCGCGTGTGCTCGTCAGTGATACGGTGGGCTTCATCAAGAACCTGCCGCATGGCCTGGTGGCCTCGTTCAAATCCACGCTGGAAGAGGCGCTGGATGCCGAATTGCTGCTGCATGTGGTCGATGCCAGCGATCCGGGTTTTGAGCGCCAGATCGAAGCCACCGAAACCGTATTGCGCGAAATCGGCGCGCTAGACGTGCCGCGCCTGCGCATCTTCAACAAGATCGACCATGTCGGCGACGCAGCACAGCAGGCAGCGCACACAGCCAGGTTGCAGGCCGGTTATCCCGATTGCATTGTCATGAGTGCCTACCGGCCAGAAGACGTAACCCGCCTGCACCAGCGCATCGTGGCTTTTTTCCAGCGCGATCTGGTCGAGGCCGAACTCTTCCTGCCGTGGACCGCGCAGCAACTGCGCGGCGAAATCTACGCGCACTGCAATGTGGTGGAAGAACGCGCCGATGAGAACGGCGCTTACTTCAGCCTGCGTGCCGAGCAAAGTGTGCTGGATGGCTTGCGTGACCGGCTTGCGCCGCACGCCGATTCTGGAATTTAAAC
>CAYTZP010000032.1:0-17895 GCA_964442685.1 uncultured Thiobacillus sp.
TGCTGGATGGCTTGCGTGACCGGCTTGCGCCGCACGCCGATTCTGGAATTTAAACCTTGATTCCTCGGTTGACCGCTCATTGATCTTCGGAAATCCGCATGGTTGCTAACGTTTGCGCCTTCGACGCGGTTCACCATTTGGGTGAGCCCGCTACACGCCCGCTTTCGCGTCTGTGCGGGCGCCTGGCTTTGTCGCTCCTCCTTGCGGGGAACGACCCCGCGGCGTCGTCGCTTCGCCCCAGACCCCCGCACAGACGCGCCTTCGGACGTGTTCAACCGAGGAATCAAGGTTAAACGGTCTGGAGCTGCGCCAGCAGCGCCTGGCCAAGCATTGTTGCCAGCGCCGGGGTCGCTGCGGTCGCGCCTTCACGTTTAGCCTCGCCCCAGATCGGGTTGGGAAAATGCCGGTCGTTTTCAAAGCGCGGGATGACATGCCAGTGCAAGTGCGGCACGACATTGCCGAGCGCGGCGAGGTTGATCTTGTCGGGGTGCAACACATCGCGCACGGCCTGTTCGGTTTTCCAGACGACATTCATCAAACGTGTGCGTTCGTCCGCAGCCAGATCGGTCATTTCCTTGACATGACGTTTGAGGATGACGCGGCAAAAACCGGGGTAATCGGGCGTGTCGGTAACGTAAACCACGCGGCAGAAATCATCCTGCCAGAGGGTGTCGCCGCCGGGTGTTTCGCAGAGTGGGCAGGTCACAACAACACCCGCTCAATACCGCCGTTACCTGCCTTGCGGATGTAGTCCGCCATCCAGTCCTCGCCGAGGATTTTCTTTGCCATTTCCACCACGATGTAATCCGGCTCGATGCCGGTGTCGTCCTGATAGCGTGACAAGCCTTGCAGGCACGACGGGCAGGAGGTGAGGATTTTGGTGCTGGCCGTTGCGCCGGTTTGTTGCGTGAAAGCGGCTTTCCCCTTGCCGTCTTCAATTAGCGCGGCTTTGCCGCGCAGGAGCTCTTCCTGCTTGCGGAAGCGGATTTGCGTGGAGATGTCGGGGCGGGTGACGGCGAGCGTGCCGGATTCTCCGCAGCAACGGTCGGAGAGTTTCACATCCTGCCCCATCAGCGTGTTGGCAACCTTGATCGGCGTGTGGGTCTTCATCGGCGTGTGGCAGGGGTCGTGGTAGAGGTATTGCACGCCTTCCACGCCGTCGAGCTTCACGCCTTTTTCCATCAGGTATTCGTGGATGTCGAGCAGGCGGCAGCCGGGGAAAATTTTCTCGAACTGGTATTTCAGCAACTGATCCATACAAGTGCCGCAGGACACGATCACGGTCTTGATGTCGAGGTAGTTCAGCGTATTGGCGACGCGGTGGAACAGCACGCGGTTGTCGGTGGTAATGGCGTCGCCAAGATCAGCGCGGCCGCCTGCGGTTTGCGGGTAGCCGCAGCACAGGTAGCCGGGCGGCAGCACGGTTTGCGCGCCCAGTTCAAACAGCATGGCCTGGGTGGCGAGACCGACTTGCGAGAACAATCGTTCAGAGCCGCAGCCGGGGAAGTAGAACACGGCATCCGAGTCTTCACTCAGCTTGGCCGGGTTGCGGATGACCGGCACGATGGAAGAATCTTCCAGCCCCAGCAGGGCGCGCGAGGTTTTCTTCGGCAGATTGCCTGGCATGGGCTTGTTGATGAAGTGGATGACCTGCGCCGGAATCGAAGCCTTGCCGGTGGTGGACGGCGGCGACTTGGTTTGGTTTTGTATCAGGCCGAATTTCTTCCCCAGCTGATAACCGAAGCGCTGCGCCTTGTAACCCCACTCGATGCTGCTTTTGCGCACCAGCTTGATGGCATTGGCGTCCTTGGTGTTGAGGAAATACATGGACAGCGCCGCGCCGGGATTGAATTTCTTCTGCCCGTGTTTGCGCAGGAAATTCCTCATTGCGATGGATACGTCGCCAAAGTCGATGTTCACCGGGCAGGGGTTCTTGCACTTGTGGCACACCGTGCAATGGTCGCCCACGTCGTTGAACTCGTCGAAGTGCGCGATCGACACGCCACGCCGGGTTTGCTCTTCATACAAAAAAGCTTCGATCAGCAACGAGGTGGCGAGGATTTTATTGCGCGGTGAGTAGAGCAAGTTGGCGCGCGGGATGTGGGTGTTGCACACCGGCTTGCACTTGCCGCAGCGCAGACAGTCGGCGATGGAATCGGCAATCGCGCCGATTTCCGACTGCTCCATGATGAGCGATTCAGTTTCCAGCAGCGAGAAAGACGGCGTGTAGGCATTGCGCAAATCCGCGCCATGCAAAAGTTTGCCCTGGTTGAAGCGCCCTTCGGGATCGACTTTCTGCTTGTAGGCGGCAAACGTGGCAATCGCGGCTTCGGATAAAAATTCCAGCTTGGTCAGGCCAATGCCATGCTCGCCAGAAATCACTCCGCCCAGATCTTCGGCCAGGCGCATGATGCGCGCGACAGCCTGATTTGCCGCTTGCAGCATGGCGTAGTCGTCGGAGTTGACGGGAATGTTGGTGTGCACGTTGCCGTCGCCCGCGTGCATGTGCAGCGCCACGAACACGCGCGACTTGAGGATGGATTTGTGAATGCGGTCGCATTCCTCAAGCACTTTCTGGTATTCGCGGCCCACGAAAATCTCGTGCAGCGGCTTCTTCAGCTCGCGCTTCCACGACACGCGCAGGGTGTGATCCTGCAAGGCATGGAACACGCTGGTGTGCTGGCTGGCGGATACCATGTCGGTGTTGGCAATCGCCAGTTCGGCGCTGGAAGGCGGCGCGTCCAGATTGTCCAGCAGCCATTGCCAGCGCGCGCGCACTTTATCCAGCAGCGCGAAGGCGCGGTTGCGGCGGTCTTCGGTCATGGCCGCATCGGCCACGGTGTCCTCGTCTTCAAACAGCGGCAGCGTGCCACTGAAGAATTCGTTCAGGCGATCCAGCAAGGCCAGCTTGTTCTGGATCGACAGTTCGATGTTGATGCGCTCGATGCCGTCGGAATAATCCGCCAGCCGGGGCAGCGGAATCACCACGTCTTCATTGATCTTGAAGGCGTTGGTGTGCGCGGCAATCGCCGCCGTGCGCGCGCGGTCGAGCCAGAATTTCTTGCGCGTTTCCGGCGATACGGCGATGAAACCCTCGCCGTCGCGCGCATTGGCCAGACGCACGATGTGCGAGGCAGCTTCCATGGCGGCGTTCTCGTCGTCGGAAACGATGTCTGCCAGCAGCACCATGGTTGGTCTTTGATTTCTGTTGGCTTTGGTCGCATACCCCACCGCTTTTAAGTAGCGGGCATCCAGGTGTTCCAAACCAGCCAGGATTGCATTGACATGCGCGTCGAGATAATCCTTGACCTCGATAATGGCCGGTACGGCATGACGCACCTGTCCAAAAAATTCCAGGCACACGGTGCGCGTGTGTGCGGGCAAACGGTGCAGGATGAAACGCGCCGAGGTAATCAGCCCGTCGCAGCCTTCTTTCTGAATGCCGGGCAGGCCGGACAGGAATTTGTCGGTGACGTCCTTGCCCAGTCCCACTTTTCTGAAATGCTCGCCGGGGATTTGCAGAATTTCCACCGGCGCGATGTCCTTGCCGGTTTCGCGGCCATTGCCACGGGCATAGCGGCGGATTTCAAACGTTGCCGTGGCGGCATCGTGGATTTTTCCAAGGTTATGATCGAGCCGCGTGACTTCCAGCCAGTTCGCGTCTGGCGTGACCATTTTCCAGGAGACCAGGTTATCCAGCGCCGTGCCCCACAGCACGGCCTTCTTGCCCCCAGCGTTCATCGACACATTGCCGCCGATGGTGGAGGCGTCGGCAGAAGTCGGGTCTACCGCAAACGCAAGGCCAGCCTGTTCCGCGATTTCCATCACGCGGCGCGTAACGACACCGGCGCCGCAGTGGATGGTGGCAACCTCCTTGTCCACGCCGGGAATGCGGCGCGATTCAATCGCCGACATCTGCTCCAGCTTTTCGGTATTGATGACGGCAGAAAACGGCGTCAACGGAATCGCGCCGCCGGTGTAACCGGTGCCGCCTCCGCGCGGAATCACGGTCAGACCCAGTTCGATGCAGCCTGCGACCAGATCGGCGATTTCTTCTTCCGTATCCGGTGTCAGCACCACAAACGGATATTCCACCCGCCAGTCGGTGGCGTCGGTCACATGCGACACACGCGAGAGGCCGTCAAAGCGGATATTGTCCTTGCGCGTATGGCGCGACAGCGTGCGCAGGCTATCGCGGCGCAAAACCGCCATGCGCTCGAACTGCGTGGAGAATTTCTCGACGGCAGCCTGCGCGGCGGCCAGCAGTTGCGCCACCTGATCGTTACCCTGGCGGCGGGCTTCGATTTCATTCAGCCGGTGATTCAGCGCCTCGATCAATGCCGTGCGGCGCTTGGGGTTGTCGAGCAGATCGTCCTGCAAATACGGGTTGCGATCCACCACCCAGATATCGCCCAGCACCTCGAACAACATGCGTGCCGAGCGCCCGGTCTTGCGCTCGCCGCGCAGCACATTCAGTGTGTTCCACGCCGGCTCGCCCAGCAGGCGAATGACAATCTCGCGGTCGGAAAACGAAGTGTAGTTATAGGGGATTTCGCGTAAGCGCGGCATGGCAAAAACTGCTTGCAAAACCGTATTTTACGCGAATTTGCACGCAGTTTAGCCACTTGGCTGAGGGGGGTTAAGCTGCGCAGAAACCGTAGAACTTGAAGGGTGTATTAAACGCAGCGCATTGCGCCATCTGCGTCGAAGGTTTTGCTAACTACTCACCCGCGATCGAAATCCAGATGTCCGTCAATCACGGTGGCCTTCACCACACCGGGTAACTCCAGCCCCAAAAATGGTGTGTTCTTGCCCTGGCTTTTGAGGGTTTTGGCGCTGACGGTAAAGCGTGCGTGCGGGTCGAACACGCAGACGTCGGCGTTGGCGCCGACGCTGAGTGTGCCAGCCGCGATGCCGAGGATGCGGGCGGGCTGGCGGGTGAGGCGGGCGATGGCGTCGCTGGTGCTGACCTTGTTTTCTTCCGCCCATCTCAGGGTCAGTGGCAGCAGCAGCTCGACACCGGAAGCGCCGGGTGAGGATTCTCCAAACGGCAGGAGTTTTTCGTCGTCGTCCACCGGGGCGTGGTCGGAGCACACGGCGTCGATGGTGTTGTCCATCAGCCCGTGAATCAGCGCCTCGCGGTCGCGCTGGCTGCGTACTGGCGGCATGAAGTAGAGGTTGCTGTCGAAGCGGGTGAGGTCGATTTCGGACAGGTGCAGGTGGTTGGCGCTGATGTCGCAGGTGACGTTGAGCCCCTGTGCCTTGGCTTCGCGCACTTGTTGTACCCCGGCGCGGGTGGACAGGCGTGCGAGGTGGATGCGCGCGCCGGTGGCTTGGGCTAATTGAAGAATGGTGGCCAGCGCAACCGTTTCGGCCAGCGCGGGAATGCCGGGCAAGCCCAGCCGTGAAGCCACCGCACCATCGTGCGCCACGCCGCCGCGCGAAAGATACATGTCCTGCGGACGCAGCCACACCGGGTAATCGAAGGTGGTGGCGTAATCCAGCGCGCGCATGAGGACTTGGGTATCGGCCAGCGGCGCGTCGGTCTGGGTGAAGGCGACGCAGCCGGCTTCGGTCAGCTCGGCCATTTCGGTCAGGGCTTTGCCTTCGAGTTTTTGTGTGAGTGCGCCCACCGGATACACGCGCGGGCCGGGCAAGTTGCGGGCGCGGAACTTGAGCATTTCCACCAAGCCGGGTTCATCCAGCACTGGATCGGTGTCAGGCGGACAGGCCAGTGAAGTCACGCCACCGGCGGCGGCGGCCAGCATTTCCGATTCCAGCGTGGCCTTGTATTCAAAGCCGGGTTCTCTTAAGCGAACAGACAGATCGACCAAGCCGGGACAGACGATGCAGCCTGTGGCGTCGATGGTTTTGTTGGCATGAAAGCCGTCTGGCGCGCTACCGATGGCGACGATTTTTCCGGCAGCGATGTAGAGGTCGGCGGGCTGGTCAATGCCGTTTGCGGGATCGATGAGGTGGCCGTTCTGGATGTGGATCTTCATCCGCCAGTTCCTCCCATCAACATGCTCATCACCGCCATGCGCACCGCAATCCCATAGGTGACTTGCTGCAGGATGACCGACTGCACGCCGTCAGCGACTTCGGAGTCGATTTCCACGCCGCGATTCATCGGACCCGGATGCATGACAATGGCATCGGGCTTGGCCAGCGCCAGTTTGTCGGCGGTCAGGCCGTACTGCTTGAAGTATTCCTGCGCCGAGGGCAGGCGCGCGCCTTTCATGCGTTCGTTTTGCAGACGCAGCATGATGACCACGTCCACATCCTTCAGGCCGGCTTTCATGTCGTGATACACATGCACGCCCATGTGCTCCACGCCCGTGGGCAGCAGGGTGCGCGGCGCGATCACGCGCACTTCTGGCACGCCCAAAGTTGTGAGCGCGTGGATTTGTGAACGCGCGACGCGCGAGTGCAGCACATCACCAACAATCGCCACGCGCAGGTTGTGGAACGCACCTTTGTAACGGCGGATGGTGAACATGTCCAGCAGACCTTGCGTGGGATGCGCATGGCGACCATCTCCAGCATTGACTACGGCGATGTGCGGAGCAACATGGCGGGCGATGAAATGCGCCGCGCCGCTCTGATTGTGACGCACGATGAACATGTCGGCGTGCATGGCGGTGAGGTTGGCCACGGTGTCGAGTACGGTTTCGCCCTTGGATTGCGAAGAGGCGGCGATGTTGAGTGTGACCACGTCGGCGGATAGCCTTTTTGCGGCGATGTCGAAGGTGGTGCGGGTGCGCGTGGAAGGCTCGAAAAACAGATTGAAAATCGCCTTGCCGCGCAGCAGCGGGACTTTCTTGACCTCGCGTTCGCCAACATCCATGAAGGTTTCGGCGGTGTCGAGGATCTGCGTCAGAATGCGGGAAGGCAGGCCGTCCAGCGTCAATAAATGCTTGAGCTGTCCTTCGGGGGTGAGTTGCAAACCGTCTGCCATGTCAGGCGACAGTTAGCGTGAGCTGGCCATCTTCATTACGGCGCAATTGTACGTTTTGTTGGGGGGAGATATCCAGTCTCAGGCCACAAAAATCTGGTTGGATGGGTAGCTCGCGCCCGCCGCGATCTACCAGTACGGCAAGCTTGATGGAGGCGGCGCGGCCATAGTCGAACAGGTCATTCATGGCGGCGCGTATGGTGCGACCGGTGAACAGTACGTCGTCGATCAGGATGATGGGCTGGTTTTCCACCACGAAGGGGATGGCTGAAGGCTTGATTTGCGGATGCAGGCCGATGCGCGAAAAGTCGTCGCGGTAAAAGGAAATATCCAGCGTGCCCAAGGGTAATGTGGGCTTGAGCAAGTCGTGCAGTGCCTGCGCGACCCAGGCGCCGCCAGTGTGAATGCCGACCAGCGCGGTCTCCGGCGTCATGTGCGGGCGGATTTCGTCTGCCAGCCGCTTCAGCAGCGTCGAGACTTCGGGCAGGGGATCAGGCGGTAGCGCGTTCATCAAAAAAACCTTGCAGGATCAGTTGGGCAGCCAGTGCATCGGTAGATGCTGCCAGATTTTTGTTGCGGCCAGGTGTCCGGCCTGCATGTTTGCGTTCATCTTCTACTACGGCGCTGGTGTAACGCTCATCGTGCAAAAACACCGGGAGCGCAAATCGTGTTTCCAGTTCGGCGGCAAAATTGCGCGCCGCGCGGCTCATTTCATGTTCCACACCATCGGGGTGGCTGGGCAGGCCTACCACCAGCAGTACCGGTTGCCATTCTTTCACCAGCCTGTCGATGGCGGCAAATCGGACAGCCTTATTATCTGCCGTGACAGTGGTCAGTGGATGCGCCACGCCGATTTCCAGCTCGCCCGAGGCCACACCGGTACGTTTCAGGCCAAAGTCAAAGGCGAGCACCGTGCCTTTACTCAAGACAATTGTCCATTTTTCTAAACAGGAGGAAAAACCATTTTACAAAGAGGACGCAGCGAAAACGCAAACCCTTGTGTTTTTCCTCCGCGTCCTCTGTGTCCTCTTTGTTATAGGTCTTTCTTAGGCGTGACCGGCCTCGTCCGACAAATTGCTCAAATCGATCCCAAGCAACTTGAACGCGGCGGGCAGGCGCTCATCTGGCGGCAGGTCAAAAATTACCTTGGGGTCGGCTTCCACCGACAGCCAGGCATTCTGCGCCATTTCCTGCTCCAGTTGCCCGGCCGACCAGCCGGAGTAGCCCAGCGAAACCATGAACTTGTCCGGCCCTTCGCCGTGCGAGACGGCTTCCAGCACGTCCTTCGAAGTGGTCAGGCGGACGGCATCATTCACGTTGAGCGTGGAGGAATAACTTTGTGGCGGGGTGTGCAGCACAAAGCCGCGTTCGGTCTGTACCGGGCCGCCAAAAAACACGATCTGATCCAAGCCTTCTGGCAGGCTTAACCCAATTTGCTCAAACAGGGCGGACAACTGCAAATCAATGGGGCGGTTGACCACCACGCCCAGCGCACCCTGTTCCCCGTGGTCGGCAATGTAGGTCAGTGTGCCGGAAAAATTCGGATCGCTCATGCTGGGCATGGCGATCAGGAAGTGATGGGTGAAATTCATGGTGTCCATAAGACCATTTTAAGCTGCGGACATAAAAAAACCGGCTATAGCGCCGGTTTTTTTTACAATGCAAAAAGCGGATCAGCCCTGGTGGTAGGCGCTAATCACATCCACTTCGTTCTTGGAGCCCAGTACTACAGGCACGCGCTGGTGGATGGCCTGGGGTTGCAGAGCAAGGATGCGCTCGCGACCAGTGGTGGCAGCGCCGCCTGCTTGCTCGACGATGAAGGCCATCGGATTGGCTTCGTACATCAGGCGCAGTTTGCCGCCCTTTTCGCGCAGTTTTTCATCCATCGGGTACATGAACACGCCGCCACGGGTGAGGATGCGATGCACTTCAGCGACCATGGAAGCGACCCAGCGCATGTTGAAGTCTTTGCCGCGCGGACCGGTTTTGCCGGCCAGGCATTCGTCCACATAACGGCGGATGGGCTGTTCCCAGAAACGGTAGTTCGACATATTGATGGCGAACTCCTTGGTGTCAGCGGGGATGTTCATGTTTTCGTGGGTCAGCACGAATTCGCCCACGTTGGGGTCGAGCGTGAAGCCATTCACGCCACGCCCAGTAGTGAGCACTAACATCGTGGATGGACCATACAGAGCATAGCCTGCGCAAACCTGTTGGGTGCCGGGCTGCATGAAGGCTTCGACCGGGGTAGGACCGTCTGCATTATCGTTGCCGGGGCAGCGCAGGATGGAAAAGATGGAGCCAACGGAAACATTGACGTCAATGTTGGAAGAGCCATCCAGCGGGTCGAACATCAGCAGGTACTTGCCGCGCGGGTTGCCTTCGGGAATTTGATAGATCTCGTCCATTTCCTCGGATGCCATGGCGGCGAGGTGGCCGGCCCACTCGTTGCGCTTGAGGAAAATCTCGTTGGAGATGACGTCCATTTTCTTCTGGTCTTCACCCTGCACGTTTTCTGTGCCGGCCGCGCCCAGCACGCCCAAGAGGCCGCCGTGGTTGACGCCGTTGGAAATCATCTTGCAGGCGGTGGCGACGTCGTTCAACAGGCCGGTGAATTCGCCGGTAGCGCCGGGAATATGGCGCTGCTCTTCGATAATGAATTGGGTGAGGGTGGTGCCCAGATGCATGATTGCTCCCGCTAAATAAAGTAAAGTGATTTGAAGAATATTATTAGGTATCAATATTCTATCATGGGCGATGCGAGGCTCTAACCTTGCCAGTGGTGTGCCTGACGGACATGGCGGGTTGTCGCCCCGGATAATGAAACCCCTACGCGCCGTGCCCGTTCCCCCGTCCCGCCCTCCCCCACAAGCGGGAGTGGGGGACAGGGGCACGCCAGGGAAATGCTGATTTAATCAGCATTTCCTTAGAGAAGCATCTCGCCGTTCACATTGCGTGGAGCATTGAGCAAGGGCGCTTCACTCCAGGCAGCAATCAGCCATTTGCGGGGTTAAACGGGCCCAGGCTCGAATACCCCCGCTTCATCAATTTGCCTGGTGAGCGCCAGACTTTCAGTCGCGTGGTCATGCTGGCGGAGCATAAAAAAACGAGCCGAGCGGCCCGTTTTTTCTGTTCATATCCGCGGGAAGTTACAGGATTTCCTTTTCCATTTCTTCCAGCGAAGTGTGGCGCACGTCTTTGCCTTTGACCATGTAGACCACGTACTCGGACATGTTCTTGGCGTGGTCGCCCATGCGTTCGATGGCCTTGGCGACGAACAGGATGTCGATGGAAACACTGATGGTGCGCGGGTCTTCCATCATGAAGGTGATGAGGTGGCGCAGGTTGAGGCGGAATTCCTCGTCGACTTCGTCGTCCTGTCGGGCGATGCTGGGCGCGTTGCTGGCGTCCAGGCGGGCAAAGCCGTCCAGCGCCTTGCGCAGCATGTCCAGCACCAGTGTGCCCATGTATTTGACTTCGTTGAAGCGCGGCAGGGTCAGTCGTTCGCCAGTATGGACGAGTTTGGCCATGCGGGCGATCTTGGCGGCTTCGTCGCCGATGCGTTCCAAGTCGGTGATGGTCTTGACCACCATCATCAACATGCGCAGGTCGGAGGCGGTGGGCGCGCGGCGGGCGATGATGTGGGCGACTTCTTCGTCGATCTGGACTTCCAGCGCGTTGACGCCGTGGTCGTGGGTGATGACGTCATCGGCAAGGTTCAGGTCGCCTGTCACCAGCGAGTCGATGGCGCGGGTGATTTGCTCTTCGACCAGACCGCCCATCTTGAGGACGTTGGCGCGGACGCTTTCCAGTTCAAGGTCAAATTGTTTAAAGGTATGTTCTGCTGGCATATGATCCCCCTCTAAGGATGCGATTATAGGCTGTTGTGTGACAAACGCGTGACATTACCGGTTGGTGGCCTATTCCCGTGTGGTGAATGTTGTCCGATAAAGCTTGCCATCCAGCTCAAGTTCCGCTATCCAGTCCACCCGGCTGGCCGTACACACAGGCAGGGTGACGTTGGCCTGCCATGCGCCCTGCCCCAGTGGTTTGAAATCATAGCGGTTAAAGCCCATGTTCATATCGCGCATCTGAAAAGACGCCGAGGCTTTTTGCAGCGCGGGGTGGGCAAGGTTGATGCTGAACGGCTTGAGCGTTTCAGGCTGGGCAGAGAAGCGAAGTTGCGCCGGTATGCCGCCGTGCATGAAGGCGCAGCCCGCCACCGGATTGGCGCACTGGATTTGCACAGCCTGTGCGGGCGCGGCCTGCTGGCGCGCGCCCCAGATGGCAAGCGCAGCCAGTGCAAGCAGGATCAGGATGGGAACCGCGAGTTGTTTCATGCCCACACCCCGTATCAATTCCACGCTCCGCGCAGCATGGCAATGCCGTGTGCGCCATATTCGCGTGCGGTTTCAACATCCGGCCAGTTGACGCCGCCCAGCGCATAGACCGGGATGGGCGATTGCGCCGCCAGTTGCGAGAATGTTTCCCAGCCCAGCGTGGGTTCGCCGGGGTGGCTTTGCGTGGGCAGCACCGGCGAGAGCATGGCAAAGTCGGCCAGTTCCGCCGCGTGCGCGAGTTCGTCGGCGTTGTGGCAGGATGCCCCCACCCACTCGATATCCGGGCGCGCTTGCAGTTTCATCAATGCGCCGCTGTCCAGGTGCACGCCGTCCGCACTGGCGGCACGCGCCAGTTCCAGCGAGCCGTTGACCAGCACGCGGGCTTGATGGGGTTTTGCGCGCTTGACCACTTCGCGCGCCAGTTCCAGCCGTTCGGCTTCAGCTAAATCCTTGTCGCGGATCTGAATCAGCCGTAAACCTTTTTCCAGCGCCGCTTCCAGCCGCTGCAAAAACACCTCGCGCCCCAGCGATTTGGCGTAGCTGATGCCATAGACAGGCGGCAGTTGCAGGGCTTTCAAAATCGGGAAGTTGGCGGGCAGCAGCGGCTCGACAGAATGGTGCGCGGGATCGTCCCATGCAAAGGTTTGCCCTTCATGCGGGTGCGGGTCGCCCTGCCAGTCCCATACGCGGAAAAAATTCAGCCGCACGGTGGCGTGCGGATAGGTAAAGATTTTGGTGATCCAGCGCGTGGCGCGGGTGACGGCAATGCCCAGCTCTTCCTGCAATTCACGATGCAGTGCCTGTTCCAGCGACTCGCCCGGCTCCACCTTGCCGCCGGGGAACTCCCAGTAGCCCGCGTAGACCTTGCCTTCGGGACGCGCCGCGAGCATGACTTCGCCGTTGGGGCGCGTGAGCACGGCGGCGACGACTTCGATTAAGTCGGTTTGAGCCTCGCGTTTGCCCCCTCCCCCTTGAGGGGGGAGGGTTGGGGAGGGGGTGAAGTCTATGGTCATACTTAGTGTCCCTGCCCCGCCCAATCCCTGGCAAATTGTTGCGCCACGCGACCAGATCGTGAACTGCGCGACAAACTCCATTGCAGCGCCGCGCGCGTAAAGCGTTCAGATTGCGTGTCCTTCGCACCCAGCCGCTCGGCCCATTCATGCGCCACGGCGAGGTAGGTGTCTTGATCCATGGCGTAAAAACTCACCCACAAACCAAAGCGGTCAGACAGGGAGATTTTTTCCTCCACCGCCTCGGCGGCGTGAATTTCCTCGCCCACATGGCGCGTGGCTTCGTTTTCGCTGTAATACTCCGGCAGCAGATGGCGGCGGTTGGAAGTGGCGTAGATCAGCACGTTATCCAGCGGGCCGGCCAGCGAACCGTCCAGCGCGGCCTTGAGTTCGGCGTAGCCGGTCTCGTTTTCGCCAAAGCTCAAATCATCGCAGTACAGAATGAATTTTTGCGGCAAGCCTACCAGTTGCGCCAGGATGTCGGGCAGATGCAGCAGCCCGGCCTTGTCCACCTCGATCATGCGCAAACCTTTTTTGCCATAGCGCGTGAGCATGGCACGCACCAGCGAGGATTTGCCGCAGCCGCGCGCGCCGGTCAGCAACACGTTATTGGCCGGTTTGCCCGCAACAAACTGCCGCGTATTGGCATCGACCTTCTGCTTTTGCTCATCAATGCCGTGCAGCGCTTCGAACGGCATGGCGTAGGGGTGTGGAATCGGCTTGAATGATCTAGAGGCAGACAGCCATTTGGCGGCCAGCGTGGTTTTCCAGTCCACCGACGCGGCGGGCGTGCCTTCCAGACGGTCGAGCAGGGCTGAGAGGCGAGGCAGCAGCGAATTCAGCGCAGTCATTTTTTGGGTTGGGCAAGCCAGTTTTCAGTCATCAATGCGGGCACGCGATCAAATTCGCGCAGATTGTTTGTCACCAGAATCAGCCCCTCACTGCGTGCGTGCGCGGCAATGTGCAGATCATTTACCCCGATGGTTTCGCCCTTGCGCTCCAGCGCGGCGCGAATCTCGCCATAGTGTTGCGCAGCCTTGGCGGTATAGGGCAATACCTCCAGGCGACTGGCAAAGTCCTCCACCACCGCCAGATTGCGTGCCGGATACTGGCTTTTTTCCGCACCATGCAACAACTCCGCCAGCGTAATCACCGACAGCGCCATGCGCGAGGCGTGCAGATTGAACGTCTCGCGCGCCTCGGGCGGCTTGTGTTTGATCACATAAATGGCAATGTTGGTGTCGAGCAGATATTTCAGCATTACAGCGCTTCGCGTTCCGGCTGCTTCTGCGAAGCACGCTCAGGCATGAAATCGTCCGATACATCCGGATTATCCAAAAAGAAACTGTCCCAACTCGAGGTCAGCGGCGCAATGATGCGCTCCTTGCCATGCGCACGAATGCTCACCTGCCTTACATCATCTGGCAGGCGCAAATCCGCAGGCAGCCGCACCGCCTGCGTGCGGTTGTTGGTAAAGATGGTGGTGGTGCTCATGCGCGTTTTCCTGTTGTGTATATAGCATAAGTATATGGCACGGTTTGGGCGGTGGCAAGTCAGATGGTTTGATCATGGCCATTCTGCTTGAGCTTCGGTTCAAAGGCTGGTCGCAGGGCATAGCAGACATAGTTGCTCATAACCCCACCGGCCGCTTTGGCCAAGAAGCAGTCGCCAGCTTGTCTGCTCAAGTCCGGTACTCCGCATTGATTTTCACGTAGTCATAGGAGAAGTCGCAGGTCCACACGGTGGCATGGGTGTCACCACGGTTGAGTACCACGCGAATGGTGATTTCCGCTTCCTTCATCACCGCCGCGCCCTTCGCCTCGGTGTAGCTGGCGGCGCGGCCGCCCTTTTCGGCCACCAGCACGTCGCCCAGATAGACTTCCATATTGTTGACGTCAAGGTCGGTAACGCCCGCGTAGCCGATGGCGGCGAGGATGCGGCCAAGGTTGGGGTCGCTGGCGAAGAAGGCGGTTTTCACCAGTGGCGAGCGCGCGATGGCGTAGGCGATTTGTTTGCACTCGGCGTGGCTGCGTCCGCCTTCGATGTTCACGGTCATGAACTTGGTGGCGCCCTCGCCGTCGCGCGCCATGGCTTGCGCGAGCTTGATCGAGACTTCGCTCAGCGCGGTTTTCAATGCGGCGTAATCTGTAGAAGTGGTGTCGGCGATTTCTGCATTGCCTGCCTGCCCGGTGGCGATGAGGATGAAGCTGTCGTTGGTGGAGGTGTCGCCATCCACCGTCACGCAGTTGAACGAGACATCGGCGACGTCTTTCACCAGTTGATTCAGCACGGCTTGTGAGACGGCGGCATCGGTGGCGACATAACCGAGCATGGTTGCCATGTTGGGGTGGATCATGCCGGAGCCCTTGGCCATGCCGGTGACGGTGATGGTTTTGCCACCGATTTGCGTATGTACCGACGCGGCCTTGGCGACGATGTCGGTGGTCATGATGGCGTGCGAGGCCTCAGACCAGTGGTTGTCGGCAAGGTCGACCTGGGCGGCGGGCAGCGTGGGCAGGATTTTATCCACTGGCAGCGGTTCCAGAATCACGCCAGTGGAAAACGGCAGCACTTGTTCTGCGGCAATGCCAAACAGTTCGGCCACGGCAGCGCAGGTTTGCCGGGCGCGGCTTAGCCCTTGTTCGCCCGTGCCGGCGTTGGCGTTGCCGGTGTTGATGACCAGCGCGCGGATGTTGCCGCCGCTTTGATTCATGTGGTGCAGGTGCTGCTTGCAGACGGTGACGGGCGCGGCGCAAAAACGGTTTTGCGTGAACACGCCCGCCACTTTGGAGCCAGGCGCGAGTTCGATCAAGGTAATGTCGCGGCGACCGGGTTTCTTGATGCCCGCCGACGCTATACCGAGGCGAACGCCGGGAACGGGGTGCAGAGACGCGGGATCAGGGGCAACAAGATTGACGGGCATGGCGGCAGTTTCGAAAAAAACGGAAACCGCTATTTTACTTGCTGCCCTTGTGTTTCTTGTCGGCGTGCTGACGCATCAATTGATGACTTAAGCTGTAAAAGCGCGGGGTGGGGCCAAGGTCTTCATAAATCGGGTCGCCAAAATCATCTTCGGCGATCACCTTGCTGCCGGGCACATAAGGCATGGCGACTTCCAGTTCGTCCAGCGCGGCGTGCAGCAAATCACCCAGAATTTCTTCCTCGCTGCAATCGGGATACATGATTTGCAGGGCTTCCAGGCGCGCGGCATCGCGCACTGACAAGCGCACGGCGTACGGCCTGCCAGCCTGATCGGGGTGTTGGTGGCTGCCCCAACGGGGCAGGAGTTCGGCGATCTTCATGGCTTTCTTTATAGCCAAGAATGACGGGCTGCCAAGTGAGTGAAAATCAGGGTTTGTAAAAAACCAGTAAATGGTTGTTGGCGGGCATGGCGTAATCGGCCAGCAGCGCCAATCCGGCAGACAAGGCGCAGTCGCGCACGGCCTCAAAATCGCGGATGCCGGACAGGGGGTTGCGGGCTTTCAGCCAATCATCAAATCGCGCATTGCTATCGGCAGTAAATTGCCCCTGGTAATTGAACGAGCCATAGATCGCCAGCCGCCCGCCGTCAGACAGACAGCTGGCTGCCTCTGTGAGCAATTGCTGCACCGCAGGCCAGGGCACAATGTGCAGGGTATTGGCGGTAAACACGCCGTCGTACTTGCCCTCTGGCCAGCGGCTTGTTACATCCAGCGCCAAGGGCGGCAACACATTGGGCAGCCTGGCTTCATCCAGCCACTGCTGGATGCCTGCATGGTTCTGCGGCAAATCGCTGGTTTGCCAGCTGACATGCGGCAAGGCCGCGCCAAAATATACCGCGTGCTGACCAGTGCCAGAGCCGATTTCTAGCACGCGGGCAGGCTGTGCAAACACCTCGCGCAAAATGGCGAGGATGGGGGCTTGGTTGCGCTCGCAGGATTCGGAAAAGGGTTTGTCCTCAATCAAATGTTTTTGCCTAAAGGTTTTTTGCACTGGCAGCTGTAGTCCAGGCCCTCGCGCGGCGCGGCCTTGCAGGAAAAGGATTGCACGCCCGCATCACCGCATATTTCGCGGCATTGTGTCTCCTTGTTGGCGCAGAACGCTGCGTAATCCCGATCGCTGGGCGATTCGCTGGAACTGAAGGAAATACAGCCAGCAAGCGGCAGGGCAAACAGCAGGGAAAAAAGAAGCTTCATCATGGTCTCCTGTGAGGGACAAAGAGAACAATTGGAACGCAGGGCTTGGGCAGTAGTTCACGCGCAAGCAAATTTTACATGCGGATCAGCCGCCCATCCGCAATGAGCAAGCCTGCGCGAACGGGTTTTCCCGGTCGCAGGGATTCCACTGCCAGACGATATTCGGCTAGCTGGTGGCCATAACGCGCCACCAGTTCCGCCTCGCCGGATTGTGTGTCGGCCTCGCCGGTTTTGTAGTCCAGAATCCAGGTTTCTTCTTCCAGTTCCACCAACCGATCCATGCGGCGTGTGCTGCCGTCCGGCAGCAAAATTGCCAGCTCGTTGTGGGCACGCACATACTGCCCGGGCTTGAAAAAACGCGCCCAATCGGGGTTTGAAAGCAATGCGCGGGCGCGGCTTTCGAGTTGAGCCAGCGTATCGGCATCCAGCGCCAACCGCTGTGCGAGTGCGTGGAGATTGTGCGCCGCGCCGGGGGGAGCATGGTATTCCAGACAGGCATGAAATAGTTCGCCCAGCGCGCCAGCACGGGTTTGCCGGGTGGGTGCGGTGCGCAAACCGATGGCGGGCGCGGTGATGACGCAAGGGGCGACCGGTGTAAACGAACTTGCCGGTGCGGTTGCGGCGGGCAGGTTTTGCGAAAGCTCGAGGCTATCCCAGGCGCTGGATACACGATCCAGCCAGGCGTTTTTCATCTTGCCATTTTTTGTGCGCTCGCCATTGCCGCTGACGATGAGCGCCTGCCCGGCGCGGGTCAGCGCCACATACAGCAGGTTGGCGTCTTCGCGTGCGGCGTGTCCGGCTTCTTCGGCAAACCAGTGCGCGCGGCAAGCGCCACGCTCTTCTTTTTTACCAAACAGGGAAAAATGTTCCGGGCGCCCGGCTTCGGGCGGCCAGGGCGAGAGGACATCGTAGCTGTCGCCACGGTTGTGATCCGTGCCGCCCAACAGCCAGACGATAGGCGCTTCCAGCCCTTTTGCGCCGTGGATGGTGAGCAGGCGCACGGCATTTTCGCCATCCGCCGCAATGCCCTCGTCGGGCGCGGCGTCGGCATCGTCCACCAGTGCTTTCAGGTCGCGGATAAAGCGCGTGAGCGAAGGGTAACGCCCGCCATCCTGGGTCAGCGCCAGCTGCATGAAGGCGCGCAAGTTTGCTGAGACCAGCGGGCGCATGGCGGGCGGTACGGCGGCTTCATAACGCGCCAGCACGTCGCCCTCAAAGTACATGCGGTCGAGCAGATCATGCACTGGCAGCGTGCCGACATGCGCGCGCCAGTTGCCTAAAAGCCGCGCGGCGCGGGCAAGGGCGGGCGGGCAGTTGGTCTGGGTGGATTGATCTAGCAGTCTGTCCCAGCCACTGTTAGCCCCTCTCCCTGCGGGAGGCTGCCCTGATTCCCCTCTCCCTGCGGGAGAGGGTGG
>CAYTZP010000032.1:17995-22222 GCA_964442685.1 uncultured Thiobacillus sp.
CCCCTCTCCCTGCGGGAGGCTGCCCTGATTCCCCTCTCCCTGCGGGAGAGGGTGGCGAAGCCGGGTGAGGGAGAATGTTGGGCACATTGAAGGTGTTTGAAATGCTTGCCATTTCTCCCTCACCACTGCCCCTCTCCCGCAGGGAGAGGGGGTGCATGGTTTCCATGTTTAAGGGGGAGGGGGCGGCTTCGTGGGTAGAGGCAAACACCCGCAGCAAATCCTCATCGCTGCACCCGAACACCGGGCATTTCAGCGTTTGCGCCAGTTTCAGATCGGCGTGCGGCATCAGCAGGGTTTCCAGCAGCGCAATCAAATCCTGTGCTTCCAGTGCATGCAGCAATCCGCCCCGGCGCGAAGTGATGAATGGAATGTTGGCCGCTTCCAGCGCGCGCTCGTAAATCTGCAAGTGCGTGCGTTTGCGTACCAGCGCCATCACATCGCCCGCACAGGCGGCTCTTTCGCCATTCTTGTCGCGCACTGCCCACCTGCCCAGCACTTCATCATGCAGCACGCGCGCAAATTCTGTCGCTTCCTTGTGCACGGCTTTTTCTTCTGATTCTTCCAGCGGCGTGGTCAGCGGGTTGCGTAATTCAGTCGTCTGAGTTTCCGAAGCCGTGGATTTTTCCGCTTCCACCGGCACGCAGCGCAACGCGCCAGGCAATGTGTCATTGGCCTCGGCATGAGTATGCGGCGCAAACCAGTCTTCCTGCGCAAACACCGGATTCAGCGCGCGCACCACTTCGGGCGCAAGGCGGCGAGTCTGGTTGTTGCTGAAAATTTCAGCACCGAAATGCTGGCGCAGAAATTCCGCCGCTGCCTTGAAAATGCGCGCCTCGCCCCGACGAAAACGATAAATCGCCTGCTTGGGATCGCCCACCATGAACACCGTCATGGCCGAATCCGCCGCTTTGCTTTCACTCAGCCAGGTGGACAAAGCCTGCCATTGCAGCGGGTTGGTGTCCTGAAATTCGTCCAGCAGCAAATGCCGGTAGCGCGCGTCCAGCTTCATGTATAGCGCGGGCGCCAGCTCCTCGTTTTGCAGCAGCTTGCAGGCCAGCCATTCGGCATCGGCAAAATCCATCACGCCCTGTTGTGATTTTGCGCGCTGATACGCCTCCACATAAGCGTGGCCGAGCAACAGACCATGCTGATTCAAGCGCCAGATGCGCTGTTCGCTCAGGTGTTCGGCGATGTTTTCGAGCGTGCTTTCCAGCGTGTCGTAATCGCGCAGATAGGCGTCGGCACGATCGCCGAGTTTTTTCAGCGTGCTGTCGTTAGCCTTCTTTTTTGCGCGGCTGCCATCGGCGTTGAGAATCTGCTTTTTCAGCGCATCCAGGTCTTGCGCGGAAACCGCCTGCCGAATCGCGGCGGCTTGCTTGAGCTCTGCCGACGTGCCCATGTCGAGCGCCAGCGTGATGCGCTCCGCGCGAGAAGTGTGGGCGACGTCTGCCCAGAATGCCGCCACGGGATCGGCATCCAGATCATCCCGCAACAAACCGCGCAATTCACCCAGCGCATGATTAACCGGGTCGGGTTGGCCTTCGGTATAGGCCCACCATTCTGCGCGGCGGAACAAAAAGGCCGTCAGAATATTTTGCGTGCTGTGTTCGCCAATGGCATCAAGCAAACCCAGCAGCGCCTGCCCTTGCGGCGATTGCGCTGTAGCGTTTTTTTGCGCCGCCCATTTGGCCAATTGCGCATCCAGCACTTCGCGCCGCAATTGCGATTCGTTTTCCAGCAGCGGCGCGCCCCACGGCAAGCCCGCTTCCAGCGGCGCGCGTTTCAGCAACTCCAGAAACCAGCCATGGAACGTCGTTACCGTCGGCTCCGGCTGTGCCGTCAACACCGCTTCCAGCAAACCGCGCGCGCGTGGCAACAGCGATTCAATGTCGTTTTCCGGAATGGCACGCTCGCGCAAAAACACGCGCACCGTGTCGTCGTCCGCCAGCGCCAGCAGACGCAGCCACTCATGCAGACGGTCGGTCATCTCCTGCGCCGCCTTGCGCGTAAACGTAATCGCCAGCAACTCCGACGGCGCCGCCCCCGCCAGCAACAGCCGGATCATGCGTGACACCAGCAGCCAGGTCTTGCCGCTGCCCGCGCAGGCTTCCACCACCGCAGAATGCGCGGGGGAAAGGGCGATGGCGGGGTTGAGGGGGAGGCTCACTAATAGCTAAGAATTAGCTTACATTTTCCCAGCGATTTCTTTGATGATCGCGGTCTTTGCCAATTCAGTAATGACGTTCTCGATCAATTCTGTACTGTTCGCCTCTGTGGCAGCTTCTCTTAGCACGCGCTTCAGATCGTCGTAGAAGTTTGCATGCCCTGTCAGGCGATGCCAGAAGTCCGCGCCGATAAGAATCGGATAATCGTATTCATCCCGCAACCTGCAATAATGATTGCTTTCCTGGCCGTGTTCCCCATAAAGGATGCCAATGACTAAATCGCCTTGTGCAAGTTTGACCTTATTGGTTTTTCCCAGATTGCGCGCATTTTTGAAATGCCCGTGGATGCTTTCCACGTCGTCCTTGTTGATTGTGTTCGGACCAAGTTTGACTTGGCAGAATTTGTGTCTCCCATCCAGTGCGTCGTCAAACTCGATATCAACACCTGGCACCAAGGAGCCAAAGGTGTTTTGAAGCACGTCAGCGATGAAGCTTTGCATGTGCGTGCCGAATGAGGTCGTGATCGACGTTCCAAGTGCACGGGGGTAAACCAGCGCACGCGCAATGTTTTCTGGTGATACTGAACCGCCTAATGTGGCTGCGATATAGGGCGTCAGGAAGGGATTAATGTTGAACTCATTTGGGTTTGTGAGTTTGCTGGTGTTTTTGATGTGACTGGCTACGATGCTCTCACGAAACCAGATTTTCACCTTTTCCAGAATTTCTTGGCTTTTTTTGGGGTTCATGATGGGCGCTTTGGAATGTGATTACTGTATTTTCACTTGGGGCGCTCTTTTCTTGAGTGTATCGGCCGAAATACAATAACCATCAACACAACATTGGTCATGGTTATCGAGATGAAAGACTATTTCGCCATCTCTGAAGTTGCCGACATGCTTTCAATCTCCAAGGAAACGCTGCGACGCTGGGATAAATCCGGCAAGCTGGTCGCCGTGCGTCACCCCATCAATAACTATCGCGTGTATCAGGCGCGTGATCTCAAGCAGTTTGAACAGATTGGCTTCATGTTTGAAGATCGGCCAGAAGCACAGCCGATCCTGGTTGGAAACCATCATTTCCGCTCAATGGAGTTGTTTGCGGGCGCAGGCGGGTTGGCGCTTGGCTTGGAACGAGCGGGCTTTGATGTCCAGCTGTTGAATGAACTGGATCGTGATGCTTGTGCCACTTTGAGGTTTAATCGGCCGCACTGGAATGTGGTTGAAGGCGATGTTGCCGTACTCGATTTCACCGCGCACCACGGACAAATAGATTTGCTCACGGGTGGATTCCCCTGCCAGGCTTTCAGTTACGCGGGCAAGAAATTGGGCTTTGAGGATGCGCGTGGCACCTTGTTTTATGAGTTTGCTAGAGCCGTCAAGGAGGTTCAGCCACTGGTTTGTGTAGGTGAAAACGTGCGAGGGCTGGTGTCCCATGATGGTGGACGAACGTTGGAGGGCATGATCTCCGTGCTGGATGAGCTTGGCTATGACGTGGTTCCGCCGCGCATTCTCAAGGCAATATTTCACCGGGTTCCACAAAAACGCGAACGCCTGTTTCTGGTTGGTCTGCGGCGTGATGCGCAACTGAGTTTTTCCTGGCCAAGCCCACATAAAGAAATCTACACACTGCGCGATGCGCTGAAAAAGGGGCGTCTGTTTGATACTGACGTTCCGCAAGCTCCCGGGCAGGCTTATCCAAAGCACAAACGCGAGGTGATGGCGCTTGTCCCGCCGGGCGGATATTGGCGCGATCTGCCTGTGGATTTGCAGAAATCGTACATGAAAGGCTCCTTCCATCTGGAAGGCGGAAAAACCGGCATGGCGCGGCGGATCAGTTGGGATGAGCCGTGCCTGACTTTGACCTGTGCGCCCGCGCAAAAACAAACCGAACGTTGTCATCCAGAAGAAACCCGACCGTTCACTGTGCGCGAGTACGCACGCATTCAAACCTTTCCCGATGACTGGCAGTTCGCCGGCTCGCTGACCTCGCAGTACAAACAGATTGGCAATGCCGTGCCAGTGAATCTGGCCGAAGAGATGGGCAAAGCGTTGCTTGCCACTTT
>CAYTZP010000033.1:0-22090 GCA_964442685.1 uncultured Thiobacillus sp.
TGTCGGTGCCCGGCGAAATGGGCGAGCTTGGCATTTATCCGCGCCACACGCCGTTGTTGACCAAACTCAAGGCGGGTTCGGTGCGCATCAAGAAACCCGATGTGGCCGAAGAAGAACTGATCTACGTTTCCGGCGGCGTGCTCGAAGTACAGCCGCATGTGGTCACGATTCTGTCCGACACCGCCATCCGCGGCGGCGACCTGGATGAAGCCAAGGCCATGGAGGCCAAGCGCGCGGCAGAAGAGGCGATGAAAGACAAATCCGCCGCCATGGATCTGGCGCAAGCCCAGGCCGAACTGGCCGAAGCCGTGGCGCAGCTTGCCGCGATTCAGAAACTGCGCAAGAAAGTCTGACTTCCAGTCGGCTTGCATATAAAAGGGCAACGTGAGTTGCCCGCCAGGAATACAGGGGCAGCTTTGGCTGCCTGACAAGAATACACGGGCAGCTTTGGCTGCCCTTTGTTTTTGGCGGCGGAAGCGGCAATCTGTGTACACTGCGGTAATCGCGATTGTCATAAAGGCATGCCATGCAGACGTTTGGACGCGCTTTCAGCAAAATGCTAGCAATGTTGCTGGTTGGCCTGTCAGCGAACGCCATAGCTGCACAGACCCGGGTTGCCACGGATATCGGATTCACGGGCATTCGCATCTACGCTACTTCTGTGGTCAATGCAGATGCGCTGACCGTATGGGCAACGCTCACTGACTACAACCGGCTGGCGGCGTATGTGCCTGGCATGACACTTTCCCGGCAGCTTGCTTCGCCCAGGTCTGACATCAAAATGGTGGAGCAGCGCGGAGAGGGCGGACTGCTATCGTTGATCATGCCTGATCATGTGCTATTCGCCATCGAAGAAAAGCCTTACACCATGATCAACTTCCGTACCGTTGCGGGGCGCGGAAGTTCCTTGAAAGGGGAATGGACAATCAACGGTCAGGCTCGTCCGGTTCAGCTGGTTTATCGTGCCCATGTCATTCCCATGCTGCCTCCGCCGCCCTTGCTGACGGATGGATATTTGCAGGAAGAGATCCGCATACGCATGGATGCGCTGGCGCGGGAAGCCGAACGGCGCATGAAATAAAGAAAAAAAAGATGAATAGCGAATATACGGAGGCATCATCTTTTCACTAATGGCCGATCTGGCAGCCAGACGCCCCTGGCTATTGATCGTATTGGCGACGACGTGGGTGGCTCTCAGTGCATTGTTCGGGCTGGATATACAACAGCGTTTGACCCTCAATCCCGGATGGGAAGCGCCTGATAGCGGATCGGCCAAGGTTGCAAGCATTTTGCGCGATGAAATGCAGCGCGACGATGTACCGGTGGTTGTGCTGTTCAGCCCCAAAACAGCCGGCAGTACGTAACAAGTTGACAGCATTGAGTACAGGAATGCGGTCGAATCGGCTGTTTCCGGTTTGAATGCGCAAACCAGCGTCACCAGCCATATCAACTACTACACCACGGGTGATGCCAGGCTGAAGTCACGCGATGGCCGTCTGACCTATGCCATCGTAAATCTTCGGCGCGGCAGTGATGAAGGGGTCAGTGCATTTCAGCATCTGCGGAACACACTGGTGAGCTCGCAGCTGGAGATAGCATTTGGCGGCGAACTGGCGGTGTATGTGGATGTGCGCGAGCAACTGGATCGTGACCTGAAAACCGCCGAAGGCGTGAGCTTCATTCTGCTGGCTTTGTTGCTGTTATGGGTTTTTCGTTCGGCGGTTGCGGCCACCCTGCCGCTGATTGTCGGTGCGGCCACAATTGCCAGCAGTATGGCCTGGCTTAAAGGAGCCACTTACTTTACCGACATCAGCGTTTATGCGCCCAATGTGGTGTCCATGCTGGGGCTGGGGCTGGCAGTGGATTACAGCCTGTTCATGGTTTCACGCTTCCGTGAAGAACTGGCGCAGGGCTGGCCTGTGCCGGTAGCCCTGAAAATCATGCTCAACACCGCCGGGCGCACTTTGTTGTTCAGCGGGCTGACCGTTGGCGCCAGCCTGCTTTGTCTGATGATTTTGCCGCAACGCTTTTTTCACAACATGGGGCTGGCAGGGGCATTGTCGGTAGCCACTGCGATGACGGCCACACTGCTGTTGCTGCCTGCGCTACTTGCGCTGCTGGGGCATCGCGTTAATCGCCTGGTGCCGCCGCTGTTGCGAAAACGCGAGCAAACCGGGGCAGATAATGGCAGCTGGTATCGCTTCAGCTACTTTGTCATGCGCAACGCGCGCACAGTCTTGTTGCTCTCGCTGGCTTTGTTGCTGCTGATGGGGCTGCCGATCAAGGATATGAAAATCGGCCCGACCGACAGCCGTTCCTTGCCCGACACGGCAGAAAGCCGCATGGTGCAGTTGAGCATCGAGAAAAATTTCGAACTGCGCGAACTCAGTCCGATCATACTGGCGGTCAAAACCGAAAAGAGCCTGACTGATGCAGGCAGCCTGGCGGCGCTGCACCGCTTGAGCGGCAAGATTGCGGCCATACCGGATGTAACACGCGTCATGGGACTGGTAACGCTGGATCCGCAGCTTGGGCTGGCAGATTACCAAATGCTATACCGGCACAAGGATCAGTTTCCACAGGCGGGGGCAGCGTTGGCCGAATTCAGCCAGGGCAACACCACGCTGGTCTATGTCAGCTACAAACACGACCCCACATCCGAACGGGCGCGAGAGCTGGTACAGCGCATTCGTGCAGTGGCGCAACAAGAAAAAGAGCTGCGCATCGAGGTGGGTGGGTTTTCCGCGTTTCATCTCGATTATCTGGATTCCTTGCGTAGCGATGTGCCCAAAGTGCTGGCCGCCATCGTGGTAGTAATTTTCGTTCTGCTGTTTCTGATGTTGGGTAGCCTGCTGGTGCCGCTCAAGGTGGTGCTGACCAATCTGCTGTCGCTGTCCGCCACCTTTGGCGCGCTGGTATGGATCATTCAGGAAGGGCATCTGTCCGGGCTGCTCGGATTTACGCCACAGGGCGCGCTGGACGGCACCATCCTCGTGCTGATTTTTGCCAGCGCATTCGGCCTGTCCATCGACTACGAAGTGTTTTTGCTATCGCGCGTAAAAGAAATGTGCGACGCCACCAAGGGCGACAGCCTGAAGTCGGTATCCACCGGCATGCAGCGCAGCGGGCCTGTCATCACCAATGCCGCCCTGCTCATAGGCGTGGTGCTGGGTGCGTTTGCCATGGGCGAGGTAGTGTTCATCAAGGCCATCGGTCTTGGTCTGCTGCTGTCGGTAATTGTCGACGCCACGCTGGTGCGCATGTTGCTGGTGCCTTCCACCCTGAAACTGATGGGCTGGCTTAACTGGTGGGCGCCCAAACCCCTGATGCTGGTGTACCAGCGCCTGAATCTCGGCGAGAGCCGCCAGGAAAATGGACAACGGGAAAATGTGCAATAGGAAAATGAGCAACAACACCATGGCCAGGAATAAAAACGCCCGACACGTGGTTGCAGCACTCGTCGCCATGCTGGGGGCAGGCGGATCGGCGCACGCGGATCTGATGTTATCAGGGCATAGCGTCACGGGCGCTTTTGGCATGCCGGTATCCAGCCAGGAGAAAATCTGGATACAAGGCACCACCGTGCGCCGGGATTTCAACGATCGCGGACGCAGCTATACGCATTTGTTTGACCTGGCAAAAAAACAGGTAATCGTCATCGATCATTTCACCCGGTTTGCCGAAGCGCATGATCTTGCTGGCCTGGACGAAAGCACCGAAGCCAGTGCGCCGGCCGACGGCTTGAAGATGGAATTCGAGTCAACCGGCAACGTCAAGCCGCTGCAAGGCTGGAAATGCCGGGAACATGAACTGAGCGCAAGCATTCCCGCGCGCTTGGGCAATGAGCAGAGCGTGTTCAACCTCAGGGGCAAAATCTGGCTGGCCAGCAACGTGCCGGAACAATCTGCCATCAAGGCGCTTGTTGCGGCAGCAAAAAAACCGGGGTTTTTTCTGGCGGTTCCAGCGCTGGCCAAAATGGCCCCGGCGCAATCACGCGTCCTGAATGAGACGATTCGCAGACTGGCCAGCAGGGGTCTGCCCTGTGGTGGAGAGCTTGAGGGAAGCTACGAAGGCAACGGACCCATGGTCAACCTGGCAAAGAAACTGCCGAGCAAAATGAGCATCGACTTCCAGCAGTTTTCCACCGAAGCTATCAAGCCCGATATGTTTGTATTGCCAGCCGGTTACAGGCTGGTGCAAAGAACATTGCCGGTAGGGGCTCCAAAGTAAGAGACAACCTGATCAATTACCGCAGAGCCGCGCGGCATGGATGGTCTGGGCAACGCGCATTCGGGTTTATACTGGCTCCCGTTCGCGGACGATCCTTTTGCAAATGAATCTGGTTCCACTTGATATTGTTATCCTGGCTGCGGGCAAAGGCACGCGCATGCGTTCGGATTTGCCCAAGGTGCTGCACAGGCTGGCGGGACGCCCCTTGGTGTCGCATGTCATTGATGCAGCACGTGCGGTCGGCGGCAGCAAAATCTGCGTGGTGTACGGCTTTGGCGGTGATGTTGTACCGGCGACGCTGAGCGATGACAGCCTGAGTTTTGTCCTGCAGGCGGAACAGCACGGCACCGGCCATGCCGTGCAGCAGGCCGTGCCGCATCTGCATGAAGACGGCGTGACGCTGGTGCTGTACGGCGATGTTCCACTAACCCGCGCTGACACCCTGAAGCCGCTGATCGCCGCCGCGCAGGCTGGCCATCTGGGCTTGCTCACCATGATGCTGGACAACCCCGCAGGCTATGGCCGTATCGTGCGCGAACAGGGCCGGGTGACGCGCATCGTCGAGCACAAGGACGCCAGCGAGATCGAACGCGCCATCCGCGAAGTCAACACCGGCATTCTGGCCGCGCCAACAACAAAATTGAAATCCTGGCTTGGACAACTGAAAAATCACAATGCCCAGGGTGAGTATTACCTGACTGACATCATTGCCATGGCCGTTGCCGACGGCGTGGAGGTGCTGACCAGCCACCCGGCGGATACCTGGGAAGTGCTGGGCGTGAACAGCAAGGCGCAACTGGCCGAGTTGGAGCGGATACACCAAGGCAACATCGCCGCTGGATTATTGGAGCAGGGCGTGACCCTGGCTGACCCGGCACGCATCGACGTGCGTGGCGAATTACTGTGCGGACGCGACGTGGAAATCGACGTTGGCTGTGTGTTTGAAGGCCGTGTGGAACTGGGCGATGGCGTGGCCATTGGCGCGCATTGTGTGCTGAAGAATGTACGCATCGCTGCCGGGACAAGGATAGAGGCCTTCTCGCATCTGGTGGACACGGAAATCGGCGCAGACGCCCGTATCGGCCCGTTCTCGCGCACCCGCCCCGGCACAAAACTGGCGCGCGACACCCATGTCGGCAACTTCGTCGAAATCAAGAACAGCGTGGTGGCGGAAGGCGCCAAGATCAACCACCTGTCCTATGTGGGCGATGCCGAAATCGGCGCAAAAACCAATATCGGCGCGGGCACCATTACCTGCAATTACGACGGCGCCAACAAGCACAAAACCATCATCGGCAAAAACGCCTTCATCGGTTCGAATACGGCCTTGGTCGCGCCGGTCAGCGTGGGCGACAACGCCACCATCGGCGCCGGTTCCGTCATCACCAAGGATGCGCCCGCTGGTGAATTAAGTTTGGCGCGCGCCAAACAGATGACCCTGCCCGGCTGGAAGCGTCCCGCAAAAATCAAAAAGGAAAGCTAAACCATGTGCGGCATCGTCGGCGCCATCGCGCAGCGCAATATTGTTCCGGTTATCGTCGAAGGGCTCAAGCGCCTGGAGTATCGCGGCTACGACTCCGCTGGCGCAGCGGTGCTGCATAACGGCCAGCTTGAGCGCGTGCGCCGGGTCGGCCGTGTGGTGGAAATGGAAAGCCAGGTTGCGGCGCAAAACCTGCAAGGCGGCATGGGCATCGGCCACACGCGCTGGGCCACCCACGGCGGCGTTACCGAAGACAATGCCCACCCGCACATCAGCCGTGAAGAAATTGCCGTGGTACACAACGGCATCATCGAAAATCACGAAGAACAACGCGCCCGGCTCAAGGCGCTGGGCTACCGCTTCACCTCGCAAACCGACACCGAAGTCATCGCCCATCTCATCCATCATTACTACAGTCAGGAACGCGACCTGCTCAAAGCCACCCGCAAGGCCGTGGCCGAGTTGCACGGCGCGTATGCCATCGGCGTGGCGGCGCTGGACTCGCCCGACCTCATGTGCTGCGCAAGAATGGGCTGCCCGTTGCTGATTGGCCGCGGCGAGGGCGAGAATTTTTTTGCCTCCGACGTTTCCGCGCTGCTCTCGGAAACCCGTCGTGTAGTGTATCTGGACGAGGGCGACGTAGCCGCCATCAGCCGCGATGGCATCCGTGTCGTCGATCGCGCGGGCAATGAAGTTGTCCGACCCGAGTGCCTGTCCGAAGTCTCCGCCGACGCCATCGACCTGGGCTCGTTTGAGCACTACATGCAGAAGGAAATCCACGAGCAGCCGCGCGCCACTGCCGACACCCTGGAGGGCGTGATTGACGCTGGCATCGACGCCAGCCTGTTCGGCGATGAGGCTGCCGCCGTGTTCAAGCAGATCGACAGCGTGCTGATTCTGGCCTCCGGCACCAGCTACTACGCCGGGCTGGTCGGCAAGCAATGGCTGGAATCGCTGGCGCATCTACCCTGCAACGTCGAACTCGGTCACGAATATCGCTACCGCGACTCCATTCCCAACCCGCGCCAACTCGTGGTCACCATCTCGCAGTCCGGCGAAACGCTGGACACCATGGAAGCCCTCAAGCGCGCCAAGGCGCTGGGTCACGAACACACGCTGTCCATCTGCAACGTGCAGGAAAGCGCCCTGCCGCGCAACTCAAAGCTGGTGTTCTACACCCGCGCAGGTGCAGAAATCGGCGTCGCCTCCACCAAGGCGTTCACCACCCAACTGTGCGCGTTGTTCATTCTTGCGCTGACACTGGCCAAACAGCGCGGACAACTTTCCGCCGAGGCTGAACATACCCATCTCGAATCCCTGCGCCAGTTGCCCGGCAGCGTGCAGCACGCGCTCAACCTCGAGCCGCAGATCAAGGTCTGGTCGGAGCACTTTGCCGACAAGCACCACGCGCTCTTTCTTGGTCGCGGCCTGCACTACCCCATTGCGCTGGAAGGCGCGCTCAAGCTCAAGGAAATTTCCTACATCCATGCCGAAGCCTACCCGGCGGGCGAACTCAAGCACGGGCCGCTGGCGCTGGTGGATGAGAACATGCCGGTTGTCGTGATTGCGCCCAACGACAGCCTGCTGGAAAAGGTCAAATCCAACATGCAGGAAGTGCGCGCGCGCGGCGGCCAGCTCTATGTGTTTGCCGACCTCGACAGCCATTTTGGTGAAGACGAAGCGGTGCACGTCATCCGTACCCCGCGCCATGCGGGTCTGCTGTCTCCCATCCTCCACGCCATCCCGGTGCAGCTGCTGGCCTACCACGCGGCACTGAAAAAAGGCACCGATGTGGACAAACCCCGCAACCTGGCCAAAAGCGTGACGGTGGAATAAAGTGGATATGGCGCCGCTCTGATTAGCGCGTTACCAGCTGGTATGGCGGTGCGCGCGTCTTGTTTTTCGCAAGCAAGTGTTCATTTAGCGCCGACGTCGGTCTTCCTTCAGTGCCAGTGTCGCCACTTGCACCCGGTTTCTCAAGCCGAGTTTTTCCATGATGTTGCGCAGATGGTTGCGCACGGTGTTTTCCGACAGTTTGAGGTTGTAGGCGATGATCTTGTTGCTCAAGCCCTGTTTGACGAATTCGACGATTTCCAGTTCACGCTGGGTCAGCGCATCCAGCGCATGATGCGCCAGTTCGCCTCGCGCCATGCTCTGCATGATGTTGAGCGGAAAGCTGCTTTGCCCCGCGCACACGCTGCGAATGGCGGAAAGCACATGTTCCGGCTCGCTGCTTTTGATGACATAGCCATCCACCCCGGCGCTGATGGCGTCGGAGATTTCTTCCTCGGCATCTTCGATGGTGAGCATGATGACTTTCATGCCCGCATCACGGATATCAGACACCAGATCCAGCCCGTCGGCATCGGGCAGCGAACGATCCAGCAACACCACATCGGCCTTGCTACCTTCGGCCAGCCAGGCGTTGAGTTCGGCGGCATTGGCAAATTGCGCCATCAGTTGCATATCGCCGGCCTGATCTATCGAACTGGCCACGCCCATGCGCAACAAGGGGTGATCATCGACAACCACAATGTTCAAAGGTGGGTTCATGTGCTCACAATGTCCGGAGGGAGTGGGTAATTCTAAATTGAAGCCAGTGGTTTGAATGTAGTACGAAGAACCGTGGTGCGCCAGCATTCAGATTTTCAGGTGTCGCGGTTTACGCGGCGCATTGGCAAACAGCCGGTCGTACAGGGCATCCGGCAACAGGCGCAGCAGCCGTGCCACCAGCGCCATCTGCCAGGGAATCACCGCGTGCCTGCTGCGCCTGCGAATGGCGCGGGCGATTTTTGTTGCGGCAGCATCGGCAGACATTTTGAACGGCATGGGGTAGGGGTTGACCGCAGTCATGGGGGTGTCGATATAGCCTGGTGAAACCGTTACCACCGCGATACCCTGTTTTTTCTGTTCTACACGCAGGGCTTCGAGATAGACTGCTGCGGCAGCTTTGCTGGCGGAATACGCACCGCCGCCGGGTAAGCCGCGGATTCCCGCCACACTGGCAATGCCGCACAGCACGCCGCCGATGCCGGAATTGGCCTGCGCGCGCGTCTGCATGGCGGGCAGAAAGGGATGAAAGGTATGCACCAGTCCCATGACATTGGCGTCCATCACCGCCTGAAAAACCGCCAGGTCGTCAGCCTCTTCGGTGAGCACGCCAACCGAAATGCCGGCGCAGGCAATGACGATGTCGGGTACGCCGACATCGCGCATAAAGTCTTGCGCGGCGGTTTGCATGGCTTTTGCGTCGCGCACGTCAGCCACATAGCAATGTGCCTCAAGGTCTTGTGCAAGCAGCCCCAGTGCTTCCAGCCTGCGCCCGCACAAACCCAGTTGTGCGCCTTGCTTGCCGTAGAGGCGGGCAAGCGCAGCGCCCAGGCCGCTGGAGGCGCCAGTGATAAAGACGGTGAGGGGCTTGTGCAAAATAGCGGGGAAGACTGCCGGGCCAGATTTATTTAGCCGATTTGCTGCGACGCTCCTTGCGCGCGCGCTGGATCAGTTGATCCGCCACTTCAAACAGGCGTTCTTCACTTAGCGTCATGGAGATGGAGGTGTAGTACTTGCCATCCACGATCAGTGCAGGCACACCGTCAATACCTGCCTGGCGGGCGGCTTGTGCGCCCTTCATGACCTGTGATTGCACGCCGAAGGAGCGATAAAGAGTCTGGAACTTGTCGCTGTCCAACCCCTGTTTCTTGACCCAGGCCATTAGCGTGGCTTCGTCATTCAGGTTGATGTTTTCCTTGTGATAGGCGTCAAACACCTTGCCATGCAGTCTTTTCAGTGCGCCCATTTCACTCAGCGTGTAGTAAATGCGGGCGCCGTGCGCCCAATCTTCCCTGAAGACGGCGGGTACTGGGCGCAGCTGGACATCGGCGGGGAGCTTTTTCGCCCAGACTTTCAACGCGGGTTCCAGCTGGTTGCAATGCGGGCAGCGATACCAGAAGAATTCCACCACCTCGATTTTCTTGCCGGTTTCCACCGTCAGCGGATTGGCCAGAAGCTTGAATTCCTTGCCTTCTTCGGCTGGGCCAAAAGCGGCCAGCGCCTGTCCAACAATCAGAAATCCTGCAAATAAGCTCAGCAAACGACGTGCTGTGTACATTGACATCATGGTGTCTCCTGTTTTGTTGTGGATGGGGGCATCTTGACCAAAATGGTTTCAATCCCGCTCTGCGTGAGACGCGCGCGGGCGCTATTTAGTTCGTCCAGCGCTTTGTACGGACCAATCTGCACACGGCTGAGCGGGGCTTTGTCCTGATTGCTGCTGACTTCCACACGCGCTTCAAAGCCCAGCAAAGCCAGCCGCGCTTTCATCTGGTCGGCGTCTCCCGCATTGCTGAAAGCGCCAGCCTGCAGGTAATACAGTGCGCTGGCTTGATCGGTCTGGGGCTGTGCGGCTTGTGATGGCGTTTCGCTGAAATCGTAACGCGGGGAATCAATTGGCGCGGCAGATTCTGTGGTGCCTGCGGAGGTGTCGGCACCGCCATTGCTGACAAACGGATTGTTCTGTGTGACCAGCACCGCGACAATGAGCGCCAGCCCCAAGCCGCTGAACAATCCCAGCGCAAAGCCGTTGAGAAAAGGATTTTTCTTGCTGGCGGCGGCCATTACATCTTCTCCGGCGCGGATACGCCCAGCAGGGCAAGACCATTTGCCAGCACGCTGCGGCTGGCTTCAGCCAGCGCGAGGCGCGCATTCTGCGTGGCCATGTCTTCCACCAGAAACTTGTCGGCGTTGTACCAGGCGTGGAATTCCGCCGCCAGTGCTTGCAGGTAGTGCACCACATGGTGCGGCGCCAGTTCGGCGGCGGCGGTGGCGAGCATTTCAGGATATTCGGCCAGCTTTTGCATCAGGGCAATTTCATGTGCCGAGGTCAGCGGCGCAAGCTCAACATCGACCAGCGCGGCCGCATCGCCAGCCCATTCGCGCAGCACACTGCAGATGCGTGCGTGGGCGTACTGCACGTAGAACACCGGGTTGTCATTGTTCTTGGCTACCGCCAGATCGACATCGAACACATATTCGGTATCGGCCTTGCGCATCAGCAGAAAGAAACGCACCGCGTCCTTGCTGGTCCATTCAATCAAATCACGCAGCGTGACGTAGCTACCCGCGCGCTTGGAAATTTTCACTTCCTCGCCGCCGCGCATGACGCGGATCATGGTGTGCAGCAGATAGTCCGGGTAGCCCTGTGCAATGCCCAGCCCGACCGCCTGCAATCCGGCGCGCACGCGGGCAATGGTGCCGTGGTGGTCGGTGCCCTGGATGTTGATGGCGCGGGTATAGCCGCGTTCCCATTTGGCGATGTGATAGGCCACGTCCGGCACAAAATAGGTGTAGCCGCCGTCGGACTTTTTCATCACGCGATCCTTGTCGTCGCCATAGTCCGTAGTGCGCAGCCACAGTGCACCGTCCTGTTCGTAGGTCTTGCCCGCGTCGATGAGTTTTTGCACCGTGGCGTCAACACGGCCATCGGTGTACAGGCTGGATTCCAGATAATACTGGTCGAAGCGCACGGCAAACGCCTGCAAATCCAGATCCTGCTCGTGACGCAGATAGGCCACGGCAAACTGGCGGATGCTGTCGATATCTTCAATATCGCCCGAGGCTGTGAATGCGCGATCATCGGCGTGGACGGATTTCTGTGCGCGGAAATCATCCGCAATGTCGGCAATGTAATCGCCGTTGTACGCTGCTTCCGGCCATGCATCATCGCCGGGTTTCAGCCCGCGCAAACGCGCCTGCACACTGTTGGCAAGGGTGGCAATTTGCACACCGGCATCGTTGTAATAGAACTCGCGGTGCACCTGCCAGCCCTGCGACGCGTACAGATTGCATAGCGCATCGCCCAGCGCGGCCTGCCGCCCATGGCCTACGTGCAGCGGCCCGGTGGGGTTGGCTGAGACAAACTCCACCAGTACTTTTTGCCCTGCGCCAGACGACCCATGACCATAATTCGCGCCCGCCTTGAGAATGGCCGGAATCACGCCATGCCAGGCGGCGGGAGCGAGGTGCAAGTTGATGAAACCAGGGCCGGCGATTTCGGTTTTGGCGATCAATGCAGAACCCGGCAGCGCGTCGATTACGGCCTGCGCCAGTTCGCGTGGATTGCGCTTCAATGGTCGTGCAAGCTGCATCGCCACATTGCAGGAAAAATCTCCATGCGCCGCGTTCTTGGGACGCTCCAGTTCAATGATGACGGAGGCGTCGGCGCAGACAGATTGAACCGCCTGGCTTAACAAATGGACAAGGTGCGCTTTGAGTGTCATGCAGAAAACAGGAACAGATTACGGTGGAAAAGTGCTCGAATTATACCGTGTGGCGGCGCATAGCCAGTTTTGCGCCCAGACTGGATGGGGAGTGTAAATTTTCCTTTGGACGCACGCCGCGTGCGAATGGATATGCCATGCTTCCCGCTCCAATCAACACAAGGAGAAAAAAATGGGATTGCTGGATATGGTGGCGGGTACATTGGGCAGGCAGTCGGGTGCAAACCCGCTACTGAATGTTGTGATGGATATGGTGTCCAGCAAGCAAACCGGCGGTCTGGGTGGCCTGCTGAAAACCTTGCAGGAAAACGGCTTGGGTGAACAGGCGGCTTCCTGGGTCAGTACCGGACAAAACTTGCCGGTGTCTGGAGACCAGATTCGCAACGCACTGGGCAACGGCACACTGGGACAAATTGCCGCACAGCTTGGTCTGACGGAAAAAGACGCGGCTGGCGGCCTGGCTGATCTGCTGCCGCAGGTGATTGATCGCCTGACGCCAGACGGGCAGGTTCCTGAAGGCGATTTGATGGCAAAAGGGCTGGAGCTTCTAAAGGGCAAATTGCCGGGTTAATTTTTTATGTGCCTAGCAAAAGGCGGGCACAGATCACAGGCAGTTTTTGGAAAGTTTGGCTTGTGATGCCGGTTCTGATAAAACCGGATACCCATGCCTGAGACGGAGCCCGCCCTTGTCAATGCGGAAAACCAGCTTTAACCCGCGCAGCAAAAAACAGGGTCTTGTTGCCCTGGCCGTGTCAGCCGCCCTCATCCTCGGTGCCACGGCGGAAGCGGCCAGCAAGAAATCGGGCGTCAAACCACGCGCTACTGCAAAAATCGAAACCTACAAGGACAACGCGAAAGCGGTCGCTTTCGTGCAGGACATGCAGCAGCGCGGACTGGACGCAGACTGGGTGCGCGCAACGCTGAACCAGGCCCGCAAGCTCGACAGTATCAGACGCGCCGTGCTGCCCATCCCCAGTGGACAGCGTAAAAACTGGAGAGCCTATCGGGATCGTTTTGTAGAGCCCGTACGAATCAATGCGGGCAAGGTCTTCTTTCAACACCACCAAACTGACCTGCGTCGGGCAGAGGCGCAATATGGCGTACCCATGGGTGTGATCCTTGGCGTGCTGGGCGTGGAAACATTCTATGGCCGTAACACCGGCAAGCACCGGGTGGTCGAATCTCTGGCGACGCTTGCATTCGATTATCCGAAGGAACAAGCTGGCAGGGATCGCGCGCCATTTTTTCGCGAACAACTGGCGCAGTTCTTCCTCTGGTGCGCTAAAGAACAGTGCCAGCCGCTGGAAATAAAAGGCTCCTACGCTGGCGCAATGGGCTTGCCACAGTTCATGCCGGGCAACATTTCGCGCTACGCCGTTGATTTTGATGGCGATGGACGCACCGACCTGCGCAACCCGGTAGATGCCATTGGCTGCGTAGCCAGCTTTCTGGCGCACCACGGGTGGGTCAGACATCTGGTACCCGTGTATCAGATTGGTCTGCATAACCCGCAGTTGGACACTTTGCTCAAGCCCGACATCGTGCCGACATTCCGTCCCTGGCAACTTGCAGAATTGGGCGTAAAGACCAGCTTGCCCATCGAGCCATTGGAAAAATTTGCCCTCATCGAACTAGAAAACGGCGCCGCGCCCAATGACTATTTCCTGGGAAGCCAGAATTTTTATGTACTCACACGCTACAACCGCTCATCCTACTACGCCATGGCTGTGCTGGCTTTGGGGCAAGAAATCCTGGCGGGAGAACAGGCTGGCGAACAGGACGTTCAGGCTTTGAGTCAACCGTATCCGATCATTATGCGTGAAACCACTGAAACAGTGCTTCCTTAACTCATCCTGCTACCAGCAGCTCGATCCAATGCCTCACCGGCGTGGCCGAACCGCTTTGAAGATGGGTGAGGCAGCCGATATTGGCGGTGGCGATGACTTCGGGTTGTGGCGCGGACAGTTGACCGAGCTTGCGGTCACGCAGTTGGGTGGAGATTTCCGGTTCCAGCAGGGAGTAGGTGCCTGCCGAGCCGCAGCACAGATGCGATTCCGATACTGGCAGGATGGTGTGGCCGGCCACCGTGAGCAGGGCTTCGACCACGCCGGTGATTTTTTGCCCGTGTTGCAGGGTGCAGGGTGCATGAAAGCTGACTTTCTTTGGGCCGGGCACGGGATGTTTTTCCAGCCAGGTGCGTAGTGCGTTTTCTTCACTCAGCAGAATCTCGGAGATGTCTCGCGTTAGAGCGGAAACGCGCGCGGCCTTGTCCGCGTATTGCGGATCGTGACGCAAATAATGGCCGTATTCTTTCACTGTCACGCCGCAGCCGGAGGCGGTCATGACAATGGCTTCCGCGCCCGCCTCGATGTGCGGCCACCAGGCATCGATATTGCGGCGCATGGCGTTCAACCCGTCTTCCTGGTAGTTGAGATGGAAGGCGACTGCGCCGCAGCAGCCGGCATTGTCCGCTTCGATCATTGCAATGCCGATGGCGTCCAGCACGGTTTTTGTGGCGACATTGATTTGCGGCGCCAGCGCGGGCTGCACGCAGCCGGCGAGGGCGAGCATGACTCTGGAGTGGGGGGTGAGGGGTGAGGGGTGAGGCGTGAAGGGTTGGGGTGAGGGTGGGATTTTTCCAGCAAGTGCTTCCGGCAACAAAGGCTTGGCCATGCGCCCGAGCTTTAACGCGCCGCCAAACAATTTTTCTTGCGGCAATAATGTTGCCAGCGCGCGGCGCTTGAGTTGATTGCCCAAAGGCCGCAACACCTGTGCTTCCGCCAGCCTGCGGCCAATGTCGATGAGCTTGCCGTACTGCACGCCGGAAGGGCAGGTGGTTTCGCAATTTCTGCACGTCAGGCAGCGATCCAGGTGGGCGAGCGTTTTCATTGTCACCTGCGCACCTTCCAGCATCTGTTTCATCAGGTAGATGCGACCGCGCGGCGAATCCAGTTCGTCGCCGAGAATCTGGTAGGTCGGGCAGGTGGCCAGGCAAAACCCGCAATGCACACAGGTGCGCAAAATGCGCTCTGCCTCCGCGCTGTCGCGGTCGTGGCGGTAAGCTTCGGCAATCAGGGTTTGCATGTCAAAACTCCCGATACATCCGGCCACGGTTGAGAATGCCGCGCGGGTCGAATTGCTGTTTGAGACGTTGGTGATATTTCATCATTGTGGCGGGCAGCGGCTGAAATACGCCAGCGTTCTTGTCGCCGCCGCGAAACAGCGTGGCGTGGCCGCCATGCGCGATCACTGCTGCGCGTATTTCGTTGGCGGGGGTGTCGGACTTGAGCCAGCGTTCCGCGCCGCCCCAGTGGATGAGTTGTTTGCCGCTAAGGCTCAAGGCCGGTGCGGTCGCGGGCAGCGAAAGTCGCCACAGCGGCGTGTCGCCCTGAAAGAAGGCCGCCGTATGGTCACGCAGATGTTGCCAGAATTCCACGCCGTGCAGGTGCGGCTCGCCGCCCAGTTTTGCATGCGCCTGCATGACGGCAGAATTGGCACCGGAAAGCCGCACGAACAGGGTGCCGGACAACCAGGCGCTGGCGGAAATCGGCAAGGGTCTGCCTGCCCACTGGTTGATTTTTGCCAGCGCGGCGGCTTCATCCAGCTCAAATTGCAGGGTCAGTTCACTTTGCGGTTTTGGCAGTACCTTGAGTGATGCCTGCAACAGCACGCCCAGCGTGCCGAGCGCGCCCACCATCAAGCGCGAGGCGTCGTAACCGGCGACGTTCTTGATGACTTGTCCGCCAAATTTGAGCAACTGACCGTTGCCGTCGAGGATGTCCATGCCCAGCACGAAATCGCGCGCGGAGCCAGAATAAGGGCGACGCGGGCCGGAAAGATTGCAGGCCAATGTGCCGCCGAGGGTAGCTTCATCTCCCCCCTCTCCTCTGGGGAGAGGGCTGGGGTGAGGGGACAAAGAAAAATGGCGCGGCGGCTCGAAGGCCAGCATCTGGCCGTGCGCATCCAGCAGCGTTTCGATTTCCGTCAGTGTTGTTCCGCACTTCGCCGTCAGCACCAGTTCGCCCGGTTCGTAGCTGACAATGCCGGTGTGGCCGGACATGTCCAGTACTTCGCCGTCGAATGACTGGCCGTAAAAATCCTTGCTGCCGCCGGCGCGGATACGTAGCGGGGTTTGTGCGGCACGGATGCGTTCGCTGAATTCAAGCATACAAACCAAGCACAGAGGCACAGAGGCACAGAGTAAAAACAGAAGAAGGGTTCTCTGTGTCTCTGTGTCTCTGTGGTGAAAAGAAAAACATGTTCAAAACCTCGGCAATTCCGGAAACGGCAGCTTGCCGCCGCGCACATGCATGGCGCCGTATTCCGCGCAGCGATGCAGGGTGGGGATGGCCTTGCCGGGGTTCAATAAGCCGCCCGGGTCAAAGCAGGCTTTGATGCCATGAAAAGCCTGCAATTCCATCGTGCCGTACTGCACGCACATCTGGTTGATTTTTTCGATGCCCACACCGTGCTCGCCGGTAATGCTGCCGCCGTGCGCCACGCACAGCTCCAGAATATCGGCGCCGAAGCGTTCGGCTTTTTCCCATGCACCGGTCTGGTTGGCATCGTACAAAATCAGCGGATGCAGATTGCCATCGCCAGCGTGGAAGACGTTGGCAACCGGTAGTGCGTATTCGGCCGAGAGTTCGGCCATGTGCCGCAACACCGCCGGAAGCGCTTTTCTGGGTATCGTGCCGTCCATGCAGTAGTAATCCGGCGCCAATCGGCCGACAGCCGGGAAAGCCGCCTTGCGTCCGGCCCAGAATTTTTTCTGCTCGGCCTCGTCCTTCGCCGTGCGCACTTCGGTCGCGCCCGAGGCCAGCAAAATTTCGCGCACGCGCATCACGGCCTCGGACACTTCTTCCTGCGTGCCATCCACTTCCACCAATAAAATGGCCTCGGCATTCAGAGGATAACCGGCGTGCGCATAGGCTTCGGCGGCTTCAATCGCCAGCCGATCCATCATCTCCAGCCCGGCAGGCAGCACGCCGCCGGCAATCACTGCGCCGACCGCCGCGCCGCCTTTTTCCACGTCGTCGAATGCTGCCAGCACCACTTGCGTGCGTTCGGGTTTTGGCAGCAGCTTGACGGTGACTTCCAGCGTTACCGCCAACATGCCTTCGGAACCGGTGAAGAGCGCCAGCAGATCGTAGCCGGGCGAGTCGAGGGCTTCGGAGCCAATCACCAGTTCTTCGCCATCGATGGTCAGCACACGGATGGACAGGATGTTGTGCACGGTCAGACCATACTTCAGGCAATGCACGCCGCCGGAGTTTTCCGCCACGTTGCCGCCGATGGTGCAGGCGATTTGCGAGGAGGGGTCGGGCGCGTAATACAGACTGAATGCGGCAGCCGCTTCGGAAATGGCCAGATTGCGCACGCCCGGCTGCACGCGCGCGATTCTGGCCAAAGGATCAATGGACAAAATGCGGTTGAACTTGCTCATGCCCAGCAGCACCGCGCCGTCCACCGGCAGCGCGCCGCCGGAAACACCTGTGCCCGCGCCACGAAAGACAATGGGCGTTTGCGTTTCGCGGCACAGGGCGATGACGGCTTTAACCTGTTCTTCGGTTTCCGGCAAGGCGACCACATCCGGCGCATTGCGAAACGCGGTCAGCCCATCGGTCTCAAACGGCTTGAGGTCTTCCTGCGCCACCAGCAGGCAATGCGGCGGCAGAATGCCTTGCAGGCGGCGGACAATGGCGGGCGAAATCATGGCGAGATTCTAAGTGAATTTGCGCGGCATAAAGCCGCTGGAACGGACGGGTTATCAGGAGACATGATGGCGGCACGTTGCGGCAAGTGCTGGCAATGCTCATCATCTGCGCCTGCGTGGCGCTGAACCAAGGCGCGAACGCCATCACTTCGAGGCACTGGCGCAGGCCGTGATCGAACGCACGCAAGCTGCTTTGATTAATTTTCCGCCAGCCGCTCCAGTGCGAGCATGATGGCGGAAGAATCCAGCTCGCCATCGCCCGCCGCCATCAGCGCGGCAATCTGGTCGGCCACCAGCGCCGTGCCGGGCAGCGGCACGTGGTTTTCCTGCGCGTTGTTCATCACGATGCCCAGGTCCTTGTGGTGCAGTTTGACCTTGAAACCGGGCTTGTAGTCGGCGTTCATCATGCGCAGGCCGTGCACTTCCAGAATCTTGCTGCCGGCGTAGCCGCCCAGTAATGCCTCGCGCATTTTCAGCGGATCGACGCCGTTCTTGCGTGCCAGCAAAATCGCTTCGGCCACGCCCTGAAAGGTCAGGCTGACCACGATTTGATTACACGCTTTCACCACCTGACCCGCGCCGTGATCGCCCACATGCACGATGTTCTTGCCGAGTTTTTCAAACAGCGGCTTTACCCGTGCAAAAGCTTCGGCCTTGCCGCCCGCCATGATCGACAGCGTACCTTGCGTTGCGCCAGTCTGCCCGCCGGAAACCGGCGCATCAAGCATGTCCACACCCTTTTCAGCCAGCTGCGCAGCGATGCGCCGGGTGGCCGAGGGTGCGATGGTGCTCATGTCCACAATGATGCTGCCGGGTTTGGCGCCGTGAATCAGCCCGCGCTCACCGAGGATGACTTGCTCCACATCCGTCGTACCGGCGACCACCGTGAAAACAATGTCCGCGCTGGCGGCCACTTCGGCGGGCGTGCCCTTGCCCATCGCACCCGCCACAAGTAGCGGCTCCACCGCGTCGAAGCGCCGCCCCCAGGTGAACATTTCGTGCCCGGCGCGAATAAGATTGAGCGCCATGGGCCGTCCCATGATGCCGGTGCCGATGAAGCCGATTTTCATGTTCTTCTCCGCTTGGTTTGTATGTGATCAGTAACGCATTATTGCCAGCCACACCGGCAAGCTCAACATGAACAGCACTGTGCTCCAGGCGACGGTGAGCGCGACTTTCTCCACATCCAGCTGGTAGCGGTCGGCGAGACCGACGGCCATGAGCATGGTAGGCACGCCCGCCTCGATGATGGCGGCGTGCTGGGCGCTGGACAGGGGGGCAAAAAACAGCCGTGCCAGCAGCCAGGCAAAAAACGGCAGCACGATGAGTTTGAACGCGACGGAGGTCAGTACCGGGCGGCTGGGGGCAAGCCGTGTCCAGGGGATTGACAGCCCCAGCATGAGCAGCATGACCGGCACGGTCGGCTGGCCGATGAAATGCGCGGCGTGAATCAGCGGTTGAGGGTCGATGGGCAATTGCGCGACGATGAGCCCGGCGGCAAACGCCCACATTGGCGGCAGGCGCAATAACTGTTTCAGCGGGTGCGCAGCTTCGCTGACTTGCCCGCCCAGCTTGACGGCAATCCATACGCCCACGCTCCACAGCAGCGGCGTGGCGGCGGCCATGTCGGCAAAGGCGGCGTAGCGCCCGCCGGCTTCGCCGTACAGATGGGTCAGTAGCGGGTAGCCCATGAATAAAACATTGCCGAAAATGCCGCACAGCAACAGCCCGGCGCGGGTGGGGTTGCCGAGGCTGGCGCCCAGGCGGCTGCGAAACAGCAGCCAATACAGCGGCAGACCGGTAAGCAGCATGGCGCCTGCCAGCAGCAGCGGTACGCTGATCAGATTGCGGTCGATGGTGGCGCTGGCGGCGGCGGCAAACAGCAGCGCGGGGGCGAATAAATTGATGGTGACGGTGGTGATATAGCCGCGCACGGCGCGTATGCCGACGTCATCCAGCCGCCCGCGCCAGATCGCGCCAGCGGCGATGAGCAAGGCCATTGGGAACAGCACCTGCGTCAGCAGGTTGAGGTAGAAATCAAACGTCATTGCAATTTGTGGACAGACAGCAACTTATTGGCAAGGTGAAAGCGTACAGGAAAGTGCGGTCTCGGTCGGCGTGGGACTGGCGGAGGCGGGGGCAGGACGCGGAACATCTGATTCCAGCCAGTGCTTGATGCGTTTGGCGTCTTCCTGGCGGCTGGGGTTGTCTGCGGCATCCAGCAGGACAATGATTACAGGTCGATCGGCAATTTCTGCCTGCATTACCAGGCAGTACCCGGCTTTGGCGATATAACCGGTTTTGGACAGACCGATATTCCAGTCCTGGTTCAGCATCAGGCGGTTGGTGTTGCGAAATGCGGCCAGTTGATAGCCGGGCGTTACCGACTTGCTGGCTGGTGATGCCACGCTGAAATGGTCGCGCGAAGAAATGTGGCGGATGTCTGCGTAATTGGCATAAGCGTAGTCCACCAGCTTGACCAGATCCTCGGCGGTGGATTGGTTGTCGCTTGAAAGTCCGGTTGGTTCGGCGTAGCGCGTGCGGCTCATGCCCAACTGGCGCGCCTTGCGGTTCATGGCTGCGACAAAGTTCTTCATGCCGCCCGGGTAGGTGCGACCCAGGGCGTGGGCGGCGCGGTTTTCAGACGGGATCAGCGCCAGGCTCAGCAAATCTTCACGGCTGTGCCGACTGCCTACAGGCAAGTGCGAGGCGTTGGTCTGGAATACCACGTCATCACTGGTGATGGTGATGCGTTCGTTCAGATCCAGCGCCGCATCCAGCGTGACCACGGCGGTCATGAGCTTGGTGATGGAAGCGATTGAGACCAGGTGGCGCGGGTTTCTGGCCAGCAGGGTCTCGCGCTTGAATTGGTCGTACACAACCACCGACTGCGCACTCAATGCGGGCGGATTCTTGCTGGCGGCGGGGCAACTGGCAGCCATGCCGATGATGAGGCTTGCGATCAGCAGGCGATTTATTTGTGTCAAGCGAAGCTCCTTCTTTCACGCAAGAGCATACGCGGGAGATACAGGTATAGACCGTAGTGCGTGGCGATGACAAAAATAATGGCGGGTTTCCCCGCCATGTTTTGCCCGCGCGTTGGTTATAAACGTTCAGGTACCGCGTGAGGCCGGTGCGTTGAAGCCCACGCTGCTGTTTTCTTCCAGCCAGTGCTTGATCCGGTTGGCATCTACCAGGCGGCCATACTTGCTTTGCGCATCCAGCAATACGATGATGACCGGTCGCTCGGCAATCTCTGCCTGCATCACCAGGCAGTGCCCGGCCTCGTTGATAAAGCCGGTTTTGGACAGCCCGATCTCCCAGCCGTCTTCACGTGTCAAACGGTTAGTGTTGACGAAGCCCACGTTGCGGTAATACACGCGTTTGGCGGCCTGCTGCTTGCGTTTGCCTTTTTTCGCTTTGCTGCTGACCACCACGCGCTGTTTGCCCAGGCTGTATTCGCCGCTAGTGGAAATGTGGCGAATTTCCGGGTAATTGGCGTAGGCATAATTCACCAGTTTGACCAGATCTTCGGCGGTGGACTGGTTGAAGCTGGAGAGCCCGGTGGGATCGACAAAAAGCGTTTTGTTCATGCCCAACAGGCGCGCCTTGCGGTTCATGGCTGCAACAAAGGCTTCGATGCCGCCGGGGTAACTGCGACCCAGGGCGTGGGCAGCGCGATTCTCGGAAGCAATCAGCGCCAGGTTCAGCAATTGCTCGCGGCTGTGAGTGGCGCCTATTGCCAGGCGCGAGCCTGTGCCTTTCAGCCGATCCACGTCCTCGGTGTTGATGGCAATGCGCTCGCTCCAGTCCGGACGCGCATCCATCGTCACGACAGCGGTCATCAGCTTGGTGATCGAGGCAATGGGTGTTTGTAGCTTGGCGTTTTTGGACAGCAGCGTTTCGCCGCTGTACTGGTCGTAAACCATGACCGAGAGGGAATTGAGACCGACTTCCTGCTGCTGGAATTGGTTGATGCTGTAATCGAGGCCGCGAATCTGTTCGGTGGCCGCCAATGCAGTGCCAGCAGCGGCAAACCCGGAAATCAGCCAGAAAATGTTACGAATTGCAGCCATTTTGCTCCCCTGCGTTAGCAAGTCAGCGCCAGAAACGTCTATCAAGGGGCATAACTTTAATACAACGCGCATCCAAATGTTGAACCGGAAATTACATACTACGCATTGACCTTTCCGGAAAATATGTTTTATATAGCATATACATAGAGAGGGTTTCAAGATTTTACTTAAGAATAGTGCGCCAACTGCTGTTGTAATTTCGCCCGGGGTGCTCCAGCAATTGGTGGCCTCGCTCAGTGATGGTGCGCCTGCCGCTGCGGCGTTGGCGGCGCATATTGGTCATGACGCACCACTGACCTTGACTGTATTTAAA
>CAYTZP010000034.1:0-21930 GCA_964442685.1 uncultured Thiobacillus sp.
AACCATGCGGATTTCCGAAGATCAATGAGCGGTCAACCGAGGAATCAAGGTTGAACGGTTCTCGCAGTTTCCCGAGCAAATTACCGCCCATCGCAACGACTACGCAAACAAAACCATAGTCACTTTTTGCACAGGCGGCATCCGCTGCGAAAAAGCCGTGCTGTTCATGAACCAGCTAGGTATGGACAATGTGCTGCAACTCGAAGGCGGTATCCTGAAATATTTTGAAGAAGTGGGCGGCGCGCACCGGGCGGGCAATTGTACCGTGTTTGATAATCGCAGCGCGGTGGATCCGGCGCTTGCCCCGGCCTTTGAAGAGAAGCCGCATCGTTAGAAGACACTTCGCTGAGTGCCAACAATGCGGATAAAAAAACGGGAGCCTGCGCTCCCGTTTTAATTTTGCTGCCTAGTTTTGCCTGGCGCCTGCATTGCAGGCGCTGTATTGGCAATTACTGCATGGGCACAAGTTCCACACGGCGGTTCTTGAAGCGACCTTCTTCGGTGCCGTTATCCGCAATCGGGGTGGTTTCGCCATAACCCTTGGCAGACAGACGATCTGCCGCTACGCCTTTGCTGACCAGATAGTTCTTGACCGCTTCGGCACGACGCAGCGACAGCTTCATGTTGTGCGCATCATCGCTCACGGAATCGGTATGGCCTGCAACCTCTACCTTGGCATTACCCCACTCTTTCAGGGTTGCGGCGGCTTTGTCCAAAATAGCCATGGCCTCCGGACGCAGGGTGGCTTTGTCGTTGTCAAAGTTCACGCCTTCCAGGGTCAGCTTCTTGGGTTCGGGAGCAGGCGGCAGCGGGCAGCCATCGGCGGTTTTGGCGTACACGGTGGGGCAGGCATCCACGCCATCCACCAAGCCATCACCGTCGGTGTCGATTTCACAGCCTTCGGCGTTGACCTTGCGGCCTGCCGGGGTGGTGGGGCACTTGTCCAGGCCATCGACTACGCCATCCTTGTCGCCATCCAGCTCACAGCCTTCGGCGTTGACCTTGCGGCCTGCCGGGGTGGTGGGGCACTTGTCCAGCGCATCGACTACGCCATCCTTGTCACCGTCCAGCTCACAGCCTTCGGCGTTGACCTTGCGGCCTGCCGGGGTGCCGGGGCACTTGTCCTTGCCGTCGATCACACCATCCTTGTCGCTATCGACCGGCGCAGGCTTGGGGCAGGATGCATCCAGCAGTTGTCTGCCCGGGCAGCCGATGGTGCCATACAGCTCATGGCCGATGGTTTTGCCAGTGCCGCTTGCTGCATTGCTGGGATCGTAAAAACGGGTTTCGGCTACCGCGCTCATCGAGCCAGCGGAAATCAGGGCTGCGCTCAGTGCGCTGAAAATAACAGTTTTTTTCATGGGTCTTGCTCCTCTTATTTGGTAACTTGCTTTGGTTAACACTGATTGCTTGTCTGAGATGCCGGCCTGGGTTTGTAACCGCTCGCCCTGCGACCGCTCGCAGTCAGCTCTGACCAAGCCTCATTATGCGAAAATATTCGTAAATATGTTGTAAATAATTATTCATCCGTAAACTTTTCTCGTGCCCTCGCCCAAAAAACTCCTGTTGGTCATCGAAGCCGGCGGTTACGGCAATCTGCAAGCCCCCCTGGGCGGACTTGGTTTTGAAGTGGCTGTTGAAACCTCCGCCCGGCGCGGCATGAGCAAACTTAAAACCTGGCAGCCGGACGTGCTTGTAGCCGACTTCTACAGACGCTATTTTCACGACCGCGTCAGCAACCTGGAATCGCTGCTGGCGGTGGCCACGCGCTATCCGGCAACCCGAATCATTGTCATTTACGACCCGTTTCACGCCGCTGATCTGGCGTTGATCGAGCAGCGCCACCGGGTCGATGCAACTATTGCGCTGCCCTTCATTCAGTCCGCGCTGGAAGCCGCTGTTTTGGGTACATCAACATAAACCCACTCGCCCGGTTTCAACTCCACCGGCAGCGAAAACGCGCCCATGCGCTCGCGGTGAAGTGCCTCGACGCGATTGCCCACGGCGGCAACCATGCGTTTGACCTGGTGATATTTGCCGCCAGTCAACGTCAGTTCCAGCGTGTGTGCATCGCGCGCAATGGCTGATTGCGCCATGACCGGATCAGGATCGTCGTGCAGTACCACGCCTGCACAAAGTGCATTGAGCTGCGTTTCATCCAGCGGGTGTTTAACGCTGGCAATGTACACCTTGGCAATGTTTTTCTTTGGCGAGGTATAAACATGCAGAAACTGCCCGTCATCGGTCAACAGCAATAATCCCGTAGTGTCTTCATCCAGCCGACCCACGGTTTGCAGACCACGATTGCGCAATTGAATCGGCAACAGGCTCAACACGCTGGGATGATGCTTGGGCTTTTGCGAGCACTCGTAGCCCGCAGGCTTGTTGAGCAACACGATGGTTTTTTCGCGGTACTGCCATTCGCGCCCATCCACCGCGAATACCAGACCGAGCGGATTCACATCCAGATCCGCATCGTCGATTTCCTCGCCCGCAATCCATACGCGGCCAGACAAAATCAATGAACTACACTCGCGGCGCGAGCCAAAACCCTGGGACTGCAATAGCTTGGTGAGATTCATGCCCCGATTTTACCTGCTGCCGCAGCAAGACTTCGCCGCGCGTAACGATCAAACCGTATGCTGCCTTGTCTGTTCAGGACTTGCTGAAAAACACAACACCGACACGATTGATGTGATCAATCAAATCAGGATTGTCGAGCGCATGAAAAATGGACAAGTCGATTTTGTACGGCAGCAGCAAGCCGTCCAGTTCGTTTTCCATTTTCAATAACTGCGGCAAGGTAAGCTTTTCACCCTTCAAGCTTAAATCTATATCGGAGCCGGTTTTGTGCGTGCCCACGGCGCGGGAGCCATACAGCACGGTCTGCTCGACTTCCGGATGCGCCGCCAACACCCGGTTGATGCGGGCGATGGTTTCACTGGCCAAACCGTAAGGCATGGCGCTCAGGCGGATGCCTTCAGACTGTCCATTTTGCACAGGAACGCCTGAAACAGCGGGTAATAACGTTCAACAATAAACGTCGCGATTTCTTCCGCGACTTTCTGCTGGTAGGTATGAGAAGTCTGATTGCGACTCTTGATCATTTCCATCCAGCCCTCGCCGTCTTCGATCAACCCTTTTTGAAATGCCTCGCGCGTCGCATCACGCGATCCGGTAATGCCGGAATTACCCTGATACTCGAACCTGTCCTTCATCACATTCCAGGTCAGCTCGTGGGTGAACTCAAATGCCTGAATCAAGCCCTGATTTTCCAGATCAGACAACGAGCGTTGCTGACTAATCGCCACCGCGCTGCCTACTGCTCCAGCGCCTTGCGGAAATTTGCAAGACGTTGCTGCCAGCGGTTGTCGGGGTTATTCATGCGTTATTGAATTAGTCCCTGTTTATTTTGATTCGAGAGCATCTGCAATGCATACATGTTGGGATTATCAAACATCCAGATTCCGCACCCCCAGCGCATTCGTCTCGATGAACGCGCGTCGCGGCTCGACTTCATCGCCCATCAGCGTGGTGAAGATGGCGTCGGAGGAGATGGCGTCTTCGATGCGCACTTTCATCAGGCGGCGCACTTTGGGGTCCATGGTGGTTTCCCACAGTTGCTCGGGGTTCATTTCACCCAGACCTTTGTAGCGCTGGATGCCCATATTGCGTTTGACTTCATTCAGCAGCCAGTCCATGGCTTCCTTGAATGAAGTCACGCCTGCGGTTTTCTCGCCGCGCGCGACGCTGGCGCCTGCGCCAATCAGGCCTTGCAGCAGGTCGCCGGCTTTTCTCAATTGCGCGTAGTCGCCGGATTCGAGCAGGTCTTCTTCGAGGAAGTTGACGATGACATTCCCATGTAAATGACGGGTAATTTTGAGGCGATGGGCTTCGGTTTCCGGCACATACTCGGTTTCCACCGTGTATTTTCCGCTGTCAATTTGCGCGGCCAGCGCGGCCTCGGCCATCATGGCCTGGGTACTGTCGGCCAGCGACAGGGCGGGGGTGTGCATGAGGGCGTGCAAAACATCTTCTGGCAGGATGCGGGTCAGGCGGTCGATGACGGCTTCGGCCAGGAAGTATTCGCGCGCCAGCGCTTCCAGCGCATCGCCCAAAATGGGTGCAGCACCTTCGGACGGAATCAGCACGGCATCGGACAAGGCCTGGCTGAGGAGGAATTCTTTCAGCGCGTGTTCATCCTTGAGGTATTGCTCGCGCTTGCCGGACTTGACCTTATACAGCGGCGGCTGGGCAATGTAGATGTGGCCTTGTTCAACAAGTTGCGGCAGTTGGCGGTAGAACAGGGTCAGCAGCAAGGTACGAATATGCGCGCCGTCGACGTCCGCATCGGTCATGATGATGATGCGGTGGTAGCGCAGTTTTTCGATGTTGAAGTCGTTGGCGCCAATGCCGGTGCCCAGCGCGGTAATCAGGGTGACGATTTGCTCGGAAGAAATCAGTTTGTCAAAACGCGCCTTTTCCACATTCAACACCTTGCCGCGCAGCGGCAAAATGGCCTGGAATTTACGGTCGCGCCCCTGCTTGGCGGAGCCGCCTGCTGAGTCGCCCTCGACGATATACAGTTCGGAAAGCGCCGGGTCTTTTTCCTGGCAATCGGCCAGTTTGCCGGGCAGGCCCACGCCATCCAGCACACCCTTGCGGCGGGTGATTTCGCGCGCCTTGCGCGCAGCCTCGCGGGCGCGCGCGGCTTCCACGATCTTGCCGCAGATGGTTTTGGCGTCGATGGGGTTTTCCTGCAAATACTCGGCGAGTTTTTGCGCCACCACTTCGGACACCACCGGCTGCACTTCAGATGAGACGAGCTTGTCCTTGGTCTGGCTGGAAAATTTTGGCTCCGGCACTTTCACCGACAGCACGCAGGTCAATCCTTCGCGCATGTCGTCGCCGCTGGTTTCCACTTTGGCCTTTTTCGCCAACTCGCTGTCGTCGATGTATTTGTTGATGACGCGGGTCATCGCCGTGCGCAAACCTGTTAAGTGCGTGCCGCCGTCGCGCTGGGGAATGTTGTTGGTGAAGCACTGTACGGTTTCGGAGTAGCTGTCGTTCCACTGCATGGCGACTTCCACTGTCATGCCGTCTTTTTCGCCCACGGCATGAAACGGCTTTGGATGCAGCACCGATTTGGCCTTGTTCATGTACTCGACAAAGCCTTTTACCCCGCCGGAATGAGCGAAGTTTTCATGCTTGCCGTCGCGGTGATCAATGAGTTCGATCCTGACGCCATTGTTGAGAAAGGACAGTTCGCGGATGCGCTTGGCGAGGATGTCGAAATGAAATTCGACCTTGCCGAAGATTTCCTCGTCGGCGAGAAAATGCACTTCGGTACCGCGATTTTTGGTGTCGCCGATCACTTTCATGGGCGAAACTTCGACGCCGTTCTGGGTTTCGATTTCGCGTTTTTCGACCTTGCCGCGCTTGAATTCGAGGAAGTATTTTTTGCCGTCGCGGCGCACGATCAGGCGCAGCCATTTGGACAGCGCGTTGACGCAAGACACGCCCACGCCGTGCAGACCGCCAGAGACCTTGTAGCTGTTCTGGTTGAACTTGCCGCCCGCGTGCAGCACGCACATGACGATTTCTGCGGCGCTGCGTTTGGGTTCGTGTTTGTCGTCGAATTTGATGCCGACCGGAATGCCGCGCCCGTTGTCGGAAATGGACAGCGAGTTATCCGGATGGATGATGACCTTGATGTCGTCGCAATGCCCCGCCAATGCTTCGTCAATGGCGTTGTCCAGCACCTCGAATACCATGTGATGCAAGCCGGTGCCATCGGAGGTATCGCCGATGTACATGCCTGGGCGCTTGCGCACTGCCTCCAGTCCTTCAAGTTGCTGGATGCTGGATTCGTCGTATTGGTCTGCCATGTTTGTTTCCTGGTTTAATTTGTTCATGCCGCTTTAATCTGCGGAGTGCGCGAATAGAAATTTGGTGCTATATCCGCATCGGCATGACGACATATTTGAAGCCGGGTTCGGATTCTGCCGTCAGCAACATGCTGCTGTTGGGGTCCGAAAATGACAATGTGACTTCCTCGCACGACAGCGCATTGAGACCATCCTGCAAATAGGTGACGTTGAAACCGATATCCAGTGCCTCGTTGTCGTATTTGGCTTCGATCTCTTCCTGCGCTTCTTCCTGCTCATTGTTGTTACACACCACGGTAAGCGCGTTGACGCCCATCACCAGGCGCACGCCACGAAATTTCTCGTTGGAAAGTATGGCTGCGCGTTGCAGGGATTGAACCGCCTGTTGCCGGTTAATGACCAGATGCTTGTCATGATTTACCGGAATGACGCGCTGGTAATCAGGAAACTTGCCATCCACAATCTTTGACACCAGCTTGGTTCCAGCTAATTCAATGGTGACCTGGTTATCACCTGCGCGCAGGGTAACCAGGTCATCACTCTCCTGTAACAACTTGGAAAGCTCGATTACGGTTTTGCGCGGAATGATCACTTCGCGCTTGACGCTGCCGTTTTCCAGAGTGGTTTCTGCGAACGATAATCTGTGGCCATCGGTGGCGACCACACGCAGAACATTGCCATCCAGCACCAGCAACATGCCATTGAGGTAGTAGCGGATATCTTGTTGCGCCATGGCGAATTGCACCAGCTGCAACAAGCGCTTCAGCCGTTTTTGCGGCAGGCTGACTTCTCCGCTGACCCCGGTATTGGTTTCCATGCGCGGAAAATCTTCTGCGGGCAACGTTTGCAAGGTAAATCTGGATTTACCCGCGCGTACTTCCAGTTGGCTGTCTTTGCGGTCAATCTTGACGCTGCTGCCTTCTGGCAGGGCGCGCACGATATCAAACAGCTTGCGTGCGCCCGTGGTCACCGAGAAGTCTTCTCCGGTTTTGCCTTGCACAATTGTGTTGATCTGGAGTTCCAGATCGGTTGCCAGAAAACTTAATTCGCCCGCCTGATTTTGCATCAACACATTAGACAGAATGGGCAGGGTATGACGTTTTTCAACCACGCCGACTGTTGCTGAAAGTGAGGAGAGCAGGCTGTTGCGGTCTGTTTCCAGGAGTGTCATATATATATTCCTTGTGTTCGTAGTAGGTGTACGAGAAAACTGGGGATAAATCAGAAAAGCGGCTTAACCATGGGGCTTGGCGAAGGTTGCTGATCTGTGGATAAATTCATTTTCACTTATGCAGGATTGTGGATAGTTTTCTTGGATCCGGCTTGTTCGACAAGTTGTTTAATATTTGTGCACAGGAAAAGCGTGTGGTTTTGCCCATGGTCAACTGGTTAATGTTTGTTGCAATACGAGATATTCACGGCTGATGATTTGATCCTGATCGCGTAGTTCGCCGATTTTTCGGCAGGCGTGCAACACAGTGGTGTGATCACGTCCGCCAAATGCATCGCCGATTTCTGGCAGTGACAAAGGCGTGAGTTCTTTGGCCAGCGCCATGGCGATTTGACGCGGCCGGGCAAGATTACGCGTGCGTTTTTTCGAGAACATGTCGGCAACCTTGATTTTGTAGAACTCGGCCACGGTTTTCTGGATGTTTTCGATGGAGACCTGTTTGTGCGCAGATGCAATCAAGTCGCGCAGCGCATCTTTGACCAGATCTACGGTAATTTTCTTTTCGCTGAATTTGGCATAGGCGGCCACGCGTTTCAGCGCGCCTTCCAGTTCACGCACATTGGAGCGCACCTGTTTGGCGATAAAGAAAGCAACATCATCTTCCAGATGTAGATTATCGGCCTGCGCCTTCTTTTGCAGAATGGCCACGCGCATTTCAAGCTCAGGCGGCTCGATGGCCACGGTCAGACCCCAGGCAAAACGCGATTTCAGGCGATCTTCGATCCCGGCCAGGTCTTTGGGAAAGGTATCACTGGTGATGACGATCTGTTTTTTGCTCTCAATCAGTGCGTTAAACACATAAAAAAACTCTTCCTGGGTGCGGCCTTTATCGGCAAAGAACTGGATATCGTCGATCAGCAGCACGTCCAGAGTCAGGTAGTGTTTCTTGAATTCGTCAAAGTTCTTGTAACGATAGGCTTTCACCATGTCGTTAACGTAGTCGTTGGCATGGAGGTAACTGATGCGCGCCGCAGGATGCAGGCTGCGAATGAGGTTGCCGATGGCTTGCAGCAGGTGGGATTTACCCAAACCGACACCGCCATAGATGAACATGGGGTTGTAGGCCAGGCCAGCATTTTCGGCAACCTGCAAGGCCGCGGCCCGCGCAAGCTGGTTTGCCCGTCCACTGACATAGTTTTCAAAGGTCAGGTTGGTATCCAGCCGATGTCCTGGCTGCGGCGTATCTGTTGTTGCCGGGGGGATTGCGGATGGCGCAATGCCGGCACCGGGATTAGCTGCGGATGCAGGCAGCGATGCAGAAGGGTAGCGCGGCAACAGCGCAAATTCGAGTTTTTTTGCAGCGCCAAAGTGATCTTGCGCCAAATCCTGCAGACGGCTGGAAAATTTGTCACGCACCAAATCGAGGACAAAGCGGCTGGGCGCAGATATTTTCAACGCGTGCTCGTTCTCCTCACAGGAAAGCGGTTTGATCCAAGCATTGAATTGGTGGGGCGGGAGTTCATCGCGCAGGCGGGTCAGGCAGCTTTCCCAAAAGGTCTCGAAAGCAGGGGGCGCGGAGGCGGTGATCATGAAAAGACAATATTTTTATGATGGTTTTGAAATGGCTTTGAACAATGCGCAGGCGGTTTGCCGATATGGAGAATATTACGCCGAACCGGGTAAGTTATCCACAGGCAATTTGGCCCTTTTCCGCAAACCCGGCAGGCGCGCAGACGGCTAATCCGGCGCAATCCCGGTACTCGCCAGAGCAGGCCAGAATGTGTATAATGCACGGTTTTTATGGGCTTTTTCGGCCATAATTGAAATCCTCAACCCCTGGCATTAACTTCTGCTAGACCCGTTTTGATAAAGGCAGCAACAAAATGAAACGTACTTACCAACCTTCAGTTACCCGCCGCAAGCGTACCCATGGTTTCCGTGTGCGCATGAAAACCCGTGGTGGCCGTGCCGTGATCAATGCACGCCGTGCCAAAGGCCGTCATCGCTTGGCGGTATAGAGATCACGACAGACCTTCCCGCATCCGGCCCGGCTGAGGGTGCGCCCTTTGCGCGGCGGCAGCGTTTGCTCACGCCGGCAGAGTTTGAAGGGGTTTTTAACCACCGATGCAGCTGGCGCACGCCGTTGTTCCAGGTCTTGGCCAAACCCAATGAAAAAGGCTTGGCCAGGCTGGGAATGGTTGTTTCCAAACGGCTGCTTTCGCGTTCGGTGGATCGCAACCGGATGCGGCGCAAGCTGCGCGAGCTTTTTCGGAAAGAGGCGGGGCGATTGCCAGCGCTGGATTTTGTGGTGCGACCGCTGGCTTTGCCGGAAGGCGATCGCAAACTGAAAAACCCGCAATGGGATATGGCACTTTTACAGGCTTTGCAACAGTCGGCAGAAAAATGCAAAAGCAGATAGCCAAGGCCATTTCTGCCAGTCTGGTGGCGCTGGTCAAGGTATATCAGCGGCTGATCAGCCCGATGCTGCCACCGAGTTGCCGGTATTTTCCCAGTTGTTCTGAATATACGGTCGAAGCGCTTAAGAAGCATGGCGCGCTCAAGGGCGGCTGGCTGTCCATCAAGCGCATAGGCCGTTGCCGACCCGGTTGTCCGGGCGGGCACGACCCCGTACCGTGATGGGGCGTGATGGAGGAAGCAGCGCGACATCACAAAAACAACAAAAGGCCGATATGATGGCGGCTTTCGCCCGGGCACTGAGTGGCAGCCCGCGTAGTTTTGATTCCAGGATACGACTTTAAGTATGGATAACCAGCGTCTTCTTCTGTTTGTGGTGTTTTCCTTCTCCATCCTGTTGCTATGGGATGCCTGGCGGGAAAAGGATGTTCCGCCGCAAACCGCGCCAGCTACGCAAGCGGTTCAGCAAAATACCCAGGCGGCTGTCGTTGACAAGGATATTCCGGCTGCTGCCGCTATAGCCACAACTCAAACAGCGCAACCAGCGGGCGGTTTGCAATCCGGTACGCGCGCCATAGTCAAAACCGATGTGCTTGAGGTGGAAATTGATGCCAATGGCGGTGATCTGCGGCGTGCGCGCTTGCCGGGTTATTACGAAGTCGATCATCCAACGCAAACCCTCACCCTGCTGACGGACAAGACAGCGGCAACGCGCTATGTGGTGCAAAGCGGATTGCTGAATGTGCAAAAGGGTCTGTTGCCCAATCACAAGGATGTGTTTGAACTGACAGGCGGGACTTACCAGTTGACCGGCGATAGCCTGTCCATTCCCCTGGTCTGGAACAATCCGCAGGCCGGTATCCGCGTCGAGAAAACCTATGTGTTCCGTCGCGGCAGCTATGAGGTTGAGCTGATCCAGAAGATCACCAACAACAGCATGGCGCCAGTGCAGGTGGAAAGCTATGGCCAGCTGGTGCGCCACGGCCAGCCGCCTCAGGGCGAGTCCAAATTTCTCTACACCTTTACCGGCCCGGCGGTCTACACCGATGCGGCGAAATTCCAGAAACTGGCATTTGGGGATATCGCGGATGGCGAGGCCGAGTTCCAGAAATCCGCCAAGGATGGCTGGGTGGGCATGTTGCAGCACCATTTTGTCTCGGCCTGGCTGCCCAAGCAGGGCGCGGAGCGCAGTTATTTTGCCGAAAAACTGGATACGGATTTGTATTCCGCCGGTTATCGTCAGGCACATGGCACGCTGGCGCCCGGTCAGAGCCAAAGCCTGACATCACGCCTGTATATTGGCCCGCAAATCCAGAAAAACCTGGAAGCAGCCGCGCCCGGTCTTGACCTGACCCGCGACTATGGCTGGCTGACGCCATTGTCCGCACCAATGTTCTGGGTGCTGGAAAAGATTCATGGTCTGGTAGGCAATTGGGGCTGGGCGATCGTCTTCTTTACCATTCTGTTGAAACTGGTCTTGTGGCCGCTGTCCGCTTCGGGCTACAAGGGCATGGCGCAAATGCGCGCGCTGGCACCGCGTCTGCAGAAAATGAAGGAGCTGTACGGCGACGACCGGCAAAAGCTGCATCAGGCTATGGCCGATATGTACAAGAAAGAAAAAGTGAACCCGCTGGGTGGCTGTTTGCCCATTCTGTTGCAGATTCCGATTTTCATTGCGCTGTATTATGTGCTGATCGCGTCGGTGGAAATGCGCGGTGCGCCGTGGATGGGCTGGATTACTGATTTGTCCGCACCGGATCCGTTCTATGTGTTGCCGGTGTTGATGGGCATTTCCTCCATCATTCAGGTCAAACTCAACCCCACGCCGCCGGATCCCTTGCAGGCAAAAATCATGATGGCCATGCCTATCGTGTTCAGTGTGATGTTTGTTTTCTTCGCCTCTGGCCTGGTGTTGTACTGGCTGGTCAACAATATTCTTTCCATCGCCCAGCAGTGGGCCATGAACAAGAAATACGGCGACGCAGCAGGCGCAAAACCTGCTCATGCGGCAAAAAAATAATGATCTGATTTGCGCCATCGCCACGCCCCCCGGGCGTGGCGGCATTGGTGTGGTGCGGGTGTCGGGCGGTGATCTGACCGCACTGGTGTCCGGCCTCATCGGTAAGCCCCTGAAACCGCGTTACGCCACATTTGCCGATTTTCGTGATGCGCAAGACGAGCCGATCGACCAGGGCATAGCGCTGTATTTTCCGGCGCCGCATTCCTTTACTGGCGAGCACGTTGTTGAATTGCAGGGTCATGGCGGCCCGGCGGTGATGCAGGCGCTGATCCAGCGTTGTGTGGAACTGGGCGCGCGCCTGGCCAAGCCGGGCGAATTTACCCAACGCGCCTATCTCAACGGCAAACTCGATCTGGCGCAGGCAGAAAGCGTGGCCGATCTGATTGATGCCTCGTCGATTGAGGCCGCGCGTTCGGCGCTGCATTCCTTATGCGGCGAATTTTCGCGCCGGGTGCAGACCATGCAGGCGCACCTGACCGAGTTACGCATGCGGGTCGAGGCCAGTCTGGATTTTCCCGAAGAAGAAGACGTGGTCGAGGCCGAGCAGCAGAAAGTCCGCGCGGGTTTGCAAACCACATTGCAGGAACTGGCGGGCGTGCTGGCGGCGGCAAAACAGGGCGCCTTGTTGCGCGACGGTGTGCGCGTGGCCTTGATTGGTCAGCCCAACGTCGGTAAATCCAGCCTGATGAATACGCTGGCGGGCGAGGAAATTGCGATTGTCACCGACATTGCCGGTACTACCCGCGACGCCCTGCGTCAGGAAATTCATATCCAGGGCGTGAGCTTTCATCTCATCGACACCGCCGGCTTGCGTGATACGCAGGACGTGGTGGAGCAGATGGGTATTGCGCGTACCTGGGCGGCGGTCGAACAGGCCGGCATCGCCCTGTTGCTGGTGGACAGCCAGCATGGTCTGGGCGTAGAGGAGCAGGCGATCATCGCCAAGCTGCCAGCCAATGTGGCGCGCATGACGATACATAACAAGGCGGATCTGTCGGGCGAGCATCCGCGCGTGTCGGGCAATGAATTCTGGTTGTCCGCCAAAACCGGCGCGGGTGTGGAATTATTAAGACTGGCTTTGCTAGAGCTGGCCGGTTGGCAACCGGCAGGCGAAGGCGGTTTCATGGCGCGCCGCCGCCATCTGGATGCGCTGTCGCGCTGCCAGGCAAGTTTGCAGGCGGTGCAAAACCTGGGCGGCCAACTTGAATTGCAGGCCGAGGAACTGAAGCTGGCGCAAGCGGCGCTGTCGGAAATTACCGGCGAATTTACCCCGGATGACTTGCTTGGCGAGATATTCAGCCGCTTTTGCATCGGCAAGTAAGCGCCTATCGAAACAGGCGCTGCCCTTGCTCATTGAAAGGCCAGACTTTTCACCATCGCCTCAAAATCCGCCAGGCCCTTGGCAAAGTACACCAGGCCCGGCGCTTCATAGATCAGCGCCAGTCGGCCCTTTTGATCGACCATGGCATAGGTGACGCGCTCGATGGGCAGGCCGCGTTCGGTTTTCCAGCGCGTATGCACCCGCGCAGCGGGTTTGCCACCCAGCGTGGCTGGGCGGTTGGACAAAATGGTAAAGCTGCCCAGTTTGTCACCGGCTTTTTGCTCGGCAATCACCAGTTCGGCGACTTCATGCGGGAGCAGGTCGGCGCTGGTCTTGCGCTTGGTGCGTTTGAGCTCGGCGTTGTGCGGTTCGCGGCGGACGGCGATAAAGTTGAGCAGCGGGCCGTCGCGGGACAGGAACACGTCGTAAATGTCATAGTTGCGTTTGACCCAGCCAGTGGGGGCATCCAGCGTGTAATCCTGCTTGATGGCGATGTTGCGACTGTCGGGGTCAATGGCTGACCAGGGCGCGCAGGCGGCAAGGCTCATGCCCAGCAGCAGGCCAAGAAGTTTTCTCATGTGCCGGCTTCCTTCTGGTATGCCTCGATGTAGCCGCGGTCGGCGGCATTGGGTGCCAGTTCCAGATAGCGCCGGAACAGCGGAGCAGCCCGGCTTTTCTGCCCGCGCCTGTAGTACAGCAGCCCCAGCGCTCTGAATGCCGGAGCAAACTGTGGCGCAAGCTCGGTTGACAGTGTGTACTCGCGTTCTGCCTTGTCCCGGTCGCCTTCGCCAGCTCTTAAACGATAGGCCTCGCCCAGGTAATACGACGCCTCTGGCGGATATTCCCTGCGTCGTTCGGGGTCGGACAGCACCAGGATCAGCTGCTTGTAGCGATAAGCGTCGAGGTCTTCTTGCAACATGTAAAGCCGCAATTTGCGGGTGGCCAGCAAAAAGGCTTCATAGCCGGTTTGGCCATTGCTGGCGTCTTTCGACAAGGCATTGAAGCTGTCCACCCGATCCTGCAATTTGGGGTGGCTGGCAAAGAAAAACGGTTCCTTGATGTCGAGCGCCCTGATTTCGGCGATCAGGTGTTCAAAGGTTTTGGCGGCTTCCTTGGCCGAGTAGCCGGCGCGGATCAGGCGCTGATAGCCAACCTGGTCGGCCTCGTTTTCATGTTCGCGCGAAAAACCCATCATCGATGACAGGGCGGTGATGTCGCCCAGCAGCGGCACCCCGGCCATGCCAACCACCAAGGCAAAGGCGGCGGCGTTTTTTCTGCGCTCGGCCTGCTGGTAGGAATGACGATGGACGAAATGCGCGCCTTCATGCGCCAGCACGGTGGCTAGTTGCGCCTCGTTCTGCAAACGCGCCAACAGGCCGGCATTGATATAGACGCTGCCATTGGGCAGGGCAAATGCATTCAGGCTGGCGGAATCCAGCACGCGCACGCGTATCGTGCCGCCAAATTCCGGGTACAGACGGTTCATGATGCCTTGCAGGTAGGCAGTTAGCGCAGGGTCGTCGAGCACTTTGCCGGAACGCGCCAGGGCGCGGTCGAATTGCTCCGATTCTGCCCACAGGTTGTTTTCCTCGCGCTCGAGCGTGGCGGCGTTGACCGGGTGAGACCAGGGCTGTGGCGCGTCGGCGTGGGCGTTGGCGGCAAGCGCGAACAAGAGTAAAAAATGTTTCATGGCTGCGGATAGGTGCTGAAAAAATCGCGCAGCAGCTTTTCGGCCTCGTTTGGCTCGCGCGTATCCAGCGACATGCTCTGATCGTAGGACATCCAGCGAATGTCGCCGGTCTTCAGGTCGGCCAGGCCAACGGTGATGAATGATTGCCCCAACGGCATGACAATGCCCAGGAAAAGCCCGGCGGCAAAAGCGGCCTTGCGCCCGCTGCTGGAGATAAGATCGGTACCGATGAAGAATAGGGCGGTGTCGGCGCCGGTTTTGTCGCGCAGAAAGGCCAGACCATCGCCCAGCGTGTAGTCCCAGGCTTGATGGCGATGTTTCCAGGCGCTGTCATTGCCGCGACCGTAGATATAGATGGCCAGCGCCAGGCGGTCGTACAAGCCACTATGGCTTTCGACGATTTCCATGCTGGCCTCATCCAGCTTGGGCAGGCGCAGGGTGTGGAATTGTTTGTCGCGCAGAACGCTTTCTGCGGCATTCAGCAGGTTTTCGCTGGCTTGCTTGGTCCAGTCTTCCTGTTTTTGCACAACGCCGCCAGCGGAAATTTCGCCGACAAACATTTGCGGCGGCAGCAGCAGGAGCTTTTTCGGGCGCTGGTCTTGCGGCAGGGCTGCAAGCGCAGGGTTGGCGACCGAGTAAGCGGCCAGCGCCAAACCGGGTACACTCGCACTGGCAGCACTCAGCAGGCCGGTCAGCAATAAGGTGGATACGCGAAGCATGAAATTCCCTGGAAACAGCCCGCAAGCTACGGCAAAGCCCGTCACCCGTCAATCGCGCAGGCACTGATCTTGTTTCACGTGAAACTGCCCTACCCATACCGCTGGATGAGCGAGCGCGGCGTGTTGTTGCAAGCCGGTGCGGCCAGCCTGGCGGTTTACCAGAAATTGGCGGCGGCTGCATTGCCGGATGTGGAAGAACTGGTGCCAGCGGATGGCAGTGTGTTGCTGGTGATGCGTCCCGGAGCCGGACTGCCGGAAAGTCTGGCGCAGATATTGGCAGGGGTCGGGGAAAGAGAAGCGGCCGTCACCAACACAATACATGCCATCCAGCATGAAATCCCGCTGGTGCTGGATGGCGAGGATTTGGCCGATATTGCGGAGTACGCGGGTTGGACGCTAGAGCAGTTGACAGAATGTCTGCTTGGTGTGGAATTGTCGGTTCGGTTTCTGGGGTTTCAACCCGGTTTTGCCTACTTAAAGGGCTTGCCGGATAATCTGAAGTTGCCGCGCAGGAATCGACCGCGTACCCGGGTGGTGGCGGGCAGTGTGGCAGTGGGGGGCGGCTACTGTGGTATCTATCCAGCGGGGGGGCCGGGCGGCTGGCATGTGTTGGGGCATACATCGATAAGCTTGTTTGACCCGCTGGCCAGTCCGCCAGCACGGCTTCAGCCTGGCGATGTGGTGCGTTTTGTCGCGGCATGATCGAAGTCATTAAACCCGGCTTGCTGGATTTGGTCATGGATCTTGGCCGTGCGGGGTTTCGTGCGCAGGGCGTGCCAACAGGCGGCGCGGCGGATGCGGCGGCGCTGGTCGCTGCCAACCGCAGGCTGAATAATCCAGACAATGCAGCCGGACTGGAGTTGATGTTGGTAGGCCCGGCTTTGCGGTTTGTAACCGGCGGGCGGATTGCGTTGGCAGGAGCAAAAATGCCGGTGCTTGTGGATGGCGTGGAGGTGGGGTTTGATGCGGAAATCCATCTTGTTCCCGGCGCCATTTTGCAACTGGGGCGCGCAGCACAAGGCTTGCGCACTTATCTGGCCGTGGCGGGCGGGCTGGATGTGCCGCTGGTGATGGGCAGCCGCTCGACTTTTTTGCCAGGCGGGTTTGGCGGAATCGCAGGCCGGCCGCTACGCATAGAGGACAGGCTGGCTGTGGCGGCGGGTTTGATGCAGGCGAGGGCTCAGGAGCGATCATCCAAGCGGGGTTGGTCATGTGGCAAGCGGGACTGGTCATGCAGATGCCGTTTGCGTGTGCTGCCGGGGGCGCAGATTGGGGGCTTTAATGATGCCGCGCTGGGGGCAATCTGTGGCCAGCGTTTCCAGGTTCGCCCTGAAAGCAATCGGGTCGGGGTCAGGCTGGCTGGGGCAAGGCTGGCTTTTTACGGGGACGAATTGCCCTCGCAGGGGGTGCTTCCTGGCGCGATTCAGGTGCCGCCTGACGGGCAGCCCATCGTTCTGGGCTGGGACGGTCCGGTGACGGGCGGCTACCCGGTCATCGCCTGTGTCATCGCTGCGGATTTGTGGAAACTGGCGCAAGCGCGCCCGGGCGATACGCTGTATTTCGAGTTTGTCACCCGCGAGCAGGCCATTCAGGCGTGGCGGGAGGAGGACGTATGGAACTGAATGCGGATATTGGCGAGGGCGGGCAGGACGCGCAGATCGTGCCCTATGTGCATCGGGTGTCGATTGCCTGCGGCGGCCACACCGGCGATGCCGCCAGTATGCGGCAGGCATTATCGCTGGCAAAACAGTATGGCGTGCTGGCGGGCGCGCACCCCGGTTATCCCGACCCGGACAATTTTGGCCGCAAACCCATGGCGGCCAGCGTGGCGCAGATTGCTGCCTGGGTGGAGGCGCAGACCCGGGCGTTACAAAACGAGGCGGCCAAACTCGACATGCGCCTGTTTCACGTGAAACCGCATGGCGCGCTGTACAACCGGGCCGCAACAGATCCGGAAGTCGCGCAAGGCGTGATCGAAGGTGTGCGCCGAAGCGGCTTGAGCCTGATTGCCCTGGCCGGCTCGCCGCTGGTGGGTTGGGCTAGCGCGGCGGGGTTGCGGGTGCTGGAAGAGGGGTTTGCTGATCGTCGTTATTTGAGCAACGGCCAGCTTGCACCGCGTAATCTGGTTGGCGCGGTGATTGAGTCGGCGGAAGAGGCGGCGCATCAGGCGAGCGCTATTTTTTCGGGCGTGCCGGTTGCGGCGCTGGATGGCGGGCAGCTTTTGCTGCGGGCAGATAGCTTATGTCTGCACGGCGACGGCGCGGTTGCGGCAGAAATCGCAAAACGTGTGGCCGATGTGCTGAAACAGAAATCCGGTTCCGGGAAATCTGGTTCCACGTGAAACATGTCCATGCTTCGCGTAGAATCGCGGCATGAAATTTCCCGAACGTTTCGATGTGATTGTGGTGGGCGGCGGCCATGCCGGCACGGAAGCCGCGCTGGCGGCTGCGCGCGCGGGCGCAAAAACCCTGCTGCTGACCCACAACATCGAAACCCTGGGGGCGATGTCCTGCAACCCGTCCATCGGCGGGGTGGGCAAGGGGCATCTGGTCAAGGAAGTGGACGCGCTGGGCGGGGCGATGGCGATTGCCACCGACGAGGCGGGCATCCAGTTCCGCATTCTCAATGCGTCCAAAGGCCCTGCGGTGCGCGCCACCCGTGCGCAAGCCGACCGCGTGCTGTACAAGGCCGCGATCCGCTCGCGCCTGGAAAACCAGCCCAATCTCACCTTGTTCCAGCAGGCGGTGGATGATCTGGCGCTGGAAGGCGACCGCGTCGTCGGCGTCAAAACCCAGCTCGGCATCGAGTTTTCGGCGCGCTCGGTGGTGCTGACGGCGGGCACGTTTCTGGCCGGGCTGATCCATGTCGGCCTGTCCAATTATGAAGCCGGGCGCATGGGCGACCCGCCCGCGCGATCATTGGCGCATCGTCTGCGCGAGTTGAATCTGCCTGTTGGCCGCCTGAAAACCGGCACGCCGCCGCGCCTTGATGGCCGTACCATCGACTGGAGCAAGTGCCAGGAACAGCCGGGCGATACGCCAGTGCCGGTATTCTCCTTCATGGGCAATCGCGACATGCACCCGCGCCAGCTGCCGTGCTGGATTACCCATACCAACCAGCACACGCATGACATCATCAAAAGCGGCTTTGACCGCTCGCCGATGTTCACTGGCGTGATCGAGGGCGTGGGGCCGCGTTATTGCCCGTCCATCGAGGACAAGGTCAACCGCTTTGCCGACAAAACCAGCCATCAAATCTTCCTCGAACCGGAAGGGCTGAGCACCCACGAGGTTTATCCCAACGGCATCTCCACCTCGCTGCCGTTCGATATCCAGCTGGCTGCCGTGCATTCCATACCCGGCCTGGAACACGCGCACATCCTGCGCCCCGGTTATGCCATTGAATATGACTACTTCGACCCGCGCAATTTAAAAGCGAGTCTGGAAACCAAATCCATCGCCGGGCTGTTTTTTGCCGGGCAGATCAACGGCACCACCGGCTATGAAGAAGCGGCGGCGCAAGGTTTGCTGGCCGGGGTGAACGCGGCACGCTTCGCGCAGGAAAAAGACAGCTGGCATCCGGCGCGGCACGAGGCCTATCTGGGCGTGCTGGTGGACGACCTCATCACCCGCGGCGTGTCCGAGCCGTATCGCATGTTTACCAGCCGCGCTGAATACCGTCTGTCCCTGCGCGAAGACAATGCCGATGCGCGCCTGACCGAAAAAGGCCGGGAATTGGGCTTGGTGGATGATATCCGCTGGGCGGCGTTCAACCGCAAAATGGACGCCATCGCAAAAGAAAGCGAGCGTCTGAAATCGACCTGGGTGCGCCCGGAAACCCTGCCTGCTGTCGAAGCTGAAACCATCCTCGGCAAGGCCATCGAACGCGAATACAATCTGTATGACCTGCTGCGCCGCCCCGAAGTGCGCTATGCCGATCTGCTGAAATTGCCCGGTGGAGCGCCCGGCATTGAGGAAGAACCGGTCATCGAACAACTGGAAATCCAGGCCAAATACCAGGGCTACATCGACCGCCAGAAAGAAGAAGTCGAAAAACACCGCGAGCAGGAAACACTGCGTCTGCCGCAACACTTCGACTACATGCAGTTGGCCGGGCTATCCATCGAAGTGCGCCAGCGCCTGAACAAGCATCAGCCGGAAACCCTGGGCCAGGCCTCGCGCCTGCAAGGCATCACCCCGGCGGCGGTTTCCGTGCTGCTGATCTATGCCAAGCGCGGGTTCAGGGAAAAACCGGACATTGACCCGGCGCAGAAAACCGCATGACCCCGGCGCAACAACTCGCCCAGGGCATCGCCGCGCTGGGGCTGGATGTGAATGCAGCCCGGCAGGAAAAACTGCTGGCCTATCTGCAACTGCTGGCCAAATGGAACCGGGTGTACAACCTGACCGCTTTGCGCAGTCCGCAGGAATGGGTCACGCACCACCTGCTGGATAGCCTGTCGGTGCTGCCGCAAATACGCGGTCCGGTGGTGGTGGATGTGGGCAGCGGCGCGGGCTTGCCCGGTTTGGTGCTGGCGATTATTCGGCCCGACTGGCAGTTGGTGAGTGTGGAGGCGGTGGACAAGAAAGCCGCGTTTCAGCGCCAGGTTGCCGCAGAGTTGGCACTTGCTAACGTGCGTGTGGAGGGTCGTCGTGTGGAAGACGTGGTATTGCAGGGCGGGGCGGATACCGTAGTGTCGCGGGCGTTCTCCAGCCTGACCGATTTTGTCAATTTGACCCGGCATTTGCTCAAACCCGGCGGGCGCTGGACAGCGATGAAGGGCAAACGGCCAGCGGAAGAAATTGCCGCCTTGCCTTCTGATGTGCGGGTGGCTGAGATGATTGATTTGCGTGTGCCGGGGCTGAATGCCGAGCGCTGCGTGGTGCAGATGGAGCGCGGTTAAACAGTTTGAACAAGGAGGACAAGAGGGCAGGAGGGAAACCGAATGCAGAGCGCCTCTTGTCCTCATGTCCTCTTTGTGGATGTTGATGGAAAATTGATGAGCAGAATTCTTGCTATCGCCAACCAGAAGGGCGGCGTCGGAAAAACCACCACGGCGGTCAATCTGGCCTGCGGGCTGGCGCGCCATGGCCAGCGCGTGCTGCTGGTTGATCTTGACCCGCAGGGCAACGCCACCATGGGCGCGGGGGTGGAAAAACGCACGGCCATGCCGACCGCCTACGAAGTCTTGCTGGAGCAGTCCGATATCACCAATAGCCGCATCCGTTCAGAAAAGGGCGGTTTTGATGTGGTGCCGTCCAACCGCGAGCTGGCGGGCAGCGAGATCGACATGGTGGATTTCGAGCAGCGCGAATATCGCCTCAAGAACCAGCTGGCTAAGGTAGCAGACGAGTACGATTTTGTCCTTATCGACTGCGCGCCCACGCTCAACCTGCTGACGGTGAATGGCCTGACCGCTGCCCATGCCGTGCTGATTCCGATGCAGTGCGAGTATTACGCGCTGGAGGGGCTGACCGATCTGGTCGCCACCATCAAAAAGGTCAAACAGCGGCTCAATCCCGGCATCGAGATCGAAGGTCTGTTGCGCGTGATGTTCGATCCACGCTCGACCCTGGCGCAACAGGTGGCGGGCGAACTGAAGAATCACTTTGGTGACAAGGTGCTGAATACCGTGATTCCGCGCAACGTGCGTCTGGCCGAAGCGCCGAGTTATGGTTTGCCGGGGATTGTGTACGACGCTTCGTCCAAGGGCGCGCTGGCGTATCTGGAACTGGCGAAGGAAATCCTGCAACGCTATGGCGTGGAAACATATACTCAATAAAGGCAACGCAACATGGTGAAGATGAAAGGACTGGGCCGCGGGCTGGACGCGCTGTTGGGTGGCGATACCAGCACGGCGGCGGACAAGGGCGAACTGCGCACGCTGGCGATATCGCAGTTGAAGCCGGGACGCTATCAGCCGCGCACGCATTTTGACGAAACCGCGCTGGACGAGCTGGCCGAATCCATTCGTGAACAAGGCTTGATGCAGCCGATCCTGGTGCGCGCCGAAGGCGGCCAGTTTGAAATCATCGCCGGCGAACGCCGCTGGCGTGCGGCCCAGCGTGCGGGGCTATCCGAAGTGCCGGTGCTGGTGAAAGACGTTCCAGAGAACGCTGTAGCGGCGATGGCGCTGATCGAAAACATCCAGCGCGAAGACCTGAATGCCATCGAAGAAGCGCACGGCCTGCAACGCCTGATCCAGGAATTCGGCATGACCCACGATGCCGTCGCGCAATCTGTGGGCAAATCGCGTGCGGCGGTATCCAATTTATTGCGCCTGCTGAATTTGTCCAAACCGGTGCAGGACATGCTCACTGCCGGTTTGATCGAAATGGGTCATGCGCGTGCGCTGTTGCCGTTACACGCCAACCAGCAGCGCGATCTGGCGCACGAGATCGAGGAAAAAGGACTATCGGTGCGCGAAGTCGAACGCCGTGCAGCCAAGCTCAAGGAAGGCGACAATGCCAAGGCCAGGAAAAAATCCGTGCCGCGGGATATTCGCCGTCTGGAAGAAGCCTTGTCCGAAACCCTGGGCATGGAAGCCAAGGTACACATGAGTCGCAACGGCGGGCGACTTACCCTGGGTTTTGCTGATGCCGAGCAATTGCAGGTTTTGGTCGAAAAACTCGGAATTTCCTTGTAGCGCGTGAAACATTAGTGCTTGGTTATTTTTGCATATATGCGCGGCTGATAATTGCATTAG
>CAYTZP010000035.1:0-20777 GCA_964442685.1 uncultured Thiobacillus sp.
GCGTTTCGAAGAGGTGCGCATTCTACAGAAACCATCAAATGCGTCAAGAAGTTTTATTAAAAAATTAAACTTGCTTATAACTTCTGTTTGGTTGCGGGGGCAGGATTTGAACCTACGACCTTCGGGTTATGAGCCCGACGAGCTACCGGACTGCTCCACCCCGCGTCCGAAGAAGCGAGACTATAGCAAGCTTTTCTTCATCGTGTCAAACAAACATCATTCAAACATCACTTATTTCCCTCTCTTGCCGACAAAGCGATCGACTTGAATAAAGGCGATTACACTTTGTTCATGCCGGTTATCCAGACTATTTGCTAATCCATATATGAAAACGCTGTCTTTCTCTTTATCAGGAATCCCCCGCATACATTTCGGGCACGGGGAGTATCGTCAACTTGTGACGCTCATGCAGAATTATGGTCGCAATGTCTTGCTGGTCACTGGTGCCAAACACTTCCTGGCGAGCGCAAAGTGGCTCGAACTTGAAGAGCACCTGCATTTTTCGGGCATTTCGTATTCGGTGTTTTCGGTTGAAGGCGAACCCTCGCCAAAATTGGTTGACCACGCCGTCCAATTATTCAACGACAAACAATTCGATGTGGTCGTCGGCATTGGCGGCGGCAGCGCACTGGATGCAGCCAAGGCAATTGCCGGTTTACTCAAGCCCGGCAATTCCGTCATGGATCATCTTGAAGGTGTTGGCCCAGAGTTACCCTACCAAGGCCCTGCCACACCTTTTATTGCTGTGCCGACCACAGCAGGAACCGGGTCAGAGGCGACCAAAAATGCGGTACTGTCGATGCACGGCGCAGCTGGATTCAAGAAGTCCTTCCGTGACGAGAAACTTGTTGCGGACGTTGCGTTGATTGATCCTGACTTGCTCTCAACCTGTCCGCCAGCCATTATCGCCGCCAACGGCATGGACGCATTCACGCAGTTGCTGGAATCATATGTTTCCAGCAAGGCCAACCGTTTTACTGACGCACTGGCGTGGTCTGGCATGAAAGCTGTGCGCGACAGCTTGCTAACCTGGTACAAGGATGGCGCATCCGCACACGAAGCGCAGGCGGGCATGGCATATGCCGCGCTCTTGTCTGGCATCACGCTGGCGCAGGTTGGCCTGGGCTCTGTGCATGGCCTGGCCTCGCCTTTGGGAGCGTTCTTCCCGATCCCGCACGGCGTAGTTTGCGGCACGCTGGTAGCGGAGGCGACCGCCATGAATATTCGTGCACTCATGGCAAGAGATTCAGGCAACAAGGCTCTACTAAAGTACGCACAGGCGGGTCGAATGATGGCGCAGGACATTCACTTGAGCGATGAAGAAGCAAGAGTCAAGTTGGTCGATATCCTGCACGAATGGACCGAATTTCTGAATTTGCCCCGCTTATCGGTTTACGCCATCACCCGGGAGGACATCCCGAACATTGTCGCCAACAGCCGGGGGAGCAGCATGAAAACCAACCCGATTGTCCTGACCGACAATGAAATCAGTGAAATTCTGCTAAGCAGGCTGTAGTGTTGGCAATTGTGCGCACTGGCGCTGAGCCGTTTCGCGGCTCGAAGTTTACTTACGCATTGCCATTTTGCTTCCTATACTTGGCGCAAGGAGGTAGCAAGCATGAGCAAGCAAATCATCCCCGAAACATCCTCGGAGTATGACCATACCCGCATCATTGAGCGGCCGGACGGTTTTTATTGGTGTGACGAGCAGAACAGTGGTGAGTACGGCCCATTTGCCACCTTGTTGGAAGCTGTCAACGACATGGGATACAGCGCGGAGAGCGACTACGAGCCCGTCGAGTCCTTGCTGGAAGCCGAAGAAGAAATTGGCATTTCAGACTGGATCGACCCTGATACCGGCCTTCCGGCGGAAGAATCATTCACGCATTTAGCCGATCAGTGACTTCTGCCTTGCGTGCTGCAATTTCAAAGACATTGTCGCGGTAAGGGTTGCCGCCTTTTAGCCATGCCCAGAGGCCGGCGATAAGGTAAGCGGGGAAAAAAAGAATTCCCCAACGCTCGTACTGGCGCACATGTTCACGCTCATGTGCACGGGTTGCGTCCAACGACCTTTCGCAGTCGCCCAACACCACATGTCCAAACGTGATCGCCGCCACCGAGCCCGAGAATGGCATCCTGAAAGCGAGCAACTTGCCGAGCCAACCTCCATAGGCCTCGCATACGCCATGATATACCTTGGCTTTACCGCCACCGATCAACGCCAAAAACACAAAAGCGATACCGACCAGACTGGCTGGCAATGCCCAAAAATAACGTAATGCAACCACGACCATCTGCATGTTCTTGCTCACTTGCTTGAAACTTGCCCTGTCTCATGCCACCAAGCTGAAGGACGCGCTGGCATTGTCAAGGCATCGCCTTAATTGCGTCCATAGAAAATCAGATTTTGCTTGTCGTGGGCTGGATGAAATGCTCGCGGTAATACTTCATTTCATCAATCGACTCATAGATATCGGCAAGGGCTTCGTGCTTGCTGGCTTTTTTGAAACCTTCGGCCAAGCCCGGACGCCAACGTTTTGCCAGTTCTTTCAGCGTGCTGACATCCAGATTACGGTAGTGAAAATACGCTTCAAGTTTGGGCATGTGACGCGCCAGGAAGCGCCGATCCTGGCAAATTGAATTGCCGCACATGGGCGATGTACGTTCTGGCACATGCTGCTTGATGAAGGCAAGCATCTGCGCCTCCACCTCTGCTTCGCACAGAACGGATGATTTCACCTTTTCAATCAGGCCGGATTTGCCATGTGTGCCCTTGTTCCAGTTGTCCATGCCATCAAGCACTGCATCCGGCTGATGAACGACCAATACCGGGCTTTCCGCAATCACATTCAGCTCGGCATCGGTAATCACAATTGCCACTTCCAGCACTTTATCCGTATCAGGTTGCAACCCGGACATTTCCATATCGATCCAGAGCAGGTTCAGGGCATTCTTGGCCATAATTTTTTACTGTTCATCTCAAAACCCATATTGTCGCAGTGGTAGAGGAATTACGGAACAGCAGCCATAATGACAAGGTCGATTCCCGTTAAAGGAGCCCCACATGAAGCTGCTGTCCGCAATGTGTTTTCTAATACTCTCCCCGCTCGTTATGGCCGCCCCGTTTGACAAGGGAGACCCAAGAGTTGGCAAAACCCTGCACGACAAGAGTTGTCTTGCCTGCCATGGCACGCAGGTTTATTCGCGCGCGGATCGCAAAATCAAAACCCCGGCTCAACTCGCAGCCAGAATTTCCGGCTGCAACGCCAACACCGGGGCTGGCTGGTTTCCGGAAGAGGAACAGCACGTTGCTGCCTATCTGAATCAGACTTTTTATCGTTTCAAATAAAGAAGTTACAACATGTCCGAAATTACCCAGAACCTGACCCGCAAAAAATGTGCGCCCTGCGAGGGCGGCGTAGAGCCTCTTGGCGACAGCCAGATTACCCCTTTACTCAAGGGCTTGCCCGGATGGACACGTGACGGACTCAAGATTGTTCGTGAGTATAAGTTCAAGGATCACTATCAAACCCAGGCATTTACCAATGCCGTGATGTGGGTTTCACACCGGGAGGATCACCACCCCTACCTGATCGTGGGCTATAACACGGTAAAGGTGGAGTATTGGACACATGCAATCAATGGCTTGTCCGAGAACGACTTTATATGCGCCGCCAAGGTGGATGCACTGTTTGAAATCTGATGACAACCACCTACAGTTAACAATGCTTTAACCTTTCGCCGTATTTTCCGTAACAGTAGGGGAATATCACTAAAAGCGAGACAAAGTATGGACTGGATGGGCATCATCGGCGCACATGTCATGTGGAAGAAGCGGCTCCAGAACCTGCTGGATGGTGTGAGTGGGGAGACGTTGAGTCCGGACGATGTCGGCATGGATAACAAATGTGCGCTAGGCCAGTGGATTTATGGTGATGGCCAGGCTTATCAAGATGCGTCAAAATTCGAGGATGTCCGTCTCATGCATGCAGAATTTCACCGATTGGCAGCTGAAGTTGTGCGTCTTTATCAAGACGGGGAGCAAGAACAAGCGGCCCAATTGCTCGGCGGAGAATACTCCAGGCACTCTGAACGACTCAAACACCGGATACTGAGCTTATCCAACGAAGTCAAATCCCGCATACCATGAACATTTCCGAACCGAATTTGAATTGATCCCGACAAACATACAAGGACAGGTTGTGGCGGCGCATGGCCGCCATTTTCTTGTCGAACCTGGCGGCCAACCGCCTTTAAGCTGTGTTACCAAGGGCAAAAAAGGCGCCGTTGTCTGTGGCGATGTGGTTGAAATTCAAATTTTGCCATCCCGCCAAGGCATCATCGAGCGTGCATTGCCGCGCAGTAGTCTGTTTTTCCGCTCGGACGCTTTCAAAACCAAGCCCATCGCCGCCAATGCCACACAAGTCGCCATTGTGCTGGCTTCGCGCCCCAGCTGGTCAGAGGATTTGTTGCAACGCTGTCTGATTGCAGCGGAAAGCCAGCAGCTGCCGGTATTGGTTATCGCAAACAAGGCGGACTTGCCGGAACACTTGGCTACGCTAGCGGCGCTTTCCCCATATGCTGCAATGGGCTACCGGATTGTTTCCCTGTCTGCACTATCCGATGCAAGCACCCTTCTGCCGTATTTAAGCGGACATTTGACATTGCTGACCGGGCAATCCGGCATGGGAAAATCCACCCTGCTCAATCAATTGATCCCGGCAGCAGCGGCACGCATCAATAGTTTTTCCGAAGCGCTGGACAGCGGCAAACACACAACCTCCGATACCCGGCTATACCGTTTGGACAAAAATACTGCTGTCATGGATTCCCCCGGATTTCAGGAATTTGCGCTTGCGCACCTCAATCAGACCGCGCTTGAGTCTGCCATGCCGGATTTCCGGCCTTATCTAGGTCAATGTCGTTTTCGCAATTGCAGCCACCAGCATGAGCCAGGATGCGCCATTTTGCAGGCAGTAGAAGCCGAAAGGATTGATCGCCGAAGGCTGGCGTTTTTCCAGGGGGTGTTGGTTGAAAACGCCCGTAATCGCCTATATTGAGCGTATCCCATTGTCCCGTCTGGCAGACGCTATGTTCAAGATCATTATTGCGTTTCTGGCACTTTTGTTATGCAGTCCCGCCATGTCTGCGGGCAGATGGGTGCAAACGCCCTACAAGCCGGCAAAAGTAGTGTTCGAGTTTTATCTTGATCAGCCCGAGAAAATGGCCAGCGCATTATTCTGGGTAAGGTCTTTGATGAACCCCCTGCAAGATGCGCCATACAACTACGCCCCAGAAGAGCTGGACATCAAGGTTGTCATTCATGGCACGGAAATTGTCACCGTCGCCAAGCATCACCAACAGAAATATCAGGACATTGTCGAACGTATGCGCTATTACGCCGATTTGGGGGTTGAGTTCAAGGTCTGCGGCCTGGCCGCAGAAGACTTTGGTTACTCGCTCCAGGATTTCCACGACTTTATCGAAGTCGTGCCCAATGCCATAACCGAATTGGCGCACTGGCAACAGCAAGGCTATGCGCTGATCAAACCGGAGATATTTATCAAGCAGCGGACATTGGAAAGTATCCGCTGAGCGCGGTGACCGCTGGTTGAGCGTTGCACGACTAACCCTGTTCCGGCCAGTTCTTGATGTAACGCTTCAACAGACTGTTCTCGAAATTGGCTTCGCGCAGACAGGCTTTAGCCACGTCGTAAAAAGAAATCACTCCAACGAGCTTGTGCCGTCCAGCACGGGCAGATGACTGATGCGCGCTTTGGTCATGGCATCGCGCGCGTAATCAATGGTGTCTTCCGGTGTGGCCACCACAGGCTCGGTGATCATGATATCCGCCACCTTGCTGTCCTTGAGTGAGCACCCCTGACGCCGCATCCCCTTCATGATGTCGCGCTCGGTCAGAAAACCGACCATCTCACCCTTGGGATTCTTGACCACAAGCGATCCGACATCATTCGCAACCAGACGCTCGACTGCCATGGCTACATCATCTTCCGGCGTAATGCTGAAAATCTCGTCGCCACCTTTGTGCGAGATAATTTCCCGAATAAACATGCGAGTCTACTGTTGTCGATTTGTCCCTGGGGGGTAGCTCGGTCAAAACCTGCTTCGAGGTTTCAGCATACCAAACGGCGAACCGCCTAGGAAGCAGCGCGCACCAATCCGGCCTCGATTTGATCGCGTTTTTCTTTCCCGCTCAGGGTCTCAATCAAGGCCAACGCAAAATCCATCGCCGTACCCGGCCCGCGCGAAGTAAGTATTTTGCCGTCCCCGACCACAGCATCTGCCATGCATCGCATGCGAGGCGTGGTCATTGTGTCGAGAAAGCCCGGATAGCTGGGCATGATTCAATCCCTGAAATTATTGAATTGCAGCGGAAAATCGCTAATGGATTTACGCATCAGCGCGATTGCTTCCTGCAAGTTGTCGCGCTTGGCTCCGGAAACGCGCACGGTCTCGCCTTGTATGCTGGCCTGCACCTTGAGTTTGCTGTCCTTGATGAGCTTGACGATTTTCTTCGCCAGATCTGTTTCTATGCCAGTTTTAACCGTCACTGCGCGTTTGACCTTATTGCCGGAGATTTTCTGCACATCACCCGTTTCCAGACACTTTACGTCCACGCCGCGTTTGATCAGTTTCTGCCCAAGCACATCCTGCACCTGATCGAGCTGAAACTCGGTGTCGGCAAATACGGTAAGCACATATTCGGACTGTTCAACACGCGCGTCAGAGCCTTTGAAATCAAAGCGGTTGGTGACTTCCTTGTTGGTTTGTTCGACAGCGTTCTTGACTTCCTGCTTGTCGACTTCAGAAACAATATCAAAACTTGGCATTTCAGATCCCGGACAGATTGATGGTTTTCACTTCCACTGGCAGGCCGGTGCGATCATCAAACTCAGCAGCGGTTTCAATCGCCCGGCGCACAATCTGCTCGGCAGTCAGCGGCGAATCATAAAGCGCATGCATGGCGCCCATGGCCAGGTCGCTGCCACTGCCGTAAGCATAAAATTTCGAGAACTCCTGCACCGAGCGATGCTCGGCCACGCCGAATATGCCGCGCGGATTGGCGATCAACACATCCATCTGGCTGGACTCAAGATCGTCATCCTTATCCTCGCCCGACTGGAGAAAATACTGATCTTTGAGCGCGGCGTGCAGATTCTGCCAGGTGCGAAAAATCCCGCCGACCGAACTCAAATCCGCCATCACTTGCGGATTGGAAAAATAATCTTTCAGAATCAGGATGAAGGTTGTGTAACCCGTCACCGCCAGCCAGCTATCACCCAGATGGATCATCTTGCTGTGATTGACAATGTAGGGCGCAGCCTCTTTATTGCTGCCCCACTTGGTCAATGTATCAGCCGCAATGGCAACCACTCCATCTTTTTTGACAACAGCCAATGTAGTCATGATGATCTATTGCAAGCGAAGAAACTGTAGCGGACACCCCGAGTGCACGGCAGACGGCGCGCTGTGCCGAGACAACAATCGGGATGCACCGCAAGTTTATACATGCACAATCAGCCAAAGTGACAGACGTAGTGATAAGGCTCGCCTTCCACGCTGATTTCAAAGCTGGAGTTGCCCGGCACGCTGTACGATTCGCCAGCGCCGTAAGTTCTCCATTCACTCTCACCCGCCATTTTCACTTTGCATGAGCCCGCAACGGTTTCCATGATCTCCGGCGCGCCGGTATTGAAAGTCAGCGTGGACGGCAGAATCACGCCAACGGATTTTTTCGTGCCGTCGGCAAACTGGATGGTGTGCGACACGCACTTGCCATCGAAATAGACGTTGGCCTTTTTGACCACGCTGATGTTATCGAACTGGGACATGTTTATTTTCTCCGTGCATCAAGTTTGGCGGCAATACGCATACGCAGCGCATTCAGTTTGATGAATCCGCCAGCATCCTTCTGATCGTAAGCGCCTGCATCGTCTTCAAAAGTGGCAATGGTGGAATCGAACAGCGAGTCGTTTTTCGAGTCACGACCCACCACAATGACATTGCCCTTGTAGAGTTTGAGCCGCACAAAACCGTTGACGTTGGCCTGGGTATGGTCGATCAGCACTTGCAGGGCATGACGCTCAGGGCTCCACCAGTAGCCGTTGTAGATCAGGCTGGCGTAGCGCGGCATGAGGTCATCTTTCAAATGCGCGACTTCACGGTCAAGCGTGATGGATTCGATGGCGCGATGTGCGCGCAACAATATGGTGCCGCCGGGGGTCTCATAACAGCCGCGCGATTTCATGCCAACGTAGCGGTTCTCCACCAGATCGAGGCGGCCGATGCCGTGCTTGCCGCCGAGTTCATTGAGCTTGGCCAGCACTTCGTGCGCTTTCATGGCCACGCCGTTAATCGCAACGACATCGCCTTTCACATAGTCCAGGGTGATGTACTCGGGCGCATCCGGCGCTTTTTCCGGCGACACCGTCCAGCGCCACATCTCCTCCTCGGCCTCGGCATTGGGGTCTTCCAGATGGCGGCCTTCGTAGGAAATATGCAGCAGGTTGGCGTCCATCGAATACGGCGAGCCGCCCTGCCGGTGTTTCATGTCGATGGGAATGCCGTGGGTTTCGGCATAATTCAGCAGCTTTTCACGCGAGAGCAGATCCCATTCGCGCCAGGGCGCGATCACCTTGATGTCAGGCTTCAACGCATAAGCGCCGAGCTCGAAACGCACCTGATCGTTGCCTTTGCCGGTCGCGCCGTGGCAGATGGCATCCGCGCCGGTCATGTTGACAATCTCGATCAAACGCTTGGCGATCAGCGGACGCGCGATTGAGGTGCCGAGCAGGTATTCGCCTTCATAAACCGTGTTGGCGCGAAACATCGGGAACACGAAATCGCGCACGAACTCCTCGCGCAGATCGTCGATATAAATCTGCTCCGGCTTGATGCCGAATTTCAGCGCCTTCTGGCGCGCGGGTTCGAGTTCCTCGCCCTGACCCAAGTCGGCGGTAAAGGTGACAACTTCGCATTGATAGGTGTCTTGCAGCCATTTGAGAATGACCGAAGTATCCAGGCCGCCGGAATAGGCCAGCACGACTTTCTTGATTGCGCTCATGATACGAATTCTGCTTGTTGAGTAGATGGTAGGGTTATTGGGTCGAGCCCTTGGCGGTGTGGACGATGCCGGGGAAATTGCCCACACGCAGCACGCTCATATCCACCCGATCCGTGGCATTTTCGATTTCGATGCCGACAATGCGCCCGTCTTCTGCGGTATTGATGTTGATGCCGGGTTGCGCCTCCCACGAATGCGCGGCAGTTTGCGGCAACACTTCAAAGTACAAAATGTCCACATCCTTGAAATAGGCGATGTTCATGTAATCAGTTTTCCAGTTTTCCGAGTAGCAGGTATTCCATCAATGCTTTCTGAACGTGCAGCCTGTTTTCCGCCTCGTCCCACACCACGCTTTGCGGCCCGTCAATCACTTCGGCCTCGACTTCTTCGCCACGGTGGGCGGGCAGGCAGTGCATGAACAGCGCATCTGGCGCGGCCATTTTCATCATGTCCGCATCCACACACCAGTCGGCAAAGGCTTTTTTGCGCACTTCGTTTTCTGCTTCAAAACCCATGCTGGTCCACACATCCGTCGTCACCATGTCTGCCCCTTTGCAGGCTTCCATCGGATCGGCAAAGCTTTCAAAATGGCTGGTGCCGTACAAACCGGCACGCTCGGGTTCCACTTCATAGCCAGGCGGGGTGGAGACATGCACATTGAAATCCAGCACCTCTGCCGCTTGCAGCCAGGTGTTGCACATGTTGTTGGAATCGCCCACCCAGGCTACGGTCTTGCCCTGTATCGCGCCACGATGTTCAAGAAAAGTGAAAATGTCGGCAAGTATCTGGCAGGGGTGGTATTCGTTGGTCAACCCGTTGATGACCGGCACGCGGGAATGCCTGGCAAAGCGTTCGATGATGTCCTGCTCAAAAGTGCGGATCATGACGATGTCTACCATGCGCGAGATGACCTCGGCCGCATCTTCCACCGGCTCGCCCCGCCCCAGCTGGGTATCGCGCGTGTTGAGATAAATCGCCGCGCCGCCCAGCTGATGCATCCCCGCCTCGAAACTCAGGCGGGTGCGCGTCGAGCTTTTCTCGAAAATCATCGCCAGCGTGCGGTCTTCAAGCGGGTGGTATTTCTCGTAACGCTTGAATCTGTTCTTGATCACCCGCGCACGATCGAACAGGTATTCGAGCTCGTCCCGCGTAAAGTCCTTGAATTGCAGAAAATGTTTGATCATCGCCTTGGTCATGGCACTCTCCGTTACCGGCCTGATATCAGGCAGCCAGGGAATCCCCTTGCAGCATGTGCTTGATTTCCTCGGCCAGCGGAGCGAGCAATTCATCTGCGTTGGCCTGGCTAAAGATCAAGGGTGGCACCAGACGGATCACCTTGTCCGACGTCACATTGACCAGACATCCACGCTCGCGCATCCGGCTCACAATCTCGCCACAGGGACGATCAAGTTCAATACCGATCATCAGGCCTTGTCCGCGAATCTCGATAACACCAGGTTGATTTGCCAGTATGGCGCTTGATTTGGTGCGAATGTATTCGCCCACCTTGGCTGCGTTTTCACGCAACCCGAGTTGCTCAACTGCCTGCAAAGTCGCCAGCGCCGCCGCGCAGGCCAGTGGATTGCCGCCAAATGTAGAACCGTGAGTGCCGGGCTTGAACACCTCGGCCGCAGCGCCGCGCGCCAAACAGGCGCCAATTGGCACACCCGAGCCCAGACCCTTGGCCAGCGCCATGACATCCGGCAGCACCGTGCTGTGCTGAAACGCAAACCAGGCGCCAGTGCGGGCAATGCCGGTTTGCACCTCGTCCAGCATCATCAGCAGCCCGAACTCGTCACAAATTTTCCGTAGCTCGGCCAGATATTCCTGCGCCGCCACATTGATGCCGCCCTCGCCTTGCAGGGGTTCGACCAGCACCGCCACCACATCCTTGTTGGCTGAGGCTACCTGCCGGATCGCTGCAATGTCATTGAACGGCACACGCGCAAAGCCGGACAGCAAAGGCTCGAACCCCGCCTGAATCTTGCGTGAGCCAGTCGCCGACAACGTCGCCATGGTGCGGCCATGGAAGGACTTTTCAGTCACGATAATGGTCGGATTGGCGATGCCCTTTTTATGACCGTACAAACGCGCCAGCTTGATTGCGGCTTCGTTGGCTTCGCAACCCGAGTTGCAGAAAAACACCTTGTCCATGCCGGAAAGCGCGCATAGTCTGTCGGCCAATTCTTCCTGACGTTTCACACCATACAGATTAGAGGTATGAATCAATGTGGCTGCCTGCTCGGCGATGGCCTTGACCAGCATCGGATGCGCGTGACCCAGCGTGTTTACTGCCACGCCAGCCACGGCATCGAGATAACGCTTACCGTTTTCGTCCCAGACATAAGCGCCCTCACCGCGGACAAAGCTCACAGGCTGGCGTGCATAGGTATTCATCAGGTGCGACATGGCACACTTCCCTTAAATTTAAAATAAAAGCCGAATCGCCCGCACGCTGCCAACCGTAACAGCAATGACCAGCCAGCGGCAAAGACAAATCAGCAATACAAAACGGCGGCCTAGGCCGCCGTATGTCCAACCATACCCGCGATTATATCGCGGGTCTTTGCGTGCTTACATCCCCATGCCGTGAACGCCCGCACCCATGAAAAACAGCATGGGCATGGACAACATGGTGTTGGTGCGAGAAGCCAGGAAGGCCACGCGGCGCGCCTTGGCCTTCTCTTCATCAGAAGCAGGCTTCATGCCCAGAATCTTCTGCTGGTTAGGCCAGATCAGCACCCAAACGTTGAAAATCATGATCGTGCCCAGCCAGGCACCCAGACCAATCCCGGCAAAACCGGCTTGCAAAGTGAAAGCAGCAACAAAATGCTCACCCAGCAGCGCAGCACCTGCCAACCAGGTTACAACCGCCGCCCAGCGGAAGTAGAACAGCGCGCGCGGGGCGACATGCTTGGTGATACCGGCGGCAGTACCGTCAGCACCCGCATCCTTGAGTGCAGCCACTTGCACGAAGTTGAAGAAATACAGCAAGCCGATCCACATCACGCCAGCCATGAAATGCACCCAGCGGAAAATCCCGCCAGCAAAGTCTGCATTGGTCGGGAAACCGGCAACGCCGCCCATAAAGTTACCAGCAAACACATATAAAACAACGGTCAACACCAGACCGGCAATCACAGTACCCCAAAGGGAATCGAGCGGGTTTTTCAATTAGTTTTCCTCCAGCATGACAAAGTTAGAATTTCGGCCACCTGTTGCAGGCAGCAAGTCCTCGAATAGTTGATGATTTTACTCGGGCATAGGAGTATCGCCTCAAACCATGCTCTATGGCAAGTCCTGCCCCCGGTCAGCGCAGTACTCACCATTAATACCGGAATGGGACTGCGTGCTAAAATTTGTCAACAACAGTTGCCAAACCCCAACTTTCTAAAGAAAGCCCCGCACATACCATGCCAAAACAGCCTGCCAGCCAGTTGCTCATTCGTGGTGTGACTTCAGCAGGCGCGACATTCCGCCCCAGTGACTGGGCTGAACGCCTTTCGGGGATTTTGTCGACATTTGATATCGACTCGCGCATCAACTACTCGCCCTATGTTGACCCCACTATTGTGCAGGGGACAAAGAGCATCGTCGTAGATAACGCACTGGAAGAACTTGATAGCCGGGTGTGGCAGTTCCTGATAAGTTTCGCCAAAGATAATGATCTGGTCATCGAACCCTACAAACCCTAACCAGCTTAGAGACCCCGGTCAGTTTAGCAGGTCTTGCGAGAGCCGCCCTGACAAGCAATAAATAATGCTCAAACAATAGAAAACGCCGCATTTGCGGCGTTTTCACTAACATTCAGCGCATTTTCTCAAGTCATCTCTGACTTGGCTGTAGCATTACCCGGGCACGGCTTGTTCAGGCCATGGCCTTGATAGCCTGCGCCAGACGGCTCTTATGGCGGGATGCCTTATTCTTGTGAATAATCTGTTTGTCCGCAATGCGGTCAACCACGCTCATAGAAGACTGGAAAATGCTGGCAGCAGCCGCCTTGTCGCCAGCCGCAATCGCTGCGCGAACTTTTTTGATAGCGGTACGCAACTCGGAACGCTGTGCCATGTTGTGTGCACGTTGAGCAATTGCCTGGCGTGCGCGCTTGCGCGCTTGTACGGTGTTTGCCATGTTGAATGGACTCCTGAAAGCTGGCTGCAGAGTATTCAACACTGGCAGCCCTGTGTGATCGGGTATGGCAACCTGCGTGCAGATTGCGACAAAGCGTGCGATTATAGGGCAAAAATAGTCTGCTCCGCAAGCGCACAACCACTGCATGAATCTGCTTAAAGCCATCGCCACCATCAGCAGTTTTACCCTGCTTTCCCGCATTACCGGCTTAGTCCGTGATTTGTTGATTGCACGCACATTTGGCGCAGGCATGATGACCGACGCTTTTTTTATCGCTTTCAAGCTGCCTAACTTGTTGCGGCGCCTGTTTGCAGAAGGCGCATTTTCACAGGCGTTTGTGCCGATTCTGGCGGAATATAAAAACCGGCAGGGTGACGAGGCCACCCATCGCCTGGTCAATCAAACGGCATCTTTGCTGGGTCTGGTGCTGGCGGGCGTAGCGTTGATTGGCGTGCTGGGCGCGCCTTTGCTGGTTTATGTCAGCGCCCCCGGCTTTGCCGATGATTCGGCCAAGTTTGATTTAACCGTAGCGCTGACCCGCATCACCTTTCCCTATATTGCCTTCATGTCGCTGGTGGCGCTGGCGGCTGGTGTGCTCAACACCTGGAGCCGGTTTTCCGTGCCTGCCTTTACCCCCGTGTTGCTCAATGTGGCGATGATCCTGGCCGCCACCGTTGCCGCGCCGTATTTTCATCCGCCGATTCTGGCGCTGGCCTGGGGCGTGCTGCTGGGCGGGCTGTTGCAACTTTCCATGCAGTTTTACGCCCTGCGCCGGCTGGGGATGCTGCCAAAATTCACGCTCGATTTTTCCGACCCTGGCGTGCGCCGTATTCTGCTGTTGATGGGTCCGGCTACTTTGGGCGTATCCGTGGCGCAGATCAGCCTGCTCATCAACACCATTTTCGCTTCATTTCTGGATACCGGCAGTGTGTCCTGGCTGTATTACGCCGACCGCCTGATGGAATTTCCCACCGGAATGCTGGGTGTGGCCCTGGGCACGGTACTGTTGCCTTCGCTGGCGAAACACCATGCCGACGACTCACCCGTAGAATACTCGCGGCTGCTGGACTGGGGATTGCGCCTGACGCTGCTCCTGGCGCTGCCCGCCGCCGCTGCGCTGGCCGTGCTGGCCGTACCGCTGATAGCAACATTGTTTTTATACGGCGAATTCACTGCGCATGACCTCTGGATGACGCGCCAGGCATTGATGGCCTACTCGTTAGGTCTGCTGGGTCTGATTCTAATCAAAGTGCTGGCGCCGGGTTTTTACGCCCGGCAGAACATCCGCACCCCGGTCAAGGTGGCCATTTTTACGCTGATTGCCACACAGATCATGAACCTGCTGTTCATCGGCCCGTTCAAACACGCAGGGCTGGCGCTGGCCATTGGCCTTGGCGCCTGCATGAACGCCGCAGCACTGTATTTTCTGTTGAGAAAGCACGGCATCTACTCACCGCAGCCCGGCTGGATTGCTTTCCTTGCCAAGATCATCTTGGCCGTGCTGATGATGTGCGGCGCCATCATGCTGGCCTATGGTTCGGATGCCGCATGGATGCAGCCCGGCTTTCTGCACCGTGCGCTGCGCTTGCTATGGGTCATCACGCTGGGGGCTTCGGTGTATTTCGCCGCGCTTTGGCTCATGGGCATCCGCCCCGCGCAGTTTTACCGCAAGGCGGCTTGACTCGTCATGATTACTCGCCACGATTAACAGCTAAAATAACGGGCTTTGGCGTTTTCTGTTCCTATTCATGCACGTTTCGCACGGCCTTTTTCCACTTGGCATTTCTCATGTCGTCACCATCGGCAATTTCGATGGCCTGCATCGCGGCCATCAGGCCATGCTCGCGCGGCTGAAAGACGAGGCGAACAAGCGCGGCCTGCCAAGCTGCGTGCTGACGTTTGAACCCCACCCGCGCGAATTCTTTACACCCGCCAATGCCCCGGCGCGGCTGTCCAGCCTGCGCGAGAAAGCCGAACTGATCCGCGCCGCCGGGATTGACCGCCTGCATGTATGCCGCTTCAACCAGCGGTTTTCTTCGCTTAGTCCTGCCGATTTCATCCAGCAGGTGTTGATCAATACGCTGCACGCCAAATGGGTTCTGGTGGGCGACGATTTCCGTTTTGGCGCAAAACGCGCTGGAGATTTTGCGCTGCTCAAGCAAGCCGGGCAGCAGCTTGGATTTGAAGCCGAGTTTTTGCCAACCGTGCAGGTCAACGGCGGGCGTTCTTCCAGCACGGCAGTGCGCGAGGCGCTATCCGCCGGCGACATGGCCGCCGCCGCGCAATTGCTGGGACGGCCTTACAGCATTTCCGGGCGCGTGGTGCATGGCGACAAGCTGGGGCGCGAAATCGGTTTTCCTACTGCCAACATCCAGCTGCAACACAACCGCCCGCCGCTGTCCGGCATTTTTGCGGTGGAAGTCTGCGGGCTGAACGGCTCGCCGCTGCAAGGCGTATGCAGCCTGGGTACACGCCCCACCGTGAAAGAAAACGGCCGCCCCACCCTGGAAGTGTTCATTTTCGATTTCAAGGGCGATTTATATGGCCGCAGGCTGCGCGTGGATTTTCTGCAAAAACTGCGCGACGAAGAAAAATATCCCGGCCTTGACGCGCTTATCGCCCAGATCAACCTGGATGTTGAAAACGCAAAAACATTTTTTAACCACAGAGACACAGAGACACAGAGGGCTTCCTGATGAATGGTTTTGATTTTCTCTGTGACTCTGTGACTCTGTGGTGAACGATTTTTTACTGATATGGCTGATTACAAAGACACGCTGAACCTGCCCGACACACCCTTCCCCATGCGCGGCGATCTCGCCAAGCGCGAACCGGGCTGGGTGAAAAACTGGCAAGAAAAAAACCGTTACCGGCAAATCCGCGAGAAATCCGCAGGCCGACCCAAGTTCATCCTGCATGACGGCCCGCCCTATGCCAATGGCGATATTCACATTGGCCATGCCGTCAACAAAATCCTCAAGGACATCATCGTCAAGGCCAAGACACTGGCCGGGTTTGACGCGCCCTATGTGCCGGGTTGGGATTGTCACGGTCTGCCGATCGAACTGATGGTGGAAAAAACCCACGGCAAGAATCTGCCGCCGGCCAAATTCCGCGAGCTGTGCCGCGAATATGCCGCCAGCCAGGTTGAACGCCAGAAAGCTGATTTCATCCGCCTGGGCGTGCTGGGCGATTGGCAGCATCCCTATCGCACCATGGATTTTGCCACCGAGGCCAACATCATCCGCGTGCTGGGCGACATTTACCGCGCAGGCTATTTGTATCAGGGCGCCAAGCCGGTGCATTGGTGCGTGGATTGCGGCTCGGCACTGGCCGAAGCGGAAGTGGAATATGAAGACAAGACCTCGCCCGCGATTGATGTCGGCTTCAAGGCAGCGGATGTTGCCGAGCTGAATAAACGCCTGCACACCGTACTGGCGGACAAACCCGTGTTCGCCATTATCTGGACCACCACGCCCTGGACGCTGCCTGCCAACCAGGCCGTGGCCGTGCACCCGGAATTTGCCTACGAACTGCACGACACCGAAAAAGGTCTGCTGATTCTGGCGCGCGACCTGGCCAAGGCCACGCTGGAACGCTACGGCCTCACCAGTACAGTCGTCACGGATTTCCCCGGCAAGGTGCTGGAAGGCTTGATGCTGGAACACCCCTTCCAGCCGCGCCAGGTGCCGGTGATTCTGGGCGACCACGTGACCCTGGATGCGGGGACGGGTCTGGTGCATACCGCGCCGGGTCACGGCCTGGAAGACTATGTGGTGGGCAGCCGCTATGGCCTGAAGGTGGACAACCCCGTGGGCGACGACGGGCGGTTTTACGCCAGCACGCCGGACGTGGGCGGCAAAACCATCTGGGAAGCCAACCCGGAAATCCTGACGCTATTGGAAAGCAAGGGCGCGTTGTTTGCCCACGCCAAATTGCAGCACAGCTACCCGCACTGCTGGCGGCACAAAACGCCGATCATTTTCCGCGCCACGCGGCAGTGGTTTATTGGCATGGACATTCGCTCCACGCCCAAAGCAACCATGCCGCCTGCCCCCCTCTCCCAGCGGGAGAGGGGCGGGGGTGAGGGAGAGTCTTCGCACTCAGCACACATTTCACCCTCACCCCTAACCCCTCTCCCTGAGGGAGAGGGGAATAAGAGCCTGCGCGAATCTGCCATGAAAGCCGTGGACGATACGCAGTTCTTCCCGGCCTGGGGGCGTGCGCGGCTGGAAGCCATGATCAAAAACCGTCCGGATTGGTGCGTCTCGCGCCAGCGCAACTGGGGGGTGCCGATCCCCCTGTTTACACACAAGGAAACCGGCGAGCTGCATCCGCGCACGGATGCGCTGATTGAGGCGGTAGCAAAAAAGGTTGAACAAGCCGGCATCGAGGCGTGGTTTGCGCTGGATGCGGCGGAGTTGATTGGGGAAGATGCCAGCCAATACCACAAATCCACGCACACGCTGGATGTGTGGTTCGACTCCGGCAGCACCCACGCTGCGGTGCTGAAACAAAGACCCGAACTTGCCCACCCGGCGGATTTATATCTGGAAGGCTCGGATCAGCATCGCGGCTGGTTCCAGAGTTCACTGCTGACTGGTTGTGCCAGCGACGGCCATGCGCCCTACAAGGCGCTGCTCACCCACGGCTTTGTGGTCGATGGCAAAGGCCACAAGATGAGCAAGTCCAAGGGCAATGTCATCGCGCCGCAAAAAGTCATGGATCAATACGGTGCGGATATTTTGCGGCTGTGGGTGGCAACCACCGATTATTCTGGCGAGTTGTCCATCTCGGATGAAATCTTGAAGCGCGTGGTGGAAAGCTATCGGCGTTTGCGCAACACGCTGCGCTTTTTGCTGGCCAACACCGACGACTTCGACGCGCAAGCACACGCACTGCCGGTGGAAGAATGGCTGGAAATCGACCGCTACGCGCTGGCCATGACCCGCCAATTACAGACTGATCTGACCGCGCATTACAACGCCTACGAATTCCATCTGGTCGCGCAAAAATTGCAGGCCTTCTGCTCCGAGGATCTGGGCGGGTTTTATCTCGACATCCTGAAAGACCGGCTCTATACCACCGCCAAGGATTCTCGCGCGCGCCGCGCCGCGCAAAACGCGCTGTATCACATTACCCATGCGCTCACGCGGCTGATGGCGCCCATTCTCAGCTTTACCGGCGAGGAAGTGCATGGCGTGCTGACCCGCGGGGACAGCAGCGTGTTTTTTGAAACCTGGCACAATCTGCCCGCGCAAGCTAACGAGCCTGTCCTGATTGCCCGCTGGAATGGCATTCGCGCCCTGCGTGCCGAGGTGTTGAAAGAACTGGAAGTCGCCCGCAGCGCCGGGCAAATCGGCTCCTCCTTGCAGGCCGAGGTTATCCTCCACGCAAAACCCGACACCCACGCCTTGCTCGCTTCACTGGGTGACGATTTGCGCTTTGTGCTGATCACCTCCAGGGTTGAATTGGTGGCCGCAGAAAAAGACCGCATTACCGTCATCACCAGCCCGCATCAAAAGTGCGAACGCTGCTGGCATGTGCGCGAAGATGTCGGCGCCAATGCCGACCACCCGCAACTGTGCGGACGCTGCGTCAGCAATCTGTTTGGCACGGGTGAGGCGCGCAACCATGCATAAGTGGCTGTGGATTTCCGCGCTGGTCTTCGCGGTGGACCAGATCACCAAATGGGCCGTGTTTCTGGGCATGGAATTTCATTCCATGATTCCGGTCTTTTCTTTTTTCAGCCTGGTGCATGTGCACAACACCGGCGCGGCCTTCAGTTTTCTGGCCGATGCGGGCGGCTGGCAACGCTGGTTTTTTCTTGCGATTGCCTTGGCAACCAGTGCTTTCATCCTGCACCTGCTGCGCAAACATCACGATCAACCGCTGATGTCCATAAGCCTGGCCTTGATTCTGGGCGGCGCACTGGGCAATGTATTCGACCGGCTCTGGCATGGGTTCGTGGTGGACTTTTTTTATTTCCACTTTCAAACCTGGTCATTCCCCGCCTTTAACGTCGCCGATTCGGCCATTACCGTCGGCGCGGTGCTGCTGATTTGGGACGGTTTCCGGCAAAAATCATGAGCCGCCAGGTTTCCACAGGCGACCGCATCGCCCTGCGCTACGCCATCCGGCTTAAAAACGGCACAGAAGTCATTTCCAACTTTGACGAGGCTGACGCTGACACCATTACCGTTGGCGATGGCACGCTGGCTCAATCATTGGAACAATGGCTGATCGGCATCAAGCCCGGCGAGCGGCATGTATTCCTGCTGGAGCCCTGGCAGGCGTATGGCTCGCATAACGATGCGCTGATTCAAACCATCAGCCAGCAGGATATTCCCGCAGGCATGGCGCTGGAACAAGGCGCGTATGTGGAATTTTCCCTGCCCAACGGACAAAGCCTGGCGGGCACAATACTGCAAATCGACGCAAGCGGCGTTAAAGTCGATTTCAACCATCCACTAGCCGACTGCCCGATCGAATTTGAAGTGGAAATTGAACGGATTGGGTAAGCTCTTTACCCCTCCCCAACCCTCCCCGGCGAGCGGGGAGGGAGTTTCATTGACATATTGGCACTTGCGCCTCCCCTCTTGCAGGGGAGGGTTAGGGTGGGGTAAAACCCACAGACTCAACCAAACCCACACAAACCAGATCATGCTCCCCACCCCCATCCTCTTTCTTGCCAACCCACGCGGCTTTTGCGCCGGCGTGGATCGCGCCATCGCCATCGTCGAACGTGCACTTGCAAAATTCGGCGCGCCGATTTACGTGCGCCACGAAGTCGTGCATAACGCCTATGTGGTCAACGACCTCAAACAAAAAGGCGCTGTGTTCGTTGAAGAGCTGGACGAAGTGCCAACTGGCGCGACCGTGATTTTCAGCGCGCACGGCGTATCGCAGGCGGTACGGGAAGAGGCTGAACGTCGCGGTCTCAATGTATTCGACGCCACCTGTCCGCTGGTAACCAAGGTGCATGTCGAAGTTTCCAAAATGCGCGACAAGGGGCTTGAGATCATCATGATCGGCCACAAAGGCCACCCCGAAGTGGAAGGCACCATGGGGCAAGGTCAAGGCGGAATGTATCTGGTGGAAACCCCGGAAGATGTCGCCGCCTTGCAGGTGAGCGACCCGGACAAGCTGGCCTACGTCACCCAGACTACGCTCTCCGTGGACGATGCCGCGCGTGTAGTGACTGCCTTGAGGCAGAAATTTCCCCACATCGTCGGCCCGAAAAAGGACGACATCTGCTACGCCACGCAAAACCGCCAGGATGCGGTCAAGAAACTGGCCGCAGAATGCGATGCCGTGCTGGTAGTCGGTTCGCCCAACAGCTCCAACTCTAACCGTTTGCGAGAAGTGGCAGAAAACCTTGGCATCCCCGCCTGGCTGGTGGACTCAGCCAGCGACATCCAGCCGCAATGGCTGGAAGGCAAAACCCGTATCGGCATCACCGCCGGGGCTTCAGCCCCGGAAATTCTGGTGGAACAGGCTATCGCCCGCCTGAAACAACTCGGGGCCACCGAAGTGGCTCCACTGGACGGGTTGCAGGAAA
>CAYTZP010000036.1:0-19922 GCA_964442685.1 uncultured Thiobacillus sp.
GGTGATGTAGCTCAGACGGTTAGAGCGGTGGATTCATAACCCACAGGTCGGCAGTTCGATTCTGCCCATCACCACCAACCCCCATTCTCTTCGCCCTCAGTCCAATAACTGCCCGGCGCATCATGAAAAAAGTCTATATCAAAACCTTTGGCTGCCAGATGAACGAGTATGACTCGGACAAGATGGCGGATGTCTTGCGCGCGTCTGACGGCTTTGAAAAAACCGACAGTCCGGATGATGCCGATGTGATTCTGTTCAACACTTGTTCGGTGCGCGAGAAGGCGCAGGAAAAGGTGTTTTCCGATCTGGGTCGCGTGCGCGGGCTGAAGGCCAAGAACCCGAATCTGATTATCGGTGTAGGTGGCTGTGTCGCATCGCAGGAAGGTGCGGCCATCGTGTCGCGCGCGCCGTATGTGGATGTGGTGTTTGGCCCGCAGACCTTGCACCGCCTGCCAGAGCTGATTGCAAAGAAACGCGCCTCTGGCAAATCGCAGGTGGATATTGCATTCCCCGAGATCGAAAAGTTTGACCACCTGCCGCCTGCCAAGGTTGAGGGTGCCACCGCCTTTGTTTCCATCATGGAAGGCTGCTCCAAATACTGCACGTTTTGCGTGGTACCTTACACACGCGGCGAGGAAGTGTCGCGCCCGTTTGATGATGTCATTAGCGAAGTGGCGAGTCTGGCTGCACAAGGCGTGAAGGAAATCAACTTGCTGGGCCAGAATGTCAATGCCTATCGCGGCAGGATGCACGATGGTGAAGTGGCCGATTTCGCCTTTCTGCTGGAAATGGTGCATGAGATTCCCGGCGTTGAGAGAATTAGATATACCACCAGCCACCCGCGCGAGATGACCGAGCGTGTAATTGACTGCTATCGCCGCCTGCCCAAGCTGGTGTCGCATTTGCATTTGCCGGTGCAGGCTGGTTCCGACCGCATTCTGGCGGCGATGAAGCGTGGCTACACCGCGCTGGAATACAAGAGCCTGGCGCGAAAATTAAAAGCCGCGCGACCGGATATCTGTCTGTCGTCGGATTTCATTGTTGGTTTTCCTGGCGAGACCGAGGCCGATTTTGAGGCCACCATGAAGCTGATCGACGAAGTTGGTTTCGACGCTTCGTTTTCTTTTATCTACAGCAAACGCCCGGGCACGCCAGCGGCGGATTATGCCGATGATGTGCCGCATGATGTGAAGCAGGCGCGCCTTGCACGCTTGCAGGCTACGATCAGCTCAGCGGCGCAGGCCGTCAATAAGTCCATGCAGGGCACTACCCAGCGCGTGCTGGTAGAAGGCGTATCCAAAAAGGATGCCGACGAGTTGATGGCGCGCACCGACAATAACCGCATCGTCAACTTCAAGGGCAATCCGCGACTGATCGGCCATTTCATTCAAGTCCGCATCACAGAAGCCTTTCCGCACAGCCTGCGCGGCGAAATTGTCATCGCCGATTGAACATGCCTGAACTTTTCGAAATTGATTTCAAGCCGGTGGACAACCATCGGCTGGCCAATCTGTGCGGCCCGCTGGACGAAAACTTGCGTCAGATCGAGTCGGCTTACGATGTGCTTATTCGCCGCCGCGGCAGCCGTTTCAGCGTGACTGGCGCAAAAGCCGAATCCGCTCTGCTGGCGCTGGAGCATTTCTATAACAAATCGCACGGCGAACTCGGCCTGGACGACTTGCAGCTTGGGCTGGTGGAGTTGGCGCGCGGCGCGAAAGAAGAAGCCGGCCCCTTGCTGCGCACGCGCCGCGCCGACCTGAAACCACGCACCGCCGGACAGGTGGCGTATCTCGAACAGATTCTTTCTCACGATATTACCTTTGGCATTGGCCCTGCCGGTACTGGCAAAACTTATCTGGCCGTGGCCTGCGCGGTGGATGCGCTGGAACGTGATGCAGTGAAACGCATTGTGCTGACACGCCCGGCGGTGGAAGCAGGCGAACGCCTGGGATTTCTGCCCGGCGATTTGTCGCAGAAAGTTGACCCGTATTTGCGCCCCTTGTACGACGCGCTGTATGACCTGATGGGCTTTGACAAGGTGATGAAGCTGATGGAGCGCAACACCATCGAAGTTGCGCCACTGGCTTTCATGCGCGGGCGCACCCTGAACCACGCCTTCATCATTCTGGACGAAGCGCAGAACACCACGCCCGAGCAGATGAAAATGTTTCTGACGCGCATCGGCTTTGGCGCACGCGCGGTGGTTACTGGCGACATTACCCAGATTGATCTGCCCAAGGGCGTGAAAAGCGGCCTGAAAGAGGCCGAGAGCACTCTTGGCGATGTGCGCGGCATTGCCTTCAATCATTTCACCAAGGATGACGTGGTGCGCCATCCGCTGGTGGCGCGCATTGTCGAAGCGTATGCAAAAAAGCAGGCGAGGAGTGAAGGATGAAGCGCAAGCTGGAATCTCAGCCGAAATTCTCGCTCGCCGTGCAATACGCCTCTGCGGCGGCGGGCGTCCCCACCCGGCATCAGTTCAGACGCTGGGTGCGCGCTGCCTTGTCTGCGCCTGCCGCCATGACCCTGCGTATTGTCGATGTGGAGGAGGGACGGGCGCTCAACCGCGATTTTCGCGGCAAGGATTACGCCACCAATGTGCTGACTTTTGCCTACGGTGAAGAGGGCGGCCTGATCAGCGGCGATTTGGTCATCTGCGCGCCGGTGGTGACTAAAGAAGCGCAAGAGCAGGGCAAAACCCTGCTGGCGCATTATGCCCACCTCTGCGTGCATGGCGTACTGCACATGCAGGGCTTTGACCACGAAACCGACGCCGATGCGCGGGTGATGGAAAGCCTGGAAGTGGAAATTATGCGTGCCTTGCGGTTTAATGACCCCTACGCTCAATGACGCAGTCATTGAAAGTGTGAATTTTGTGGCAACGCCCGAGTCGGCGTTTTACCTAGCGCATAAAGCCAAGTCAGACTGGTGCAGCACCGGCGGTTTGGCTTTATCCACTACGCAACAACTCAATGGACGCCGACAGTAGTCGATCGCACAAGAACTGGCTGGAACGCCTGTCTGCCTTACTTTCCCGCGAACCGGAAGATCGCGAGGAACTGATTGAAATTCTGCATGGCGCCTACGAGCGCAACCTGATGGATGCCGATGCGCTGGCCATGATTGAGGGCGTGTTGCAGGTTGGCGAATTGCAGGTGCGTGACATCATGATTCCCCGCTCGCAAATGGATGTGGTGGATATCAGCGAGTCGCCCGCGCATTTCCTGCCGCGCGTAATCGAGGCTGCGCATTCGCGTTTTCCCGTGATTGATGCCGACAAGGACAATGTTCTGGGCATTCTGCTGGCCAAGGACTTGCTAAGGCTGCAACTGGGTGAGGAACTGGATATGCGCGACATTTTGCGCCCGGCGATTTTCATCCCGGAGGCCAAACGGCTGAACGTGCTGCTGAAGGAGTTTCGCGCCAGCCGCAACCACATGGCAATTGTGGTGGACGAATACAGCGGCGTGGCCGGCCTGGTGACGATTGAAGATGTACTGGAGCAGATTGTCGGCGACATCGAGGACGAGTATGACTTTGATGAAACCGAAGACAACATCATTCTCGACAAGGCTGGACGTTACCGGGTGAAGGCCACGACGGATATTGCCGACTTTAACGAAGTGCTTGGTGCGGCGTTTCAGGATGCGGATTACGATACCGTCGGCGGGCTGGTGTTAAGTAAATTTGGTCGCCTGCCCAAGCGCGGCGAATTCATCGAATTTGACGGCTTGAAAATCACCGTATTGCGTGCAGACTCACGCCGCATTCACACCCTGGTGGCGGAAAGGCAGGGGAGCGCAGCGCAGCTGCCGCCTGAGGTTTGATTCTTTTATCCGCGAGGGAACACGAAGAAAAACCAAAACCGCTGGTTTATTTCGCGCTTCTTCGCGTCCTTCGCGGATCAACAAACAGACAACCCGCGATTTACTTCAGCACCTGCACCACCACGCGGCGATTCTGGCTGCGTGACAGCATGGTGTCATTGCGAGCCAGGGGTTGCAGATCACCGTAGGAAATCGACGCCATCCGGTGCAGCGGAATACCCCCCGCTTCACGCAGATAACGGCGCACCGATTCTGCCCGCTCAAGCGCAATCTTGCGATTCTGGCTGGACAGGCTGGCATTGTCGGTAAAGCCGATAATTTCAATGAAGGCGTGCGGCATGAGCGGCTGTGTTCTGGCAATCAGCGCATTCAGCGCGGCTTTGCCGCTAGCGGTCAGTTCCGGCTGTTCGTAATTGTAGGACACCATGTCCTCGCTCAAGGTAATCGTATCCACCACCTTGCCTGCCACGCTGCGGCTGTCACGCGCAATCTTGATCGCATCGTCAGCCGTTTCCTGCGCTTTGGCAATTGCGCCCTGGCTCTGTTCCATCTGCGCATTCAAACCAGCCAGACGAGCGTCCATCCTGCCCATATCCTGCTTCAGTGAGGCGATGTTCCCATCACGCGCCATGATGCCTGCTTGTGCCGCCTCGATTGCCGCCAGGCGCGATTCCAGCTTTTGTTGCGCCGCATTCAAACTGGTCTGCTGCGCGCGCAGATCGCCAAGCTGACGGCTGGCATCACTCGCCTGCGCATCCAGGTTTTGTTGTGTGGCACAGCCCGCCATGGTCATGAACGGGAGCAACACGATCAAACTTTTCTTAATCTGCATGATTGGCTTTCGGTAAACGCTTTCGGTAAATCAGGTTTTGATAATATACCACGTTGTTTACAGTGTCTTGACCAAGGCTATAAACAACAAAAAAGCGACCCGCAGGCCGCTTTTTTGGGGCAAGGCAAAATCAGTTGACCTTGGGATCCAGTTCGCCCTTGTCGTAGCGCTTCTGCATGTCTTCCAGGCTGTAGACCTTGGTGATCTTGCTGGCCATGCCGGCAGCGCCAAAGGCTTCGTAGCGGGCTTTACAGATGTCGCTCATGGCCTTGGTGGCTTCCTTGAGGAATTTGCGCGGGTCAAAGTTCTTCTTGTCGTCGGACAGGAACTTGCGGATGGCGCCGGTGGAAGCCATGCGCAGATCGGTGTCGATGTTGACCTTGCGCACGCCGCTCTTGATGCCTTCGACGATCTCGCTGACCGGCACGCCGTAGGTCTGGCCCATGTCGCCACCGTAGCTGTTGATGATGGCGAGCCAGTCTTCCGGCACGGAGGAGGAGCCGTGCATGACCAGGTGTACGTTGGGAATGCGGGCGTGGATTTCTTTCACGCGGTCGATACGCAACACTTTGCCGGTGGGCTTTTGCGTGAACTTGTAGGCGCCGTGGGAGGTGCCGATGGCGATGGCCAGTGCATCGACCTTGGTTTTGGAAACGAAATCAGCGGCTTCGTTAGGGTCGGTCAGCAGCATGGAATGATCCAGGGTGCCTTCGGCGCCGTGGCCGTCTTCTTCGCCGGCCTTGCCGGTTTCCAGGGAACCCAGGCAGCCCAGTTCGCCTTCGACGGAAACGCCGCAGGCGTGGGCCAGTTCGGCTACCTTGCGGGTGACTTCAACGTTGTATTCGTAGCTGGAAGGGGTCTTGCCGTCTTCCTTCAGCGAACCGTCCATCATGACCGAGGAAAAGCCGGACTGGATGGAGCGGAAGCAGATCGAGGGCGATGCGCCGTGATCCTGGTGCATACAGATGGGAATCTGCGGGTACATTTCGATCGCCGCCAGAATCAGGTGGCGCAGGAAAGGCTCACCGGCGTAGGAACGCGCACCGGCGGAACCTTGCAGGATGACGGGGGAATCGACCGCGGCGGCGGCTTCCATGATCGCCTTGACCTGTTCCATGTTGTTGACGTTAAAAGCGGGCAGGCCGTAGCCGTTTTCAGCGGCGTGGTCCAACAGTTGGCGCAGGGAAATCAATGCCATGTTTCTCTCCTATTTAAAAAATCATTTCTTGCGGGCGCCGACCTTGACGATTTTCAAGGTGTTGGTGCCGCCGCTCGTGCCGATGGGTTCGCCGATGGTGAGGATGATCAGATCACCCTCGCGCACGGCGCCCCGGCGGCGCAATTCTTCTTCGGCCGCTTCCAGCAGATCCTCGCGGTCGCTGTCCTTGCCGATTTTGAAGTTGATGGGGTAAACGCCACGGAACAGGGTGACTTTTCTACGGGTTTCCACCTCGGGTGTCAAGGCGTAGATCGGCACATGGGTGCTGTGCCGCGACATCCACAGACAGGTTGATCCGCTTTGGGTCAAAGCGGCAATGGCCTTGATGTTCATGTGCAGCGAGGTGTAGGCCGCGCTCATGGCGATGGATTCATCGGTGCGCAAAAAGCTGCGGTTCAGCCGCGATTCGCCGATGTACGGCTGAGCTTCTTTTTCGGCTTCCAGGCAGACGCGGTGCATGGCGGCGACCGCCTCAACCGGATATTCACCGGCAGCGGTTTCCGCCGACAGCATTACCGCGTCGGTGCCATCCAGCACGGCGTTGGCCACGTCGGACACTTCCGCGCGCGTGGGGATCGGGCTGGTAATCATCGACTCCATCATCTGCGTGGCGGTGATGGCCAGCTTGTTCTTGTCGCGCGCCATGCGAATCATGCGCTTTTGCAATGCGGGTACGGCGGCGTCGCCAACTTCCACACCCAGGTCGCCACGCGCCACCATGATGGCATCGGCTTCGTCGAGAATTTCGTCGAGGTTATCAATGGCCTCGGCGCGCTCGATCTTGGCAACGATGAGGCTCTTGCCGCCTGCCGCCTTGACCAGCTCGCGCGCCTGACGCACGTCGGCAGCGGTCTTGGGGAAAGAGATGGCGATGTAATCCGCCTTCAGCTCGACGGCGGTTTTCAGGTCTTCAATGTCCTTCTCTGTCAGCGCGGCAGCAGAGAGTCCCCCGCCCTTGCGGTTGATGCCCTTGTTGTTGGACAGCACGCCGCCTTGAACCACGGTGCAATGGATTTCGTCGCCTTCGACTTTTTCCACCCACATCTCGATGCGGCCATCATCCAGCAGCAGCGTAGCGCCGCGCGCCACATCGCGGGGCAGGTCTTTGTAGTCCAGACCCACGCGCTCTTGCGTGCCTTCCTTGCAGCCGGCATCCAGGATGAACTTGTCGCCCTTGGCCAGGGTGATCTTGCCATTCTTGAATTTTCCGACACGGATTTTCGGGCCTTGCAAATCGGCCAGCACGCCAATGGCGCGCCCGCGCGCCCGCGCCAGCTGGCGCACCAGCTCGGCGCGATCAATGTGATCTTGCGCGGAGCCATGAGAAAAATTCAAGCGGACCACATCCAGTCCGGCTTCCATCATTTTGTCCAGCACCTTGGGGTCGGAACAGGCCGGACCCATGGTGCCGAGGATTTTGGTTTTTCGAATCATATGTGTTCGTTAGGGGTGAGGGGTGAGAGGTGAGGGGCGGGATCAAACCGTGGTTTTCACGCCTTACCCCTTATGCCTTACCCCTTACTGCCGCCGTTAACCGGCGGCCCGCTTCTCCAGAATGTCCACGGCGGGCAAGACTTTGCCTTCCAGGTATTCGAGGAAAGCGCCGCCTGCGGTGGAGATGTAGCTCACCTTGTCGTAAATGTCGTATTTCTGGATCGCGGCAATGGTGTCGCCGCCGCCTGCCAGCGAGAAGCCCTTGGCATTGGCAATCGCCATCGACACGGTTTTGGTGCCTTCGCCAAACTGGTCGAATTCGAACACGCCGACCGGGCCGTTCCACACGATGGTGCCGGCGCGGGCGATGATGTCGGCCAGCTCTTGCGCGCTCTTGGGGCCGATGTCGAAAATCATGTCGTCGTCTGCCACATCGCCCGCGTCTTTCAGCACGGCGGGTTCGTTGGCGTCAAATTTCTTGCCGCACACCACATCGACGGCGATGGGAATGGAGGCACCACGCGCAGCCATTTTTTCGATGAGCATTTTTGCAGTCGGGATGAGGTCATGTTCGCACAGCGACTTGCCGACGTTCTTGCCCATGGCGGCAAGGAAGGTGTTGGCGATGCCGCCGCCGACGACCAGTTGATCGACTTTTTCGGACAGGGATTCCAGCACGGTCAGCTTGGTGGAAACTTTGGAACCGCCCACAATCGCCACCATCGGACGGGTGGGGCTGGCCAGCGCCTTGTCCAGCGCGTCCAGTTCTTCCGTCAGCAACAGGCCGGCACAGGCCGTCGGCGCAAACTGGGCGATACCGTAGGTGGAGGCTTCTGCACGATGCGCGGTGCCGAAGGCGTCCATCACGAACACATCGCACAGGGCGGCATATTTCTTCGCGGTTTCTTCGACGTTCTTTTTCTCGCCCTTGTTGATGCGGCAGTTTTCCAGCAGGACGACTTCGCCGGCAGCGACGTCAAAACCACCATCCACCCAGTCGCGCACCACGCGCACCGATTTGCCCAGCTTGGCGGACATGACGTCGGCCACCGGCTTCAGGGAGTTTTCTTCGGAGAACTCGCCTTCGGTGGGGCGACCCAGGTGCGACGTGACCATGACCTTGGCGCCTGCCTTGATGCAGTGCTCGATGGTGGGCATGGACGCGGTGATGCGCGCGTCGGACGTGACCTTGCCGTCCTTGACCGGCACGTTGAGGTCGGCGCGGATGAACACGCGCTTGCCTGCGAGGTCGAGATCGGTCATGCGAATGAATTTGGGCATGTTTTACTCCTGAGATGATTTAAGCGGTAAGAGTTGGACGGCTTGCCGCCCAGGTCTTACGACTTACCAGAAGTGAACGGTGAGCCGTAAGCCGTGATCAAAAAAACCTGTTCACGGTTCACAGCGCACTGTTTACTAATTACTTGGCTACGTGCTCAACCAGACGCAGCATGTTGCAGGTGTAGCCGTACTCGTTGTCGTACCAGGAAACCACCTTGACGAAGGTGTCGTCCAGCGCGATGCCGGCCTCGGCATCGAAAATGGAAGAGAAGCCCACGCCACGGAAGTCGGTAGAAACCACTTTCTCGTCGGTGTAACCCAGGGTCTTGCTGATGTCGCCCGACTCGGAGGCCTTCTTCATCGCCGCGCAGATTTCGTCGTACTTGGCGGGCTTTTCCAGTTCCACGGTCAAGTCAACCACGGACACGTCGGAAGTGGGCACGCGGAACGCCATGCCGGTCAGCTTGCCTTTCAGCGAGGGCAGCACCACGCCAACGGCCTTGGCCGCACCCGTGGAAGACGGGATGATGTTTTCCAGAATACCGCGGCCGCCGCGCCAGTCTTTGGCGGAAGGGCCGTCCACGGTTTTCTGGGTGGCGGTGGCAGCGTGCACGGTGGACATCAGGCCGCGCTTGATGCCCCAGTTGTCGTGCAGCACCTTGGCGACGGGCGCCAGACAGTTGGTGGTGCAGGAGGCGGCAGACACAATGGCCTGACCAGCATAGGTTTCGTGGTTGACGCCGTACACGAACATGGGGGTGCTGTCCTTGGAAGGCGCGGACTGCACGACCTTCTTGGCGCCCGCCTTGATGTGGGCTTCGCAGGATTCGGTGGTCAGGAAGAAGCCGGTGCAGTCGATGACGATGTCGGCGCCCACTTCGTTCCACTTCAGGTTGGCAGGGTCGCGCTCGGCGGTCAGGCGGATTTTCTTGCCGTTGACGACCATGTTGCCGCCTTCGGTGGACACGCTGCCCTTGAAGTTGCCATGCACGGAGTCGTACTTCAGCATGTAGGCCAGATAGTCAGCGTCGAGCAGATCGTTGATGGCAACGATCTCGATGTTGGGGAAATCCTTGGTTACAGCGCGGAACACCATACGGCCAATGCGGCCAAAACCGTTAATACCAACTTTGATAGCCATTTTTCAGTCTCCTAGATAAAAACAAAACCGTTAACAAAGAGGACACGGAGGACGCTGAGGAAAATCAATGAAGATTTACTCCGCACCCTCTGCGCCCTCTTTGTGAATTACAGAACGCTCTTCACCGCAGCCGCGACATTCTCCGGCGTGAAGCCGAAGTGCTTGAACAACGCGGGCGCCGGAGCGGATTCGCCGAAGCTGTCGATGCCGACAACCGCGCCTTCCAGACCTACGTATTTGCGCCAGAAGCCGGTGACACCAGCTTCCACCGCCACGCGCGGCAGACCCTTGGGCAGCACGCTGGCCTGGTAGGCAGCGTCCTGACGGTCGAAGGTATTGGTGGAGGGCATGGACACCACGCGCACGGCGATACCTTCGGCAGCCAGGGCTTCCTGCGCCTTCACCGCCAGCTCGACTTCGGAGCCGGTGGCGATGATGACGGCTTTGGCATTGGCGGCATCTTTCAGCACGTAGCCACCTTTTTTGATGTTTTCCATGGTGGCGGCATCGCGCGCCATGAACGGCAGGTTCTGGCGAGAGAGAATGTGGCAGGTGGGGCCGTCGGTGCGCTCAACCGAGTGCGCCCAGCCGACCAGGGTCTCGACGGTGTCGCAGGGACGCCAGACGTCGATGTTGGGGATCATGCGCAGGGTGGCGGTCTGCTCCACTGGCTGGTGGGTCGGGCCGTCTTCGCCCAGGCCGATTGAATCGTGCGTGAACACATAGATCACGCGCTGTTTCATCAGCGCCGACATGCGGATGGCGTTGCGGGCGTATTCCGAGAACATCAGGAAGGTGCCACCAAAGGGCAGCACGCCGCCATGCAGCGCCATGCCGTTCATGATGTGCGACATGCCGAACTCGCGCACGCCATAGCTGATGTAGTTGCCGGGGTTGCCGTGGCGAATCGGGTGGCAGCCTTCCCAGTTGGTCAGGTTTGAACCGGTCAGGTCGGCAGAACCGCCGACGAATTCCGGCAGAGCGGAAGCCAGCGCGTTGATGGCAATCTGCGAAGCCTTGCGGGTGGCGACGGTTTCGGCCTTGGCGTTGATGGCGGCCAGCTTGTCGGCAACGTGCTTGTTCCAGTTGAGCGGCAGTTCGCCGTTCATGCGGCGCTCGAATTCGGCGGCCTCTGCGGGGTAGGCGGCTGCATATTCGGCAAACTTGTTGTTCCACAGGGTTTCCAGACCCTTGCCCTTGGTCTTGGCATCCCAGCCTTCATACACATCGGCGGGGATTTCAAACGGGGCGTGCGGCCAGCCGATGGTTTCACGCGCGGCGGCAATTTCCTTGTCGCCCAGCGGCGCGCCGTGGCAGTCGTGGCCGCCCTGCTTGTTGGGTGCGCCCTTGCCAATAATCGTCCTGCAGCAGATCAGCGTGGGCTTGCCGGTTTCGGCCTTGGCTTCGGTAATGGCCTTTTCCAGCGCCACCACATCATGGCCGTCCACGTTGGGGATGACGTGCCAGCCATAGGCTTCAAAACGCTTGGCGGTGTCGTCGGTGTACCAGTGCTCGATATGACCGTCGATGGAGATGCCGTTGTCGTCCCAGAAGGCCACCAGTTTGCCCAGCTTCCAGGTGCCGGCCAGCGCGCAGGCTTCGTGGGAAATACCTTCCATCATGCAGCCGTCACCCAGGAACACATAGGTGTGATGGTTGACGATGTCATGACCGGGCTTGTTGAACTCGGCGGCCAGCAGTTTTTCAGCCAGCGCCATGCCCACGGCGTTGGTAATGCCCTGACCCAAGGGGCCGGTGGTGGTTTCCACGCCGGGCGCATAGCCGTACTCGGGGTGGCCGGGGGTGCGGGAATGCAACTGGCGGAACTGCTTGAGGTCTTCGATACCCAGATCGTAGCCAGACAGATGCAGCAGCGCGTAAATCAGCATGGAGCCGTGGCCGTTGGACAGCACAAAGCGGTCGCGGTCATACCACTTGGGATTGGCGGGGTTGTGGCGCAGGTGATGGTTCCAAAGGGTTTCGGCGATTTCCGCCATACCCATGGGCGCGCCGGGGTGGCCGGATTTGGCCTTCTCAACTGCATCCATTGCCAATGCGCGGATGGCGTTGGCGAGATCGGTACGTGTTGCCATATTGTCCTCAATTCTAAACGCTAAAAATTCAGGGCGATTCCCACGCCGGGCAGGATATGCCGGGTGGCAGAACAGACCTGAATCTTCAACGAAATCACATTCAGTTACTGAGGCACGCCAAGGGTAAGACGCGCTGCTGGCGCAAGGGTGAACCGCGCCTGCCAGATGACTTGCCTTTGTGAGGCCGCATCCGGACGGAGCTGGCGATTATCCCCGACCGCCCCGCAGTAAGCAAGACCGGGCATTTGCTGCCGCCTCACCCCGGACCGCCAATGGCCTGACCGGACAGTCTAACCTCCCTTATAACAATGGGTTGGGGGAAGATTAAAATGTTTTTATCGGCGGAAGGGCCAGACTTATCCACTGTTGACTACCATCAAAGGCGGATACAATGATTTCGTCCCGTCCTTAGACAGCTTGCTCACCACCAAAGGGAAAGACCATGTTAATCGCCACCGAAACCCTCTCCCGTATTGAAAAGCTTCGCCTCATTGAACAATTTTGGGATGAACTTACCCAAGATGCGGAAGGTATCGAATCCCCGGCCTGGCATGCAAAGAGCTTGCAAGAAACTGAAAGAGCCGTCGCAAACGGCGATGCCGGGTTTCTGGACTGGAATCAAGCCAAGGAACGACTCCGTCAAAGCAGCACATGAAAATCCGCATTCTCACCCTCGCCTTTGACGATCTCCGGGCAGGCAGGGATTTTTACGAACAGCAGCAATCCGGATTAGGCGCATATTTTCTGGACACGTTATTTTCCGACATCGAGTCTCTGCTTCTGCATGCAGGTGTTCACGTGCGTCTTTTTGGGTAATTCCGCGCCCTGTCATAACGGTTTCCGTATGCAATCTATTACAAGATAAACGGAGAACACATCGAAATATGGCGGATTCTGGATTGCCGCCAAAACCCGAAGCGAACCGAATCGATCCTACGCGGATATTAAACAACACGCTCATCCCCATCGAGCAAACCACCGCGCAGACTATATGGACGGCTTGGCTAGCGGGTCTGTCCGATATTTGTGTAAACGGTGTTTCATTCACAGCTGAGGCAGTCGCTCCTCGAACTGGATGGTAAATCGGGTCAGCGCAGCTTTCCAATCCCGGATCGGCATGGTCCATTTCTGACTGATGTTCCGCAGTGCCAGATAGAACAGCTTCAGCAGCGCCTCGTCGCTCGGGAACGAGCCACGGTTCTTGGTCAGTTTCCTCAGGCTCATGTTCACCGACTCGATGGCATTGGTCGTGTAGATCACCTTCCTGATCTCCGGCGGGTAGTCGAAGAACGGGATCAGCCGCGCCCAGTTGCGCCGCCACCTATACTCTGTGCATAACCCTTGCCATGCACATGGCTATTCCGGCGGGCTTCCCTGCGCTAATTGCCCTCCACAGCTTACGGCGCTAGAATGTTCCCCCTTTTCGCCCGAATTTCCGGGCGGGTTTTCGCAGTGATTAACGTGGATGCCATGAACAGACAACAGTGGCTGGAGGGGACGCTTTACTCTCCGGATTTTGAACAGGATTCCTGCGGCTTTGGCCTGATTGCGCAGATGGACAACCAGCCTTCGCATTTGCTGGTGCAGCGCGCGATTCACTCGCTGGGTTGCATGACCCACCGTGGCGCGATTGCCGCTGATGGGCTGTCAGGTGACGGCTGCGGCTTGCTATTCAAGAAGCCGGATGGTTTTTTGCGCGCGGTCGCAACTGAAGCGGGCTTTACGCTGACCGAACGTTATGCAGCTGCGCTGGTGTTTTTGTCGCAGGATGAAGCCACGCGCAACACCGCCAAGGACACGCTGACCCGCGAGCTGCAAGCGCAAAAACTCAGCGTCGCCGGTTTCCGCGCCGTGCCTACCAACACCAAGGTGTGCGGCGAATATGCGCTGGCTTCCTTGCCAGTGATCGAGCAGATTTTCGTCAACTGCCCGGACAGCATTGACGAAGAGCATTTCGAGCGCGCGCTCTACATTGCCCGCCGCCGCACGGAAAAGGCCTTGGCTGGCGACAAGGTGTTCTACATCCCCACGTTCTCCTCGCGCGTGATTTCCTACAAGGGTCTGGTGATGCCGGAGAATTTGCCGGTGTTCTATCCCGACCTCAACGACGATCGCTTTGCCTCGTCGCTGATCGTGTTCCACCAGCGTTTCTCCACCAACACCTGGCCGCAGTGGCGGCTGGCGCAGCCGTTCCGCTTTGTTGCGCACAACGGCGAAATCAACACCGTGCAGGGCAACCGCAACTGGAGCCGCGCCCGCGAGATGAAATTCGAGTCCGACCTCATCCCCAACATGGATGACGTGCGCCCGATCGTGAACACCGACGGTTCCGACTCCAGTTCGCTGGACAACATGCTGGAAGGTCTGGTCATGGGCGGCACCGGCCTGTTCCGCGCCGTGCGCCTGCTGGTGCCGCCGGCGTGGCAAAACGTCGAGGACATGGATCCCGACATCCGCGCCTTTTACGAATACAACTCCATGCACATGGAAGCCTGGGACGGCCCCGCAGGACTGGTCATGACCGATGGCCGCTATGGCGTCTGCGCGCTGGATCGCAACGGCCTGCGCCCGGCGCGCTGGGTGTTGACCAAAGACCGCATTCTCACCATCGCCTCGGAAGTGGGCGTATGGGATTACGGCGCGGAAAACGTGGTCAAGAAGGGTCGCGTGCGTCCCGGCCAGATGGTGGCCGCCGATCTGCAAACCGGCAAGCTGTTGCTGCCGGAAGACATCGACGCCGAGCTGAAATCCAGCCACCCCTATCGTGACTGGCTGAAAGAAGCGACCAAGCTGGAGTTTGGCGCGTATCCTGATGGTGATATGCAACGCATGGATGCCGCGTCGCTGCTCACGCATCAAAAACTGTTCAACGTCAGCCTGGAAGAACGCGACTCCATCCTGCGCGTGCTGGCCGAAGACGGCCAGGAAGCCATCGGCTCGATGGGCGACGACACGCCCATGGCGGTGTTGAGCCAGAAAGTGCGCTCGCCGTTTGACTACCTGCGCCAGCAATTCGCGCAGGTGACCAACCCGCCGATCGACCCGATCCGCGAAGCCATCGTCATGTCGCTGGCCACCTGCTTTGGCCCCGAGCGCAACCTGTTCAAGGAATCGAGAGCGCACGCGCACCGGCTGGAAGTCAGCTCGCCGCTGTTGTCGGAAACCGCATTTGCGGCCATTACCAGCCAGACCGATGCCGCCTACAAGAGCACCACGCTGTCGCTGAATTTTGATGCGGCCAAACTCAATCTCAAGGCCGCCACCGAAAAGCTGGCCGCCGACGCCGTGGCCGCCGTGAAAAACGGCGCGGTGATTCTGGTGCTGTCCGACCGCGCCATCGACAAGAATGCCTTGCCCATTCCGGCGCTGTTCGCTGTGGGCGCGGTGCATCACGCGCTGATCGACGCAGGTCTGCGCTGCGATGCCAACATCATTGCGGAAACCGGCAGCGTGCGCGATCCGCACCATTACGCCTGCTTGATCGGCTACGGCGCAACCGCCGTGTACCCGTACCTGGCCTATCAGGTCATTGCCGATCTGGTGCAATCCGGCGAATGCAAAACCGCGCTGGACAAGGCGCTGTCCAACTACCGCAAGGGCATGGACAAGGGCATCTACAAGGTGCTATCCAAGATGGGCATTTCGCTGGTGTCCAGCTATCGCGGCGCGCAACTGTTCGAGGCCGTGGGGCTGAATGAAGAGGTGGTCGATCTGTGCCTGAAGGGCACGGTGTCGCGCGTGTCCGGTGCGGATTTTGCCGATTTCCAGGCCGACCTGCAGCAGCTGCACAAAAACGCTTACAACCCGATGAAGCGCCTGCCTGCGGGCGGCCTGCTCAAGTTCATGTTTGGCGAGGAATTCCACGCCTACAACCCGGACGTGGTGCAGCAACTGCAAAAGGCGGTACAGAAAGGCGATTACGCCGAATACAAGAAGTATTCCGAAACCGTGAACACCCGCCCGGTCGCCATGATCCGCGACCTGATGCAGGTGAAATTCGGTGGCACACCGATTGCCATCGACGAAGTCGAGCCGATCGAAAACATCCTCAAGCGTTTTGACTCTGCCGGCATGTCGCTGGGCGCGCTGTCGCCCGAAGCGCACGAAGCCCTGGCCGAAGGCATGAACCGCATCGGCGGCCGCTCCAACTCGGGCGAAGGCGGCGAAGACCCCAAGCGTTACGGCACGGTCAAAATGTCCAAGATCAAGCAGGTGGCTTCCGGCCGCTTTGGCGTCACGCCCGCTTATCTGGTCAATGCCGAAGTCTTGCAGATCAAGATCGCCCAGGGCGCCAAGCCCGGCGAGGGCGGCCAGTTGCCCGGCGACAAGGTGTCCGCCACCATTGCCTCCTTGCGCCACTGCAAGCCCGGCACCACGCTGATTTCGCCGCCGCCGCATCACGACATTTATTCCATCGAAGATCTGGCGCAACTGATTTACGACCTGAAGCAGGTCAACCCCGCCGCGCAGGTTTCGGTCAAGCTGGTGGCCGAACCCGGCGTGGGTACCGTGGCCGCGGGCGTGGCCAAGGCCTACGCCGACCTCATCACCATTTCCGGCTATGACGGAGGCACGGGCGCATCGCCGCTCACCTCGGTGAAATACGCAGGCACGCCGTGGGAACTGGGTTTGAGTGAAGCGCAGCAGGTATTGCGCGCCAATGGTTTAAGAGGCAGGGTTCGCGTGCAAACCGACGGCGGCCTGAAAACCGGACTCGATGTCATCAAGGCGGCGATTCTGGGCGCGGAAAGTTTTGGCTTCGGCACCGGCCCGATGGTCGCGCTGGGCTGCAAGTATCTGCGCATCTGCCATCTGAACAACTGCGCCACCGGCGTGGCGACGCAGAACGACAAACTGCGCAAGGAACACTTCATCGGCCTGCCGGACATGGTGGTGAATTTCTTCACCTTCATGGCCATGGAAACGCGCGAGCTGATGGCGCAACTGGGCGTCCGCAAACTGACCGACCTGATTGGCCGCACGGATTTGCTGGAATTGCTGGCAGGCGAAACGCCCAGGCAGAAAAAGCTCAAGCTCGATGTGCTGCTGTCGCAAGGCGACATTCCCGCCGACGCGCCGCACTTCGCCCAGCAGGATCGCAACCCCTCGTTCGACAAGGGCGAGCTGGCGGAAAAAATGGTGGCCGACTGCCTGCCTGCGATTACCGCACGCAAGAAAAAGTCCGCCACCTACGCCATCCACAACGTCAACCGCTCCATCGGCGCGCGCCTGTCCGGCGAAATCGCCAAGGCGCACGGCAACGCCGGGCTGCCCGACGATACCCTGCACATCAAGCTGCTGGGCTCCGCCGGCCAGAGCTTTGGCGTGTGGAACGCCAAAGGTCTGACCCTGGAACTGGAAGGCGATGCCAACGACTACGTCGGCAAGGGCATGAACGGCGGCCGGTTGGTGATCTACCCGCCGAAGCAATCCAGCTTCGAGCCGCACCGCAACATCATCATCGGCAACACCTGTCTGTACGGCGCGACGGGCGGCGAACTGTTCGCCTCCGGCATGGCCGGCGAACGCTTCGGCGTGCGCAACTCCGGCGCGTTTGCCGTGATTGAAGGCGCGGGCGACCACTGCTGCGAATACATGACCGGCGGCACCGTCATCGTGCTGGGCGATACCGGCCTGAATTTTGGCGCGGGCATGTCTGGCGGCATGGCCTTTGTGTACGACGAATCGGAAAAATTCGCCACCCGCATCAACCGCGAACTGGTCGATGCGCATAAATTAGTGGGCGAAGAAACCGAAGCCTACCGCGTCTTCCTCAAGGCCAGCATCGCGCGCCATGCGGCATTAACCGGCTCACCACGCGCCAAGGCGCTGCTGGCAAATTTTGATGCGGACATCGGCAAGTTCTGGCTGGTCAAGCCCAAGCGCGTTTCGCTGGAAGCACTGCTGGACGATTTGCCCGGTGCACACAAACAGGCCGTGGCCGCGTAAGGAACAGATAGAGCACAACATGGCTAACAACGTATTCCAGTTCATCGAACAACCCCGCCGCGACGGCGAAAAGACCGCGGCGGTCATCCGCATCCACGAGTTCAAGGAAATCTACGCCAACATGGATGATACCCAGGCCAAGGAGCAGGCGGGGCGTTGTCTGAATTGCGGCAATCCTTACTGCGAGTGGAAATGCCCGGTGCACAACTACATCCCCAACTGGCTCAAGCTGGTGGATGAAGGCCGCCTGTTCGAAGCTGCCGCGCTCTCGCACGAAACCAATTCCCTGCCCGAAGTCTGCGGCCGCGTCTGTCCTCAAGACAGATTATGCGAAGGCGCCTGCACATTAAGCAGCGACAGCGTCAGCACGGGAGAAGGCGGCTTTGGCGCCGTCACCATCGGCCAGGTAGAAAAATACATATCCGAAGAAGCCTTCAAGGCCGGCTGGCGGCCTGACATGTCTAACGTCACCGCCACCGGCAAAAAGGTCGCCATCATCGGCGCGGGTCCCGCCGGTCTGGGCTGCGCCGACGTGCTGGCGCGCAACGGCGTGAAGGCCGTGGTGTACGACCGCTACCCCGAAATCGGCGGCTTGCTGACCTACGGCATCCCCGAATTCAAAATGGAAAAGTGGGTCATGTCGCGCCGCCGCGAAGTCTTCGAGGGCATGGGCATCGAATTCCGCCTGAACACCGAAGTCGGCAAGGATGTTTCAATGGACAGCCTGCTCAAGGAATACGATGCCGTGTTTCTCGGCATGGGCACCTACACCTACATGAAAGGCGGCTTCCCCGGCGAAGACCTGCCCGGCGTGCTGGAAGCCCTGCCCTTCCTCATTTCCAACGTCAAGAACTGCCTGGGACAACTCGGCAAGAACGAAACCTTCCACGACATGAAAGGCCAGCGCGTGGTCGTGCTGGGCGGCGGCGACACCGCCATGGACTGCAACCGCACCTCCATCCGTCAGGGCGCGGTCAGCGTTACCTGCGCCTACCGCCGCGACGAAGCCAACATGCCCGGCTCCAAGCGCGAAGTCACCAACGCCAAGGAAGAAGGCGTGAAGTTTTTGTGGAACCGCCAGCCGGTGGAAATCGTCGGCGCCGACAAGGTCGAAGGCATCAAGCTCGTCACCACCGAACTGGGTCCGCCAGATGCGCGCGGCCGCCGTACCCCGGTCATCGTGCCAGGCTCCGAGGAAATCATTCCCTGCGATCGCGTGCTGATTGCGTTTGGCTTCCGCCCCAGCCCTGCCCCGTGGTTTGCCGTCCATAACGTCAACCTCGACCAGGGAGGCCGCGTGATCGCCAAGGGCAACGCCCACGCCTTCCAGACCAGCAATGAAAAAATCTTCGCTGGCGGCGACATGGTGCGCGGCTCCGACCTCGTCGTCACCGCCGTATGGGAAGGCCGCGAAGCGGCCAAAGGCATTCTCGGATATCTCGGTTTGGCCTGATTTACCGCGCCGCGTCAATCCAGCAAAGCCGGGGTCGCCCGGCTTTTTTTCATGCTATCGTTGCGTTCGTCCTCAGGCTCAATCCCAAAGAAGCTATTTAGTGGCACTCCATCCAGAACTTCCAGCATCGCCATACGACATACTGCCGCCGGATCAGCGCTGGTTTCCAGCGGCCGAAGAGATGCGCGACACGGCTTATGAAAAGCTATTGCCGCCCCTGGTTGCGAAGATTCGCGAGGAAATTCATGCATGGCGAAATGCAAACTATCCTGGCGCCTCCGGCACTTCACGTGCGCTTCTGAACTGGTGGTTCAAAACGGAACATTTGCTGGAGCACATTGACGGAACGCTCGCCCCCTTCCGCTATTACTTCTCCCAGCGCGAAGCGGTGGAAACCGTTATCTGGCTCCACGACGCAAAAAAAGCCCGGGACAAATTCGACTTGCTGCGCTTCGATGCATCGGGCGCGGCATCGTCTGGCATGTTCCCCGAGGATTGGCCGCGCTATGTCGTCAAAATGGCGACCGGCGCGGGCAAGACCAAGGTCATTTCCCTGCTCATTGCCTGGAGCTATTTCCATAAACTGTATGAACCCGGCTCGACCCTTTCGCGCAATTTCCTGTTGATCGCGCCGAACATCATCGTGCTGGATCGTTTGCGAGCCGACTTCGACGGCCTGCGCATTTTCTTCAA
>CAYTZP010000037.1:0-16260 GCA_964442685.1 uncultured Thiobacillus sp.
AGGGGCGCTTTCGCGCCCCTGTTTGTTTGCACTGGCAAGCTTGATTAGTTTGCGTTTTGCTGGGTTTCCACCTGCACCAGTGGTTCGGCCACGGGTGCTGGGGTTTTGTTGCGGCGGCGGCCGGGGCCGTGGGTGCGGGGTTCGCTGGCAGCGGTTTCTGCTGGCGTTTCAGCCGGTGTGGTTGCGTTGCTGGTTTCCACCTGCATGAGTTCGATTTGCACCGGGGTGCTGGCGCTGCTGGTGCGGCGACGACGTCTGCGTGTGGCGGCGGCGGAGCTTGCGTCATCCGTTGTTGCGCTTGCTGGTGCGGTGCCTTGGGTTTCCACTTGCGCCAGTCCGGCATCGCTGCCGGTCAGGTTTTTGAGGATGTCTTCCGGGCGCGCTGTAACGGTGGGCGGCAGGCTGGCAGCGGGTTCGGCAACCGGGGCGGCGGTTTCAGCGGCAACGCTGACTGGCGCGGGTGCTTCAACCGCAACGGGTTCTGTTGCAATGGCGACAGGCGTTGGCGTTGTGACGGGCACGGGTGCCAGGGCTTCGGTTGCCACGATGGGCGCGGCGGCCATTTCAATTGCCTGCTGTTCACGTTGTGCCGCGTCTTGTTGATCGCGTGGTTCGCGTTCACGGCGCTCGCCGCGTTCACCACGTCCGCCGCGACGGCGGCGTGAACGACCGCCACCTTCGCGCTGGCTGTCTTCACCGGCCTGCTGTGGCGCGGTTTCTACTGCCACGACCTGCTCGGCTTTTGCAGATTCGGCACGCGCCTGTTCATTGCGCGGCTGTTCGTTTCTGGCCTGCTCGTTTCTGGGTTGACGTGGCGGCTTGGGCGGACGGGCAGTTTTTTCGCGCGGCTGTTGCGCCTCGGCGGCCTGCTGCGGGCGCTCTGCGGATTCGGTCTGTTCGTTGCGACGGCCATCGCGTTGGCCGCGATTCTGGCGCTCGCGGTTGCCACGTTCGTTGCGGTCTCCGCGTTCGCTGCGTTCTCCACGTCCACGGCGGTTGTCGCTTCGGCGACCTTCGCGCTTGGGTTCTTCTGCGGCTTTGACGGGAGCGGGCTCTTCTGCCAGTTTTTTGAACCAGCCGACAATGCGGCCAACCAGGCTGGGCTTGTCCTCTGTTGTTGCCGCTGCCGGGGCAAGCGGGGCGGGCTGTGCCGGGGTAATGCCCTTGACGGCAGCTTCGGGCGCGGCAGATTTTTGCTCGCGCTCGGCATAGGTCAGGTTGGTCTCGGGCAGCGTGGTCATCTTGTAGCTGGGCTGGGTGGTGCCTTCGCGGTTGAGATCCTCGTGCTTGATGCGCTCGATGGTGTAGTTGGGCGTTTCAAGATGAATGTTGGGGATCATCACCACGTTGATCTTGAAGCGGGCTTCCAGCGCGTGAATATCCTGGCGTTTTTCATTCAGCAGGAAGGTGGCGACGTCCACCGGCACCTGGGCATGCACTGCGCCGGTGTTTTCCTTCATGGCTTCTTCCTGCAGGATGCGCAGGATGTGCAGTGCGGTGGATTCGGCGCCGCGAATGTGGCCGGTGCCGTTGCAACGCGGGCAGGGTTGGTGGCTGGTTTCGCCGAGAGAGGGTTGCAGGCGCTGGCGTGAAAGCTCCATCAGGCCAAAGCGGGAAATCTTGCCGACCTGCACGCGGGCGCGGTCGTGGTGCAGGGCATCGCGCAGGCGGTTTTCCACTTCGCGCTGGTTTTTTTGCGATTCCATGTCGATGAAGTCGATCACGATCAAACCGCCCAGGTCGCGCAGTCTGGCCTGGCGGGCGACTTCGTCGGCGGCTTCCAGGTTGGTGCGGTAGGCGGTTTCCTCGATGTCGCCGCCCTTGGTGGCGCGTGCGGAGTTAACGTCGATGGCTACCAGGGCTTCGGTATGGTCGATGACGATGGCGCCGCCGGAAGGCAGGTTGACCTGGCGCGCATAGGCGGATTCGATCTGGTGTTCGATCTGGAAGCGCGAGAACAGCGGTACGTCGTCGTGGTACAGCTTGACCTTGTTGACGCTGCCGGGCATGACGTGGGTCATGAAGCCTTGCGCCTGGTCGAACACGTCCTGGGTGTCGATGAGGATTTCGCCGATGTCGGGCTGGAAGTAATCGCGAATGGCGCGGATGACCAGCGAGCTTTCCTGATAAATCAGAAAGGCGCCGGATTGTGCGGTGGCCGCGCCGTCAATGGCTTTCCACAGTTGCAGCAGGTAGTTCATATCCCATTGCAGTTCTTCGGTGGTGCGGCCAATGCCGGCGGTGCGACCGATCAGGCTCATGCCGTCCGGCACTTCCAGCCCGGCCATGGCATCTTTCAGTTCGTTGCGGTCTTCGCCTTCAATGCGGCGCGATACGCCGCCGCCGCGCGGGTTGTTGGGCATCAGCACCAGATAGCGGCCAGCCAGCGAAATATAGGTGGTGAGGGCAGCGCCCTTGTTGCCGCGTTCGTCCTTTTCCACCTGGACGATGAGTTCCATGCCTTCGCGGATGTTATCCGAGGGGCGACCGGAGCCTTTTACGCAGGAGCGGGCGATTTCCTTGAATGGCAGAAAGCCGTGGCGGTCATAGCCGTAGTCAACAAAGGCGGCTTCCAGGCTGGGTTCCACGCGGGTAATGACACCCTTGTAGATGTTGCTCTTGCGTTGTTCTTTTGAGGAGGATTCGATATCCAGGTCGACGAGTTTTTGCCCGTCAACAATCGCCACCCGCAGTTCTTCTGCTTGTGTGGCGTTAAACAGCATGCGCTTCATGTTTTGCTCCCGTGCGCACGCATACGGGACGGAAAAACCGTCAGGGTCTGTCAGGCCGGGCTGTCAAAGTCAGCAGGTCGGGCAGCAGAATGCTCATTGAAAATGCAAGGTTTTCCTGTCCAGTGGGTTTACCGTGGAGTTGTCTCGACACGGTAAAGCTTCTTAGGTTTGGAAGTTAAAGCCAAACCCGTCGTATGCGTTTTGCACATCACTTTAAGTTAACATCGCTGCTTTTGCTGCTGTAACTTGCAGCATGGCATCAGCACGGGTGTGGGCGGCAAGGTTTTGTCGCGGACGCAGGTGGGGATGCTGCACCGGTGAGCGAATATAACCGGTGAATTCTGGTTTTTTTGGCTTGCAAAAACCCGTAAAAGCCGGGTCAGTATATTTGAAAATGAATGACTTAGGCAAAGTTTCTGTCCGGCGGGTGAAGGTGGATGAAGGGCATGAAGGCCAGCGGCTGGACAATTTTTTACTGGCACAGCTGAAAGGCGTGCCCAAAAGCCGGATCTACAAACTGGTGCGCAACGGCGAAGTCCGCGTCAATGGCGGGCGTGCCGAGGTCAGCCGCAAGCTGAATTTGGGTGATGAGGTGCGGATTCCGCCGGTACGGGTGAGTGAAACGCTGCCTAAGCCCGCCAGTTTGCCGAAAGACGCCCCGCGCCTGGCTCCGCGCATTTTGTATCAGGATGAAGCCATTCTGGTGCTGAACAAGCCGTCGGGCATGGCGGTGCATGGCGGCAGCGGCATTTCACGCGGGGTAATCGAACAATTGCGGCTGGAATTTCCCGAACAGCGCTTTCTGGAGCTTGCTCACCGGCTGGATCGGGAAACTTCGGGCGTACTGGTGGTGGCGAAGAAACGCCGGGCGCTGGTGGCGCTGCATGAGATTTTCCGGCATCACCGTATCGATAAGCGTTACCAGGTGCTGGCGGTGGGCAAGTGGCAGGATGCGCTGCGTAACGTTAAATTGTCGTTACATAAATATGTCACCGCCGAGGGCGAGCGCCGGGTGAGTGTGGATGAAGGCGGGCAGACTGCGCATACCGTGTTTCGACGCATTCAGGGTTGGCCTGGATTCACGCTACTGGAAGCAGAGCTGAAAACCGGGCGTACCCACCAGATCCGCGTGCATCTGGCGCATTTGAAGCACCCGATTGCCGGCGATGACAAATACGGTAATTTCCCGCTTAACAAGGAACTGGCTGGTCGTGGACTCAAGCGCATGTTCCTGCATGCGGCCAAATTGAGTTTCAAACACCCCATTACCGATGAGCCTTTGGTGTTTGAAGCGCCGTTGCCGGACGATTTGCAACCATTTCTGGACAAGCTGAATGCCCAAGAAGTATGAATTACTGATTTTTGACTGGGACGGCACGCTGATGGATTCCGCAGGGATTATTGTCGATTCCATCCAGAAGGCCTGTGTAGACATGGGCATTGAGGTGCCAGACGATCACGCCTGCCGCCAGATCATCGGCCTTGGGCTGATTCAGGCGCTGCAAACCCTGTTGCCGGATTTGCCCGAGCCGGATTACCCGCGCCTGGTCGAGCATTACCGCCATCATTATTTGGGACGCGACCACGACATTCCGCTGTTCGAGGGCGTGGCCGAGGGTATTCGTGACCTGCATGGCGCGGGCTTTATCCTGGCAGTTGCCACCGGCAAAAGCCGGAAAGGTCTGGAAAGGGCCTTGGCGCATTCCGGATTGGGCGAATATTTTTCGGCTACGCGCTGTGCGGATCAAACGCATTCCAAGCCGCATCCGGCCATGGTGGAAGAAATTCTTGACGAGTTAATGGTGGGCAAACATACCGCGCTAGTGATTGGCGATACCTCTCACGACATGCTGATGGCGGCCAATGCCGGGGTGGATCGGCTGGGAGTCAATTACGGCGCACACCATGCTGACAGTCTGCAAATGCACGCGCCAGTTGCCGTGCTGGATTCATTTCGGGATGTGCATCAATGGCTGAGGAGCCACGCATGACGGCGCAGAACGTGATTTGCGCGTCTTCCGCGCTGGAGGACGGCGGCAAGGGCGTGCGCTTCCGTGTTTTGTGGCATGGCGTGGATACGCCTGCGTTTGTCATCCGCTACCAGGGTGTGGCGCGCGCCTACCTGAATCAGTGCGGCCACGTGCCGGTGGAGCTGGACTGGCAGGAAGGCGAGTTTTTCGATATCACCGGGGTATACTTGATTTGCGCCACGCATGGCGCTGAATACAGCCCGAAAACCGGCCACTGCATGACAGGCCGCTGCAATGGAAAAGGCCTGACCGGCCTGCCGCTCGAAGAGGCAGGCGGACAGATACGACTACTTGAACATCAACTGCTTGAACATAAACAGATCATCACATGACCGAACCAACCAATACGCCCAACTGGGAACGCCAGACGCTGGAAAAGGTGGCACTGGCCGCGATCAACGAACAGAAAAAATCCCGCCAGTGGGGCATTCTCTTCAAGTTGCTGACCTTTATCTACCTGTTCATTATCCTGTTTGCCTTGATGGGCTGGAGGGGAGATGGGGAGAAGGTGCTCGGCAAACACACCGCATTGATCGATATACAGGGCGTGATTTCAAGTGAAGAAGTCAGCGCGGACAAAGTGGTGGTGGGTTTGCAGGCAGCATTCAAAGACAAAAACACGCGGGGCGTGATTTTGCGCATCAACAGCCCCGGCGGCAGCCCGGTGCAGGCCGGACAGATTTACGACGAAATCAAGCGTCAGCGTGCGTTGCATCCGAAAATTCCGCTGTATGTGGTGGTGGATGATATTTGCGCTTCCGGCGGTTATTACGTTGCTGCCGCTGGGGACAAGATTTTTGTGGACAAGGCCAGCCTGGTGGGTTCCATCGGCGTATTGATGGACGGTTTCGGCTTTACCGGCACAATGGACAAACTCGGCGTGGAGCGCAGGCTGCTGGCGGCAGGCGAGAACAAGGGTTTTCTTGATCCCTTTTCCCCGTCTGATCCAAAGCAGGAACAGTACGCCAGAGTCATGCTGGCAGAGATTCATCAGCAGTTTATAGAGGCGGTGCGCAAAGGCCGGGGCAAACGCCTGAAAGAAACCCCGGACATGTTCAGCGGCCTGGTGTGGAGCGGCGCGAAAGGCATCGAGCTGGGTCTGGTAGATGCTTTTGGCAGCGTGGACTATGTTGCGCGTGAAATCATCAAGGCAGAAGAGATCGTCGATTTCACCCCGCAAGATGACCTTGCCAGCCGCCTTGCAGGGCAGTTGGGCGTGAGCATAGGCAAATGGCTAAACCCGACAGCGGCAAACCAGGGCGTTCAGCTGCGCTAAAAGCGGATGTCTGATTACAGACCCATTTCCTGCATCAACCATGAACGGCTCGAACTCGCCGTCATCAAGCATCTCTGGCTCGATGTCGAAATCCTGTCCGGAGAACAACTGGGGCGATGCCGTTTGCTGCCGCTGGATGTCTATGCGCAGGATGGCATGGAGTGGCTGGAGGCAGAGACGCAGGCCGGTGAGAGAGTTCGCATGAGGCTGGACTGGCTCAGGTTCTGATGCCTGACGCGCTGTATGTGGATTGCAGAAATCGCGCGGTTTGTCCGTTATTGCCTGACTATCAATAACTAAAGACCGTACAGCATGGCGAGACTGGCTGTTTTCAACTGCAAGGGAGGCGTGGGCAAAACCACCACGGCGCTGAATCTGGGCGCGGCATTGGCTCGTTCAGGCAAGCAGGTCTGTCTGGTGGATATGGATCCCCAGGCGCATTTGACGCGGGTGTTTGAGAAATTGCCTGACACCGCTGATGCCAGCGTATTTGCACTTTATTCACTGTCTGCAACTTTGCGCAGTCTGGCGCAACCGCAAGACGGCATCGGATTGCTGGTGCCAGCGCACGGTCAGTTGACCAAGGTTGACTCCATGTTTGGCAAGGGGCCATCCACGCTTAACCGCTTGCGCGCCGGTATCGCTGCAATGGAGGTGGAGTATCCGGGGGATTACCTGATTGATTGCTGCCCGTTTGTTGGCGTGCTGTCGCTCAGCGCGATTTTTGCGGCGTCGGGGGTGTTGATTCCGGTATCCAGCGATTATCTGTCCTTGCAGGGGGCAAAACAAATTGATCATGTGCTGAATGTGCTGGAACCCGTGCTCAAGCGTCGTATGCCACGTCGGTATCTGATTACCCGCTACGACAAGCGGCGCAAAATGGGCGAGGACATAAGAGCGCGCATGATGGCTGAATTTGGCCGCGACTTGTGCAAAACCGCGGTCTCGGAGAATGTTTCGGTGGCCATGAGCCCTTCGCTTGGCAAAGACGTTTTTTCTTATCTGCCGGGGTGCAAAGGCGCGCAGGATTACCAGGCCTTGCTGGAAGAGTTGCGCGGCGACGGTTTTCTGGATAGCTGAAGCCGCTCAGATCAATCAGCCATTCAGCAGGTTGGCCAGGTCTTCAAAGGATTTATGGGTTTGGGTGACAGGCTCGCCTTCTGTCCAGCTGGACAGAATTTCGCTCCTGGGATACATGCGGAACAACTTGGAACGCCCGTCTGCTTCGGACTGCGCCTGAATCAGGATGCGTTCGATGACAGCGCCGTTTTGCGCGCGAATGCGAAATCCGAATTTTTGTGTTTGCATGATTTTACCCTCCAGCGGTAAGGTCGGTTTGCGCGCCAGGCGTCAAATGCCGATTCCGAATACCACTAAACGGTCTTTTACCAGGCCGGCTTTAGTTTTCCAGGTCTTTGCGCTCAGGGTCTGGATAAATTGACCCGGCAGGCTCAAATCAGCTCCCACGCTGATCAGGGTGTCCGAGCCAAGCGTGCCGGCCAGCGTTTCCAGCAGGGCGGCGCTACGGTAGGGGGTTTCGATGAACATCTGGGTGGACTTGTCGCGTCGCGCGGCTTTTTCCAGTTCGCGGATTTTCTGTGCGCGTTCTGGCTCTTTCGCAGGCAGGTAGCCATGGAAGGCAAAACGCTGTCCGCCCAGGCCGGATGCCATCAGCGCCAGCAAAATGGACGAGGGGCCGATTAACGGAACAACCGTGATGCCTGCACGGTGCGCGGCGCGCACCAGTTCAGCGCCTGGATCCGCAATCGCGGGACAGCCCGCTTCGGACATTAGGCCAACATCCAGCCCGGCCTTGAGCGGCGTGAGTAGGGCGGCGATTTCGGCGGGTTTGGTGTGTTCGTTCAGTTCCTCGATGTGCAGTTCCTGCAAAGGCTTGGGGTGCCCCATGGCCTTGAGGTGGGCGCGTGCAGTCTTGGCGCGTTCGACCACAAAGTGCTCCAGCTTGCGTACCGCAGCGAGCGTGTCGGGCGGCAGGCAGGATTCGGCTGAAACCGGGCCAAGCGGCACGGGGATCAGGTACAGCGTGCCGGGTGGGGTTGCGCTACTCATGCCGTCAGCACGTCCACACCTTCGTGCAGCAGCATTTCCGTCAGCGCCATCAACGGCAAACCGATCAGCGCGGTCGGGTCGGGGCTGTCCATGTGTGTCATTAATGCGATACCCAGCGATTCGCTCTTGGCCGAACCAGCGCAATCGTAGGGCTGCTCCTTATCCAGATAGGCCGCGATCTGTGCATCCGTCAGTTGGCGGATATGCACCGTAGTTGGCACGTCGCGGGTCTGCGTGCGACCGGTCTTGCTGTTGAGCAAGGTCAGCGCGGTGTGGAACACCATGGCCTTGCCCTGCATCTTTTTCAATTGCGCAAACGCTTTATCGTAGTTGCCTGGTTTGCCGAGTTGTTCGGCATCCAGCATCAGTACCTGATCAGAACCGATGATGAGTGCGTCCGGAAATTGCGCGGTAACTGCCTGTGCCTTCAATACCGACAGTCGCAGGGCCGTGGCTGATGGAGACTCGCCAGCAAGCGGGGTTTCATCCACTTCAGGCGAAACCACCTCGAATGGCAGTTTCAGGCGGGACAGCAATTCGCGGCGGTATCTGGAGGTGGATGCGAGGACGAGAGTCATGCCTGACAACAGTAGAACCAAAACCAGCATTCTAGAGGAATCGGGCGCTATACATCTTTGGCGCGTGGCGAGCCGAAATAAAAAAGCCCCGCATACAGCGGGGCTTGTCAGGCTGAACGGGTTCAGGCTGCCTGAATACTCGAAGCCTGCTTGCCCTTGGGGCCCTGCGTGACTTCAAACGAAACTTTCTGGCCTTCCTTCAGCGTCTTGAAGCCATTCATGTTGATGGCGGAAAAATGTGCGAACACGTCTTCACCACCGTCATCGGGAGTGATAAAGCCGAAACCCTTGGAATCGCTAAACCACTTGACCGTACCTGTTGCCATAATTACACATCCTCCACTAGGCGAAACAAAACCGCATCTGTTTTTTTGCGGCAAACCTGTTGTCTGATACAAGCTGGAAAGCATGAATCACCAACCCTCCACGTCCCTTAAATCAGGGACTTAACGGATTTTTACTCGCATTCACGTAGTTTGACAAGGGTTTTACAGTCTTTTGCCGCTGGCTGGCATAAACTGGTGTTCCCTCGTCACGACAATACTGAAGGAGACTGAAGATGAAAAATGCAATCACCCTTGTGGCTGTGCTGGGCGCTTTGGCTTGCGCGCCTGTCATGGCGGAAAACACGCAGCAAAATCGCATGAAAGAGTGCAACACAAAGGCTACAGGCAAAACGGGCGACGAGCGCAAAGCCTTCATGAGCAGCTGCCTTAAGGGGGACGCGCCCGCCGAGGCAGCCTCAGGCAAGGAGTTGACTGCCCAACAGCAACGTATGCGTGATTGCAATGCAGAGGCCAAAGGCAAAACAGGTGACGAACGCAAAAAATTCATGAGTAATTGTCTCAAAGCGCCTGGTACCGGCAGCAAGGCGCCTGCGAGATAAATCAGCATCTCGTGTATATGGTCAGGGCACCGTTTGGTGCCCTTTTTTTGGCACTAAAATGCGCGCATGAAGCTGCGTTGGGATCTTTTCTGTTCGGTTGTCGATAATTACGGCGATATCGGTATTTGCTGGCGTATCTCGCGTGAACTGGTATCCGCGCACGCTCAGCAGGTCAGATTGTGGGTGGATGACCTGGATAGCTTCCATCGAATCTGGCCTGCGGTATCACCGGATCGACCGCTTCAAACCTGCGAAGGCGTCGAAATCCGGCATTGGACGTCACAGTCGGCAGAAGTCGAGCCTGGTGATGTTGTGGTTGAGGCCTTTGCGTGCAGGGTGCCGACGGCGTTCCTGCAATCCATGGCAACACGCACGCTCAAGCCTGTTTGGCTGAATCTGGAGTATTTCAGTGCAGAAACCTGGGTTGCCGAGTGCCACGGTTTGCGCTCACCGCATCCTCGCCTGCCGCTTACGCAGTATTTTTTTATCCCCGGCTTAGGCACGGGGACTGGCGGGGTTCCGGGCGACCATGGCGAGTTGAAGGCATTGCGGCAATTTCAACACGACGACCGTGCAACCCGAACTTTCAGGCAATCATTGCAGATTCTGCAAGATGCGGGTTTGTGTATTTCCCTGTTTGCATATGAAAACCCGGCGGTGTGTGGGTTGATGGAGGCGCTGGCTGCCCATGCGCAAGCCGTTACCCTGTTGGTGCCGGAGGGCAGGGTGCTGGCGCAAGTAGCAGCCTGCCCCGGGTTGGATGCCGGGTTTGCGGACAACCCGAAGCCGGGGCAGTCGGCGCGTATGGGCAATCTTGAAATTCGCGTATTGCCATTCATGCCGCAGGATGCCTATGACCGTCTGCTCTGGAGTTCAGACCTTAACTTTGTGCGTGGCGAAGATTCTTTTGTGCGTGCGCAACATGCAGCCCGCCCCATGGTCTGGCAGCCTTATGTACAGGCTGATGGGGCGCAATGGCAAAAACTTGAGGCGTTTTCGCAGCAATACATGCGGGATTTGCCTGAACCCGCACGGCTGGCGCTGGAAGAGGTTTGGCGGGTTTGGAACGCAGGGGAACACAAGCCGACTGCGTGGCGCGAATGGTTGGCGCATCTGCCCGAATATCGTCTTCATGCCCGCCAATGGGCGGACTGGCTGGGCGCGCAGCCTGGTTTGGTGGATGAGCTGGTCAAATTCAGTATGGACAAGCTATAATGCTGCGTTTTTTTCGGGCGCTGGCTTGTAGCTGGATTTGCCTGCGTGTGCGGTACGCACACGCCTTGCTCAACTCACAGGAAATGCAAAGATGAAAACTGCACAGGAACTCCGCGTCGGCAACGTCGTGATGGTTGGCGCTGATGCCATGGTGGTGCAAAAGACCGAATACAATAAATCCGGTCGTAATGCCGCAGTGGTCAAGATGAAACTCAAAAATCTGCTGACCGGCGCGGGCACGGAAACCGTATACAAGGCCGACGAGAAATTTGACGTTGTCACACTGGATCGCAAGGAATGCACTTATTCCTATTTTGCTGACCCGGCCTATGTGTTCATGGATGCCGATTACAACCAGTACGAAATCGACGGCGAAAACATGACCGATGCGCTCAAGTATCTGGATGACGCTATGCCGGTAGAGGTGGTGTTTTACAACGAACGCGCGATTTCCGTTGAACTGCCCACCACGCTGGTTCGCGAAGTCGAATACACCGAACCTGCAGTGCGCGGCGATACCTCTGGCAAAGTCATGAAACCCGCCCGCCTCAAGGGTACTGGTTTTGAAATCCAGGTTGCGGCATTTGTCGATATCGGCGACAAGATCGAAATTGACACCCGCACGGATGAATTCAAGCGCCGCGTTTCTTGAACCTGATTGCAGCACATGTGTAAAGAGGCCGCCTTTGGGCGGCCTTTGTTTTGGCCGCGTCGGCCATCGCTGAAAATTCCGGAAATCTGGTCTAGTGTGAGAGCACAGGTTCCTTCAATTGGGAGATTGCGATGGTCGATGTTCGTGAAGAACTCAACAAGCTGGAAAATTCCCTGCTGCAACAGCGGGATGAGCTGCGTGTCAGACTTCATCTGGCGAAAGCCGATGCGAGCGACGAATGGGAAGCCTTGGAACGCAAGTGGGCAGAGGCGCGGGGAAAGTTTGATCAGGTGCGGCAATCCGCAGGCGAGAGTATGGGTGAGATTGAAGCCGCTGCACGCCTGCTGGGTGAGGAAATCAAAAACGGCTACGAGCGTATCCGCAGGTTGTTCTAACCCGCAGCAATATTCATTTTCTCCAGCCGGTGGCATAGCGTGTCGATGATGCGTCGCGAGATCGGCGCAGAGTGCCGCATGAGTTGCTCCAGCATGGCAGGCGGCAGCACCAGCGCCACCACGGTGGTTTTTGCACGAACGCTTGCCGTGCGCTTTTCCTTTAACAGGTAGGCCATCTCGCCAAATAATTGCCCCTCGGTGAGCGTTCCCAGTTGACGTTCGTGGCCGTCCATCTGCTTGCAGGCGACGGCCTCGCCCGAATACAGAAAGAAGGCTTCCTGACTGTCATCACCTTCTTCAATCAACGTGTCGCCGGGAAGATAGTTTCGTCCGTATTTTTCCAGCAGTCGGTTGGCACGGCCAAATACAAAACCATCAAGTTTTCCCGCGCCTTCGCCCGTGCCGCCGAGAAACAGCTTTTCCAGGGCTTCAACATCAGCGCGGCTGGCGGCAAACAGGCACTGCGCCCATAGATAAAATACAACACAGGAAAAATAGGCGCCAATGAGGACGAACACGGCGCCGCCCAGTGCGCCGTACAAGGATTGGTAGTGCTCCAGCTGGAAGAAATGGCCGAACAGGGCAAACAGGGTCATGAGACTTAATGCCGAAAGCAGGGCAATCAGGGCTGCAAGCCGGGCGGGCGGGCGGCTGAGTGGCAGACGCCAATACGCCAGAAAAACCAGCAGCCAGAGGATCGACAGCATGAAAGCAAAGTTGATTGCCTTCAACAACGCAGCATGCTTTCCGCCAATTATTTCAACCTGGGTAAGAAATCCCAGAACCGCTTGTACTGCGCCAGCCATTCCAAGCAAAGCGAATGCAACCGGAATGATGATCAAGGGCAGTAGCCAGGAAATCATCAGCTTGCGCTTGAAATCCTGCGGAAAAATGATTTTGAATGCGGCTTGCACAGCATTGAGCAACCAGCGCGAGGACAACAGGAGTGTCAGCAAACCGACGCCGCTTGCGGCAAGTTGTGTCTGTTTGGGCAAAAATCCGATTGTGGTCAGGGATTCCAGTTGCAACTGGTTGTATAGCGCGGCAAACAGCATGGTGGCAGGCACATAAGTCTCCGCCAGCTTGCCCAGCCATTGCATGCCGTAGGATAAAAGCAGCAGCAGGGGGGTAGCCGAGAGCATGAAATAAAACGCCGTGGCCGCCGCATGGTTTTGCAGGCCATTCTTCATGAACAGCCGCAAGGTGGTAAAGACCACCTGCATGAACCAGTCCAGGGTATTGTTTCGCGGTAAGGCAGGGCGCTTCATGGCTGAAATTTACACTCAAACATGCTGCCCGGCCACCCAGCCCGATGACCATGCCCACTGGAAGTTATAGCCGCCCAGCCAGCCGGTCACGTCAACGACTTCGCCGACAAAGAACAAACCCGGCACATTCGTGGCCTGCATGGTTCTGGAGGACAGCGCACGGGTATCGACCCCGCCCAGCGTGACTTCGGCCTTGTTATAGCCCAGCGTGCCGGAAGGCGAGAGCGGCCAGGCGTGCAACAGGCGCGCGACGTGTTCCAGTGTTTTTGCAGGCAGTTCAGCCAATGGCCTGATAAATCCATGCAGCGCGCACCACTCCTGGGCAAAACGCTTGGGCAAGGTTTCGGATAGCAGCGCCGCCAGGCTGACATTGCGGCTGCGGTGCTGCGCCAGCCAGTCTACGGCATCGTGATCGGGTAGCAGATTGAGCGTGACAGCTTGTTTCTTGCCGCCAGCGTATTCCTGCAATTGCCAGTAGCTGGAAATTTGCAGGATGGCCGGACCGGATAAACCCCGATGGGTAATCAATGCCTGTTCCCGGAATGGCGGTGCGGTTTTTCCGCAGCCGGAAATGGTCTCGAACGACAAGCCGGCCAATGATTTCAAAGGCGCCAGTGTTTCTGGCGGCAAGGCCAGCGGCACCAGCGCGGGCTTGGGCGCGATGACCGGCAGGCCAAACTGCTCGGCCACCTTGTAGCCAAACGGCGTGGCGCCGAGCGCTGGCGCGGCCAGGCCGCCGGTGGCAATCACCAGCGATTCACTGCGGAATTCGCCTGCGCTGGTTTGCAGCACAAACCCTGCCCTTGCTGTGCTGTCTGCCCTGATGCTGGCGACCTCGCAAGGCTGTGCCCACTGGACTTCAGCCTTGTCGCACTCGGATTCCAGCATTGCGATGATGTCCTTGGCGCTGGTGTCGCAAAACAGCTGGCCGAGCGTTTTTTCATGGTAGGGAATGCGATACGACTCCATCAGCTTGATGAAGTCGTGCTGGCTGTACTGCGCCAGCGCCGAACGGCAAAAATGCGGATTCTGCGAAAGGAAATTGGCCGGGCTGACATCGCGGTTGGTGAAATTGCAGCGCCCGCCACCGGAAATGCGGATGCGCTCGCCCACCTTGGCGGCATGATCAATCAACAGCACGCGGCGACCGCGCTGTCCGGCCTGGGCGGCGCACATCATGCCTGCGGCACCCGCGCCAATCACAATGACATCGAAATTCATGCCCGGATTGTCTTATGAAACCGGGCTGGCACAAACCTTTCGCAAGGCCATCAGGCCAAATTACCTCATCCTGTTAAAATTCTGCCAGCGTATAACAAGGCAAGGCCGTAACTGGAGACGTTGCGAGCTATGCCGGATGAATTCATGAAAATTACCGTTGCCGAACTGGTCGTTGAATTTATGCAACGGCTGGGCATAGAAACCCTCTTTGGCATTCCCGGGGCGCATGTCCTGCCGGTTTATGATCGTCTGTATGGCTCGCCTATTCGCACTGTGCTGGCCAAGCACGAGCAGGGCGCGGCCTTCATGGCCGGCGGCTACGCGCGGGTGTCGGGGCGCATTGGCGCGTGCATGGCGACAGCAGGCCCGGGGGCGACCAATCTCATTACTGGTGTGGCCAATGCTTACGCCGACAAGCAGCCGCTGCTCATCATTACCGGCGAAGCGCCGACTTATATTTTTGGCAAAGGCGGCTTGCAGGAAGGCTCGGGTGAGGGTGGCAGCATCGACCAGATTGCGCTGTTTTCGAGCATTACGCGGTATGCCAGGCGCGTCGAGCGCACTGATTATCTGGCGCATGTGCTCAACCAGGCTGCCAGGATTTTATTGTCCAGCCATCCAGGCCCGGTGCTGTTGAGCTTTCCCTACAACATCCAGAAAGAAATGGTGGATGCGGCGCTGATTGAACAAATCGCCATACGCCCCGCTGGCCGCACGGCTTCTGGCGACAGCACGCAGATTGAACAGCTGGCGGATTTAATTGCATCGGCAAATGCGCCGGTGATCGTGTCTGGCTATGGCTGTTTGCGTGCCGGTGCGCAGGAGAGCGTGAGTGAACTCAGCGCATTGATGAACATCCCGGTGGCGACCAGCCTGAAAGGCAAAGGCGTGATCGGTGACGATGCACCGCTATCGCTGGGGAGTTTGGGGGTGACTTCGCATGGCCATGCCTATCGTTATGTTGTCGAACACGCGGACCTGATTATCTTCCTGGGCGCTGGGTTTAACGAACGCACCAGTTATCTGTGGGATCAGAAAATTCTTGGCGGCAAGAAGCTGGCGCAGATAGACCATGATGCCGCGCAACTGGAAAAAGTGTTTCATGCCGATGTAGCAATTCATGCCGATTTGAACGATGCACTGGAAACGCTGATCGAAAGTTTGAAGGCGCGCGGGCTGGCACCAAAGTCGATGAATGCATTTCTGGCGCATGGGCGGTCGCAAGCAGACGGCACGCCCGTTCCGCACCGCGATTTTCGCCTGGTGCAAAAATTCTTTGCCGGGCTGGAACAAGCCCTCCCCAAAAATGCGCAATTGTTTGACGACAACATCATCTTCGCGCAGAACTATTTTCGCGTGTCGGCAGAAAACCGTTACTACCCAAACTCGGGCATCTCGTCGTTGGGGCACGCGATACCCGCAGCCATTGGCGCGGCATTCTGGAACAGGCAGCAGGATTTGCCGGTTGCGGTGCTGGCCATCCTGGGCGACGGCGGCTTTCAGATGTGCGGCTTTGAATTGATGACTGCGGTGAACTATGACATTCCATTAACCGTGATCGTGTTCAACAACGCGACCATGGGGCTGATCCGCAAAAACCAGACCCAGTCCTATCAAGGCCGCTTTATTGATTGTGATTTTGTCAATCCGGATTTTGCGCTGCTGGCAAAATCCATGCGCGTGGCGCACTGCCGGATTGAAAACGAAGCCGATATCAAAACATTGTTCGCGACGCGCGATCTAAGCAGCGGCATCAATCTCATCGAAATTGTCATCGACAAAAACGCGTTCCCCGATTATGTCTCAGGCCGCTGACTCGATGCAGCGCCATCGTTTTGTGATTGTTGTGCCGGTTGCCGACAGGCCGCAACAACTCACCGCCTGTCTGGACAGCCTGCAAGAACTCTGCCGAATCCATGGCGGCAACGCCGCAGACA
>CAYTZP010000037.1:16360-18070 GCA_964442685.1 uncultured Thiobacillus sp.
ATCCATGGCGGCAACGCCGCAGACAAGCAACGCGTTTCAGTGCTGATTGCCGATGACAGCCTGCAAGCAGACAACATTCTGCGCCACAAGAACCTGGCCGCCCGCTGTAATGCGATGGGTCTGCCTACGGAATATTTCGGCCTGGATCAACAACAGGCTTTGCTGGCGGCTATTCCCGATACCCGGCGTGCGGCACTCACCGGGGTGCTAGGCGTGGGCTGCGTTGCCCACAAGGGCGCTTCGCTCATGCGCAACATTGTCTATCTCAGGCTGGCGCAACTGGCCGATGCGCGCAGCCTGTTCTGGTTTATCGACAGCGACCAGACCTTTCAGGTGCGCGTGTTGACGCCAGAGGGCGAACGCGATGTGTATGCGCTGGATTATTTCCACGAGTTTGACCGTGTGTTCAGCCATACCGATGCCATGGTGGTGACGGGCAAAGTGGTGGGCGATCCGCCGGTTTCACCCTCGGTGATGGCAGCCAATTTCCTGGCAGATGTCGAAGTCTTCCTGGAGACCCTTTCCAGACTGGATTTGCAGGCGCCATGCCAGTTTCACGCGCCAGCCGTTTCCGCCAGCGATGCGGCTTACCATGATATGGCGTCATTGTTCGGCTTTTCGGCGCAGTCCCAGACATTCAGCTATCCCTGCCCGCTGCACGGCACACACAGCAATGCCGATGCGCTGGTGCATTTTGCCGTCCAGTTGAATGGCTTTTTTCATGGTGAACATCCCACGCGCAAGAACTACTATCAATTTGAGGATACGCTTGCTAGCGTCAAGCCTGCCCGCACCGTCTATACCGGCAACTACTGCTTACGCCCGCAGGCTTTGCGCTACTTCATTCCATACGCCAGCCTGAAGTTGCGCATGGCCGGGCCGGTGCTGGGGCGCCTGCTGAAACAGCAGTTGGGCGCACAATTCGTGACAGCCAATCTGCCCATGCTGCACGCCCGCACGCTCAATGCCGACAAGCAGTTTGAATTCCGCCCCGGCGTGGACAGGGACGAAGAGCGCATCGAACTGGCCGGGGAACAGGAACGCCAGTTTTATGGCGATGTCATGCTTTTCACCGTCGAAAAACTGACAGCCATGGCTTATCCCGCACAAACGCCGGACGCGGCTCGCATTGCCGAATTGTTCGACCAGACCCTGCATGAAATCACCGCGCAATATGCCGCCAAACGCCAGGAGACATGCCAGCGCATCCGGGACGTGCAAACAAAAATTGCGCATTTGCCTGGACAAACAGGCACGCAGTTTCAACACTTCATCGCCAACATGGAACGCAATTTTGGCGCAGGTTCAACAGGCTACGCCGCCATTGAACGCAACGTCTCCAAACGGCGACAGGAGATATTGCAGGCTATCGCCGGGTATCAAAACAACCAGCGTGTCTGGAATGAGCTGATGCACGCACGGCTTGCGGTGAATACCATCCACAATCGCTGAATATTGTGCGGTGGATAGCTCGCCATGCGGTGAATACACTCCGTGAACCCGAAGGCGGTTTCTCATCTCAACCAGACCCACAAACAACAACGCCACCCGGTTGGGTGGCGCCTTGTTTGGGGTCGGCGGGAATCGGCTCGCAAGCCGGGGCTCGCGCGGAGGCTCGCCCGTTCGCGAGGCGCAGGCCAAAGCAGTTTGGCCTGCGAAACCCATCGCTCACCCCGCGTCCCGCAGGTTCGCTACCCAATCAGCATTCAA
>CAYTZP010000038.1:0-17494 GCA_964442685.1 uncultured Thiobacillus sp.
TTAAATTGTTTCGACACGTTCACATAAGCCCGCAGACGTTAGAATATCGCCTCGTTGCCATTTTCGTTACCTTTATTCATGGTTACGCCTGACAAGAAATCGTTTCAATGATTTTGTTCATTGCTGTTCTCATGCCATTTGCTGGTGCTGCCCTGGTTGCCTTGGCTTCCCGCCTCGGCCGCTTGCATTCTGCGTGGGCTGCGGGTGTCGTTACGCTCGCATCCATCGCACTATTGGTGCCGTTCGCCCCGCTACCGTTCGCCGGTGAAACACTGGTCCAGAAGGCCGCCTGGATGCCCGCGCTGGGACTTGACCTTGCTTTCCGCCTCGATGGTCTTGCGCTGCTCTTCACCGGCCTCATCCTCGGTATCGGCCTGCTGATCGTTCTGTACGCACGCTACTACCTGTCGGAGCGCGACAGCATGGGCCGTTTCTATGCTTACCTGCTGCTGTTCATGGGTTCGATGCTCGGCATCGTGTTGTCGGAAAACCTCATCCAGCTGCTGATTTTCTGGGAACTGACCAGCCTCGCGTCCTTTCTGCTCATCAGTTACTGGCATCATCGCGAGGAAGCGCGCCAGGGCGCGCGCATGGCGCTGGCGGTCACCGGGCTGGGTGGTTTCGCCATGCTGGGCGGCTTCCTGCTGCTGGGCCACATCGTCGGTAGCTACGAATTGTCCGATGTCCTCGCGTCGGGCGATCTTATTCGTGCGCACCCGCTCTACGTGCCGACCCTGGTGCTGATCCTGCTCGGTGTGTTCACCAAGTCGGCGCAATTCCCCTTCCATTTCTGGCTGCCGCACGCAATGACCGCGCCAACGCCGGTATCGGCCTACCTGCATTCGGCCACCATGGTGAAGGCCGGTGTGTTCCTGCTGGCGCGGCTGTGGCCTGTGCTGTCGGGCACGCCGGAATGGTTCTGGCTGGTGTCCGGCGCAGGACTGGCGACGCTACTGATCGGCGCCTACGTCGCACTCTTCAAGCACGATCTCAAGGGTCTGCTGGCGTATTCCACCATCAGCCACCTTGGTCTCATCACTTTGCTGTTCGGCCTGTCGACCCCGCTCGCGGCTGTAGCTGGCGTATTCCACATTATCAACCATGCCATCTTCAAGGCCTCGCTGTTCATGGCCGCCGGCATCATCGACCACGAGGCGGGAACCCGCGATATGCGTCGGCTCAGTGGCTTGTGGCGGTACATGCCCTACACTGCAACGCTGGCGATGGTGGCCGCTGCCGCGATGGCCGGCGTGCCGCTGCTGAACGGGTTCCTGTCGAAGGAAATGTTTTTCGCCGAGGCCGTGCATATCGGCCAGGGACACGTCGGCGGCTGGTTGCTGCCAGCGCTGGTCACGCTGGCGGGCGCCTTCGCCGTCGCCTACTCGATCCGCTTCATTCACGACGTCTTCTTCAACGGTGAACCGATCGACCTGCCCAGAACGCCGCATGAACCGCCACGCTGGATGAAGGTACCAGTGGAAATCCTGGTGGTACTGTGTCTGATCGTTGGCATCATGCCCGCGTTCACTGTCGCGCCGCTGCTGGCGGTGGCGGCTGCCGGCACGCTGCAGGCGCCACTCCCCGAGTACCATCTGGCGCTGTGGCATGGTGTCAACCCGGCGCTGGTAATGAGCCTCATCGCGCTGGCCGGCGGATTGCTGATCTATCTGGTGCGGCGACCCCTCACATGCTGGCACGAGCGATTCATCGAGCGCATCGACGCGCGTATCGCCTTCAACGCAATGCAAAAGGGCCTGTTCAGCCTGAGCTGCGGCATCACCCGGCGGATCGACACCGGCTCGCTACAGCGCCAGGTGCTTTTCTTCCTGCTTGCCGCACTGGCGCTGGGCGTGTCACCTTGGCTGGCGGGTGACACGCCGCTCACCGGCAGCCACGCAGGCCTGCCGCTTGATGCTGTCAGCCTGCTGGCCGGCGTGACATTGATCATTGCCACGATCGTCACGGTTTGGCTGCATCGCCAACGCTTCGTCGCGCTCATCACCATCGGTGTGGTCGGGTTGGTGGTATCGCTCGCTTTCGTCAAGTTCTCCGCACCCGACCTTGCTTTGACCCAGCTTTCGGTCGAGATCGTCACCATTGTTCTGCTGCTGCTTGCGCTCTTCTTTTTGCCGCAGCACACCGCGCCGGAAAAGAGCTCAGTCCGGATGTGGCGCGACGGCGTCATCGCGCTGCTGGCTGGTGTCGGCGCTGCGGCAATGGCTTGGGGCGTGCTCACGCGGCCCTACGACACCATCGCCGGCTACTTCCTCGAAAACAGCAAGCCCGGGGGCGGTGGCACCAATGTGGTCAACGTCATCCTGGTCGACTTCCGTGGCTACGATACGCTGGGCGAAATCACCGTGCTCGCGCTCGCCGGCCTCGGCATCGTCGCGCTGCTGCAAAATCTCAACCTCGCCGCGCCGCTGCGTGACGCTGCCGGCCGCAGTTGGAACGCCGACGCCCATCCAGTGATCATGGCCACGCTCACCCGCATCCTGCTGCCGCTGGCGTTGCTGGTCGCGCTGTTCATCCTGCTGCGCGGCCACAACCAGCCGGGTGGCGGCTTTATCGCCGGCCTCATTACGGCCGTGGCGTTGATCGTGCAGTACCTCGCCAACGGCGCGGTGTGGTCGCACCAGCGCATGGCATCCGACAGCCACCCGCTGCTTGCCTGGGGGCTGGCAATCGCCACCTTCACCGGGCTGGCGAGCTGGCTGTTCGGCTACCCCTTCCTCACCTCGACCTTCAGCTACCTGCACTGGCCGGTCGTCGGCAAGTTCGAGCTGGCTTCGGCGATGGCATTTGATCTTGGCGTGTTCCTCGTCGTCGTCGGCGCCACGCTGATGATCCTGGTGCAGCTTGGTGGACTGCATTACACGTCGTCACAACACAGGAATAAACCCTGATGGAAGCCCTCATTGCCATCGTCATCGGCGTACTCACCGCAAGCGGCGTGTTTCTCACGCTGCGTGGCCAGACCTTTCCGGTGGTGCTCGGGCTCACCTTGATGTCCTACGGTGTCAACCTGTTCCTCTTCGTTATGGGCCGGCTCGCCATCGGCGTGCCGCCGGTGATCAGCGATGCCGCGGCAGGCTATTCAGATCCGTTGCCGCAGGCGCTGGTGCTCACCGCCATCGTCATCAGCTTCGGCATGACCGCGTTCGTTATCGTGCTGGCGCTGAAGGCACGTGCCGAGCTTGGCAACGACCATGTAGATGGTCTGCAGCACGAGGAGGAACGAAACCGATGAGCTGGCTCGATCATCTGCCTATCCTGCCGGTGGTGCTGCCGCTCTTCGCTGGTATCCTGCTGCTGGCGCTGCGTAACACGCCGCTGGCCTTGCAGCGCGTGACAAGCCTGCTCGCCGTGCTGGCATTGCTTCCGTTGTCCATCATGCTGGCGCAGACCGCCGCAGACGGCAGCCAGCTGGTCTACAAGCTCGGCAACTGGGAAGCGCCGTACGGCATCGTGCTCGTGGCCGACCGGCTCGCGGCCTGGATGCTGCTCACCACGTCTTTGCTTGCCGTGTTCGCCCTGCTCTATGCACTGACCGCGCCCTCTTCCCAACCCTCCCCCCAAATGGGGGAGGGCGCGAACGCTGGGCCCAAACCGGTTTACGACACCCAGGGCCGGCACTTCCATGTGTTGTTCCAGTTGCAGCTGTTCGGCCTCAACGGAGCCTTCCTCACTGGCGACCTGTTCAATCTCTTTGTGTTCTTCGAGGTCCTGCTGCTCGCTTCCTACGGCCTGCTGCTTCACGGTGGTGGCCGACAGCGGGTGAAGGCGGGACTGCATTACGTCGTCATCAATCTGGTCGGCTCGACGCTGTTCCTGTTTGCAGTCGGCACGCTCTATGGCATCACGGGTACGCTCAATATGGCCGATCTGGCGGTGAAACTCGCCGCCATGCCGCCCGAGAATGCCGCGCTGGCGCAAGGTGCCGCGCTAATGCTGTTTGGCGTGTTTGCATTGAAGGCAGCGCTCTTGCCGCTGTACCTGTGGTTGCCCGCGGCCTACGCGCACACCAGCGCACCGGTGGCCGCGCTGTTCGCCATCATGACCAAGGTTGGCGCCTACAGCATCCTGCGCGTCTACAGCCTGCTGGCCGGCGACAATGGCGGGCCGCTGGCGAATCTGCTCGACGCCTGGCTGGTGCCGTTGGCTCTTGCCACGCTGACGCTGGGGATGTTGGGTGCGGTGGCCAGCACCGGGCTGCGGCAGCAGGCGGCGTATCTGGTGGTAGCCTCGATCGGCACGCTGCTGCTGGCATTTGGACTCGGCAGTGTCGAGGCAGTCGCCGCAGGACTGTACTACCTGCCGCACTCGACGTTTGCCGTTGCTGCGCTGTTCCTGCTTGCCGACACCATCGCCCGCGCACGAGGTACTCTCGCCGACCACTTCGAGTCCGGCCCGGCAATGCCGGGTGCGCACATGCTGGGCGGGCTGTTTTTCGTCATTGCCATGGCGCTGACCGGTCTGCCGCCGCTGTCCGGCTTCCTCGGCAAGTTCATGCTGCTCCAGGCCGCGCTCGACACGACGCTGACAGCCTGGGTGTGGGGCGTGGTGCTGACAACCGGCCTGATCGGCGTCATTGCACTGGCGCGTAGCGGCAGTCTTTTGTTCTATCGCACCCGCACTGCGCATGACCCGGGATCACTGACGCCGCCGACGATTGCCACGCTGGCGCCGGTCGCTGGCCTGCTGTTGCTCGTCTTTGGCCTGATGCTCTGGGCCGGGCCGCTGTCCGGTTACGCGCACGCCACTGCGGTGCAATTGCTGGCACCGCACCACTACGTCGAAGCCGTTTTGGGGGCGACACCATGAAACGGCTGCTGCCGCATCCGCTGTTGAGCCTCATGCTGGTTCTGCTATGGCTGCTACTGGTCAATCAGCTCTCCACCGGCCACGTTGTGCTGGGTGCGTTGTTCGGCTGGCTCATCCCCTTCGCCACCTCACCATTCTGGCCGGAACGTATCCGTATTCGCCATCCGCTCATCCTGCTGCACTACCTTGGCATCCTGATCATCGACATCGTGCGCGGCAGCTTCCATGTCGCGCGCCTGATCCTGCTGGAACCCAACCGGCTGCGTCCGGTGTTCATCGAGGTGCCTCTGGCGCTGAAAACAGATCTCGCAATCAGTCTGCTGGCCAACACCATCTCGCTGACGCCGGGAACGGTGTCGGCACTGTTGAGCGAGGATCGCCGCGCGTTGATCGTGCACACGCTCGACACCGGCGACGCAGAAGCGCTGATCGCCGAAATCAAGCAACGTTACGAGACGCCGCTCAAACAGATTTTCGAGGAGACAGATAAATCATGCTGAGTACCGTCATCCCGATCGCTTATGCGCTGGTCAGCCTGGCCTTTGTGCTGAGCTTCTGGCGTCTGCTGAAAGGCCCCGATGCGCCCGACCGCATCCTCGCGCTTGACACGCTCTATGTGAACACCATCGCGCTGCTGGTGTTGTTCGGCATTCATCTTGGCAGTGCTCTCTATTTCGAAGCCGCGCTGCTGATCGCGATGATGGGCTTCGTCGGCACGGTGGCGCTGTGCAAATACCTGCTACGCGGCGACATTATCGAGTAAGGACATGCCATGATCGACATTCTGCTATCCCTGCTGATTCTCACCGGCGCGATCTTCACCTTCATCGGTTCGCTTGGGCTCGCCCGCCTGCGCGATTTCTACACCCGCCTGCATGGCCCCACCAAGGCCTCCACGCTTGGAGTCGGCTGCCTGCTGATCGCCTCTGCGGTGTATTTCAGCGTGCAGGATGAAGGCATCAGCCTGCACGAGGTGCTGGTCACGCTGTTCCTCTTCATCACCACGCCAGTCTCCGCCCACCTGCTTGCCAAGGCTGCGCTGCACCTCAAGGTGCAGTCGCTCGTATCCCCGCCCAACTTTGATGCGACTGCGACAACCTCATCTGACAAGGGGGATTGATGCACGAGTTTCATCTGAGTTCCTCGCTGTCTCATCCTCAAAGCCAATGCGCCCAATCCGGCTGATGTGACAGCTCCTCAAAGGCAGACGCCCGCCCAAACGCATCATTTGGTGTGTCCGACTGCGGTTTCCAGGTTCAACCCGGATATTTCACCAGGCCGGCCCAGAATTTCATGGGAAGGCGCATGAGCACAGGTTTTGCGGGATATATGGCGGCAAACCGCTTTGTACCGCCGACCTTCGCGGGCAGCGCAGGAGCGTGGCTCCTCGGTACGTGGGCAGCGGAGGCTCGCAACTTGCCTCGCCATCATCCCGCGACCTGGTGAAATATCCGGGTTAACCGACTGTTGTAACAACACAATTCTTTACTTTGTTCTGGTAGGCAAATACCACGGCAAACGCTTGTTTCGATGTCACTTTGTCGTAACATTCGCACCGAGGCGACGTAATTAACCGCCGAACACCCCTAATATCTCTGGAGATTGTGATGAAAACTGTTGTAATGACTGCCGCTGCCGCACTGATTCTGGGTGTGTCCGGTATCGCTTCCGCCGATCAGGCGCTGGCTCAGAAGAATGCCTGTATGTCCTGCCACGGTGTGGACAAGAAAATCGTTGGTCCGGCATTCAAGGAAATCGCCGCCAAGTACAAGAGCGACAAAGCTGCCCCGGCTCGTCTGGCCAAGCACATCAAGGAAGGCACCAAGGGCAACTTTGGCCCCATCCCCATGCCGCCCAATCCCCAGATCAAGGATGAGGACATCAACAAGATGGTGGCCTGGATCATGGCGATGTAATCTGGTTTACCTGCAAAAAAAGCAGCCGGCCACAAGCCGGCTTTTTTTGCTTTGCGTGAATCAGAACATCAATCAAACAAATGGCAGCCAGCCCGCCAGGTTGAGAAATACCAGCACGATGGCGACCGGCACGATGTAGCGCGTAACAAACTGCCAGCGACGGTAATGCCGGTCGTTCAGTCCCAGTTCTTCCTGAACGTGCGTTTCATGCATGACCCAAATCGCAAACACCGCCATCAACAAACCGCCTAGCGGCAACAAGATGTTGGTGGTGAGCTTGTCCAGCACATCAAACACACCGAGCCCGAACACGGTGACATCGCTCCATATATTGAATGACAGCAGCGCGGCGATTCCCAGCAGCCAGGCAATCCCGCCGACCAGCCAGGTAGCGCGGGGGCGGGACATGGCGCCATTTTCGCTCAACCAGGAAACGGCTGGCTCGAGCAGCGAGATGGACGAAGTCCAGGCGGCAAAACACACCAGCACGAAAAACACGGTGGCAAACAGGGTGCCGCCGGGCATTTGTCCAAACGCAACAGGCAAGGTCTGAAACAACAGGCCAGGGCCGGCGGCAGGTTCCATCTGGTTGGCGAACACGATGGCAAAAATGGTGATGCCCGCGATCATGGCGATTGCGGTATCGGCCAGCACGACATACAGCGAAGCCCTGGCAATCGACACATGGCGTTGCAGGTATGATCCGTACACCATCACCGCGCCCATGCCCAGGCTCAGGGTGAAGAACGCGTGTCCCATCGCCGCCAGCACCGCAGCCGGGGTGATTTTGCTGAAATCAGCGTCAAACATGAAGTTCAGCGAACGGGCGACATCCCCGGTTGCCAGGCTGTAGCCGAACAAAATGAGCAGCATGGCCGCCAGTGCAGGCATCATGATCTTGTTGGCACGTTCCAGACCTGAAGTCACGCCACGCGCAACCACCAGAACCGTCATGCCGATGAACAGGCTGTGCCAAACCAGCAACGCCAGCGGGTTGGCGACAAAATCAGCAAACTGAGTCTTGGCCGTGTCAGCCGATATGCCGACAAAGCCACCTTGCGCGGCGCGGGTCAGGTATTCCAGCACCCAGCCAGCCACCACGCTGTAAAACGACAGAATCAGCACGCCGGTTGTGATCCCCATGAAACCGAGCGTTTTCCACCACGGGCTGCCGCCCGCCTCTGCCGCCAGCCAGGCCATGCTGGACACGGGATTGCGCTGCGCCCGCCGCCCCAGCATGATTTCCGTCATCATCAGCGGCAGGCCAATCAGCGCCACGCATAACAGATAAACCAGCACGAAGGCACTGCCGCCATTATCGCCGGCCATATAAGGAAATTTCCAGATATTGCCCAGCCCCACCGCCGAGCCGGCGGTGGCCATCATGAACATCCAGCGGTTGCTCCAGTGGCTGCGTGTCATTTCTTCAATGCGCCAAAGTAGCGGTCTGTCTCCTGCTTGACGATTTTGGACAGCAGCAGCAGCGCGATCAGATTGGGAATCGCCATCAGGCCGTTCATGAGGTCGGAGAAATTCCAGACGAATTCCAGCTTCATCATTGCGCCCACGATCACCACTGTGACGAACACCACGCGATAAACGCGAATCACGCGCGACCCCGCAAGGTACTCCACCGCCTTTTCGCCGTAGTAGCTCCAGCCCAGCAGGGTGGAATAGGCAAACAGCGCAGTGGCTATTGCCACCAGCATTTCTCCGCCTGTACCCAGGGTTTCGGCAAAGCTCAGGCTGGTCAGTTGCGCGGCGCCCACGCCCTGAGTCCACGGCGTGGCCGTCAAAATCACCAGCGCGGTCATGCTGCACACCACCAGGGTATCAATAAAGGTCTGGGTCATGCTCACCAGCGCCTGCTTGACTGGATCACTGGTGCGCGCTGCCGCTGCTGCAATCGGCGCTGAACCGAGACCGGCTTCGTTGGAGAATACGCCGCGCGCCACGCCGTAGCGTATGGCCGCCGCCACCGCCGCACCGGCAAAACCGCCGCCAGCGGCAATGGGGTTAAAGGCATGGTAAAAAATCAGCGACAGCGCATCCGGGATTTCACTCGCATTCATCGCCAGCACCACCAGCGAAGCAGCGATATAACCCACAATCATGAACGGCACCAGAAATGAAGTGAAACGGCCAATGGATTTGATGCCGCCCAGAATCACCAGGCCGGTCAGCAACATCAGCGTGACCCCCGTCACCCAGGAATCAATATTGAAGGCGGAATCGAAAATCCCGGCCACCGCATTGGCCTGCGTCATGTTGCCAATGCCGAATGCGGCCAGCGCGGTAAACAGCGCAAACAGCCAGCCCAGAGTCGGCAGATTTGCCCCTTTGGAAAGGTAATACATCGGCCCGCCACGCATCCCGTGTTCGCCATGTTCACGGTACTTTACCGCCAGCACGGCCTCGGAATATTTGGTCGCCATGCCAACCAGGCCAGTCATCCACATCCAGAACACCGCGCCCGGCCCGCCCAGGGTAATGGCGGTGGCCACCCCGACGATATTGCCGATGCCCACAGTTGCCGCCAGCGCGGTCATCAATGCGGCAAAGTGGCTGATGTCACCCGCATGGCCGTGGTCTTTGTGAAAAATCAGCTTGAACGCATGGGGCAAGACACGGAACTGCATGCCCTTGAGCAAAACCGTCAGATACAAGCCTGTCCCCACCAGCAGAATCAGCATGGGCGGCCCCCATACCCAGTCAGACAATGTGGAAATCAGCGATTCGATCGTCTCCATACTCCCCCCTGTGTTTTTATATGACAGGAGTATAGCGCCAGTACCTGACGCACATAAATCCGCTTTGTCTAATCGCCAAAAATTGAGCGCGTCAGTCCGTACAAACATCTTGTTGGACGAAACCAACAGTTGTTGGTTTTATCCAATACGGAAAGTTGCATAAGCCTTTGTAAAGAAGCTTAAATTGAATATACTTATATTCCTCGACTGTCCCGGTAGGGCGATCCCCGGAAACAAGGGCTCTGCAAAACTGCGGTCGAACAGAATTTCTGCTTGCTGTACCTTTACTTGTACTAATCCCCTTAACAGGAGCTTTTCATGAAACTCGCAAAAATCACCGCCGCCCTGATGGCTGTTGTTGCCCTGCCCGTGCTGGCTAACGGCACTGCCGCTGCTGCTACCCCGACCTCTGCTGACGCTTGGGTTGCCAAAATGACCGACCCGACCCAGAACGCTTCTGCGTTCAAGGATCCCAAAACTTTCGTGCCCTGGATGGGCGCCATGATGGATCCCGCAACTTCCATGGCCTTGACCAGCGCCATGATGAACCCCAACACCTCCATCCGTTTCATGACCGGCATGATGTCCCCCGCCGCCATGCAAAACTACATGAAGTTCATGGATCCTTCCGTTTCCATGCGCTGGATGGGTGCTGCCATGGATCCCAACTTCTACACCGCCATGATGACCCCCATGCTGGATCCCAGCACCGGCATGAAGTGGATGATGGCGCCCATGTCTCCCCAGGCCATGAACCTGGCCATGGCGCCCATGAACCCCGCTACCTCCATGAACTGGATGATGGCGCCCATGTCTCCCCAAGCCATGAACCTGATGATGGCACCGATGAACCCCGGCATGTACACCAACTGGATGGGCGCAGCGATGAACCCCGCCACCTACGGCACCTGGGGCGCCTTCATGAACCCCACCACCATGATGGGCGGCGCTAACGCGTTCAACCCCATGACCATGATGACCCCCATGATGGCTCCGATGGGCGCGATGATGCCGGCAGCACCTGCCAACAAGTAATTCCCGCAAGGAATTTCAGGCACTTTGAAAACCCCGGCGCACTGCCGGGGTTTTTCTGCTTTCAAGCGCCTGCCTGCACACAATAATAAATACCACCCATCTGCTGCGGAACTGAACCCCCACAGAAGTTGAAAGAGGAATTTGGAGATGCATGATCGACCCCGTTTCTTTGGCCGCCCGATTTGGCTTGCCATGTTTTGTCTGACCACACTGGGCGTCGGCAAACTGCATGCAGAAGAACTTGCCCCCGCTACGCCCGCCCCAGGTGCAAATGGCGCAATCAGCCTGAATCCCATGCAGGAAAGCGCACAGGCTTTCCGCAACATAGTGAAAGCCATCGGCCCGGAAGCGGCCATGGACATGATGTTTTCATCCATTGACCCGGTCTGCCGGAACGCGCTGCTCAGTAAAACTACCGACAAATCTAACGCCCCCACCCGCGCAGCCGAGATGCGCGATAACAAATTTCTTCAGCCTGCGATTGCGGTGGGTGAACAAATCACACAATGGGTCAAGGGCAATCCGGATCAACGCGGCCACCCCCCCCTGCCCAACTGGATGGATCCCAAGAATTATTGGGGCTGGGCACGTCTGGACAAACCGGCAGGAGAGTCTGCGCAGAAAACCGCTCCGGCCATGCTCGTCACCCCCCCCAAGCGTTACTAAAAACGCATCAAGCCGTTTTCGGTCAGCACCGCATCAAGTCTAACGTCCCAGGACTCGGTCGGGATTTGCGCAGTCTGCTGGCAGGCGAACGCCAGGCCGATGAGGTAGGGGCGACGCCAATGTTTACGGGTTTTCAGATAGGCCAGCGTGGCATCGTAATAGCCGCCGCCCATGCCCAATCTGTGTCCGTGTGCGTCAAAGCCTACCAGCGGCACCATCAGCACATCCAGCCAGCGCGCATTCAGCAGCTTGCGCCCATGCGGCTCGACAATGCCATAGCGGTTATGCGTCAGCCCATGCTTGCCGTCCAGCCGCGTAAATCTGAGCGGCTGTGCCATGCGATTGGCCGTAATCGGCAGGTAGCAGGCTTTGCCCATGTGCAAAGCCTGATTCAGCAAGGGCAATGCATCAAACTCTTCGGGCGTCGGCAGATAAAATCCCCAGCGCTGTCCTTTCAGCATCAGCCCGTTTGACAGCGCCCGACGCAAGGCTTGTTTTGCGGAAAATTGCCGATAGGCGGGCGATAGATTTCTGCGCTTGGCACGCAGGTTTTTACGCAGGGATTTCTTGTTGTTTAAAGACATGAGTTGAAGAGGTTCCCCGCCTGTGCCGTGACTGCCCGCGTCTCTTGAACCTGGGTTCAAGATGGCTACAGCGCATGAGGCTTTGGGCACACAAGACGTGTTGCGCACACACCCGCTTCAAAACTGGCTGCGGCCTTGCACGTATGCATTGGTTCAGAGAAATTGCCGACAATCTCGAACACCGCAGGGAACATTTGAAGTGTAGCAGAGACGCTGCGCGTCAGAACAAGGGATCCTGATCCATCATCGCCTGATCCAGCACGGTCTCCATGGCACGCAGTTTTTCGCGGTATTCCGGCTCGCGCGCCGAGCTGCTGCCGGACAACAGCTCATGCGCAATGTTCAGCCCGGCCATCATGGCAATGCGCTCCACGCCAATGACTTTGCTGTTCTCGCGGATGTCGCGCATTTTGCCGTCCAGGTATTGCGCGGCAGCAATCAGCTGGGTTTCGTCTTCTTTGGCGCAGGCCACTTTGAAACTGCGGCCCAGCAGGTTGATTTCGATCGTACGCGGTGCGCTCATGCCCGTAATCCTCACTCGGCCGGGAATTTGTCGATCACCGCATTCAGGCGATCTTTGGCAGCATCAAGGCGCGTCTGCAACAGTTTTACCTGCTGTTGCGCGCCAGCCAGCTCCTGACGCAAGCCGAGGTTTTCGCGGCGCAGGCGCTGACACAATTCAGCTGCTTGCTGAACTTTCTGTTCCAGTGAGGCAAGTTCCTTGTCCATGTGGGTGAGGATACCCCATCCGGGCAGGTTTTTGTCAGCCTGCCTGCGGTTACAATAGCGGCTTCAGGTGCTCTGGCTAACTCACCCTGCCAGGGTTAAACGGGAAACAGGTGCGCGTGCCCGGCACGCAAAACCTGTGCTGCCCCCGCAACGGTGAGCGTTGTAGTACGGCGTTTCCAGCAGTCACTGCCTATGCGCGGGAAGACGAAACGCCTCATGCGCAAGCCCGGATACCGGCCTGAAGCTGGCAGATTGCCGGTTTTCACAACCCGCCCACGGGGAACTGGGCGCAGACTACTTGAAAGATCATCATGTCATACCGCCCCACTGCGCTAGCCGCAGCCATTGCACTTGCTTTGCCCGCCTTGTCCTATGCCGAAGAATTGCCCGTTTTCGTTGGCGATGAAATCGTGGTGACACCAACACGCACACCGCAAAAATTGTCCGCCTCGCTCGCTGCAACCAGCGTCATCACCCGCAAGGACATCGAAGCCTCCGGTGCAATCGACCTGCCCACCCTGTTGCAAGGGCTGCCCGGCGTGGAGGTTTCGCAGACCGGTGGATTCGGTTCACAGTCAGCCATCCGCTTGCGCGGTGCCGAGTCCGACCATACTCTTGTACTGGTGGATGGTTTGCGCGTGAATTCGGTTTCCACCGGCATCACTGCCACCGAGCATCTCGCCATCGACGATATCGAACGCATTGAAATCGTGCGCGGCAACGTATCCAGCGTGTACGGCTCCGAAGCCATCGGCGGCGTAATTCGCGTGTTTACCCGTCAAGGCCGGGGCGCGGTCAAGCCGCGCATTGCCATAGCGGCGGGTACCGGCGGATATCGAAACATCCATGCAGGCATTGGCGGCGAGATTGCCCCGGGCGTGCATGTTGACCTGTCAGCCGGGCACCTGCGCGATGGCGGTTTTTCCGCTGTACGCAAACAGTTCATTCCAGCGTTATTTTCATTCGACCCCGCCGATGCCGACAATGACGAAACCCGCAACACCCATTTCAATCTGCGCCTGTCGCATCAGGTCAACGATGCCCTCAAATGGGGCTTCAGCGCACGGCAAAACCGCGCAGACATTGAATACGATGGCAGCTGGTCTAATCATGCACGCCAAAACCTTGCGGGCTATTCCCTGTTTGTCGAAGGCAAACCCGGCGCGTTGTGGCTCACCAGGCTGACGCTGGGCCGCAGCACCGATGAGCTCGATAACGACTGGAACGGGCTGTTTTCAACCGGGCGCTACCATACCCGCATCGACCAATTGCATTGGGAAAACACACTGGCGCTGGGGCAGCACAACTTCCGTTTCGGCATCGAAGCGCAGGATCAGCAACTCAAAAGCGATCAGGTTTACAGCAGCGCCGATCGCAAGGCCGTGAGCGTGTATGCCGGCGCAGGCGTGAAACATGGCGCGCACGATGTTGACTTCAGCCTGCGTCATGACCGTTACAGCGACTTTGGCGGACACACCACCGGACGCGCAGCCTACGGCTATCAGCTCTCTCCCGAAATGAAGGTGTTTGCCGCCGCCGCCACGGCCTTCAAGGCCCCCACCTTCAACGACCTGTATCTGGATTACCCGCCGTTTTATTTTTCCAATCCAAACCTCAAACCCGAAACCGCCAAAAGCGCCGAAATCGGTTTGAACTATGCCGCTGATGGCCAGTTTTTCCAGGCCACGTTGTTTGCCAGCCGCACCAGGGACATGGTGGCAATTGACCCGATCACGTTTGCCACCACCGTCAACCTCGATGAAGCGCGCAACCGCGGAGTGGAACTGAGCTGGCAGGGCAAACTGGCGGGGCTTGCTGCCCGCGCCGCTTTCACCGCGCAAAACCCGGAGGATGCCAGCACCGGACAATCCCTATTAAGACGCGCACAGCGCTTCGGCAGTGTTGCGCTATCGGACAAGGTTGGCAAATTCGGCTGGCACGCCGAAGTCATCGCATCCGGCTCGCATCCTGACGTGCATGTCACCAATTTCACCCGCACCAGTGTGCCGGGCTACGCCAATCTCAACTTTTCCGGCAACTACAGCGTGACCAAGGACTGGAAATTGACTGGGCGCGTGCTGAACGTGCTGGATGCCGATTACTCGCTGGTGCATGGCTACGCCACGCCCGGCCGTCAATTCCGGCTAGAATTGGCATACACACCGAAATAAGGGGAACCTTCCATGCCCAGCAAACTTTCTCAACGCCTGCTGATTCTGGCCGTGCTGGCTGCCGCCGTGATGTTCACGCGCACTTCGCACTTTGGCACGTCAGCACTGTTGCCCGACGCCAGTCTGGCGGCGTTTTTGCTGGGCGGCCTGTTGCTGCAACGCGCTTGCGGTTTTGGCGTGCTGCTGGCTGTGGCGTTTGGCGCGGACGTGTTGTCCGCGCAAACCGCAGCCGAAGCTGGCTGGTGCCTGACCCCGGCTTACTTCGGGCTGATCCCGACTTATGGCGTGCTATGGCTTTCCGGCCGCTGGCTGGCAAAACATGACAAGCTGGCTTTCATCCCCGCCGCCAGTCTCAGTCTGGGCGCAATCGCCGCCGCTTTTGTCATCTCCAACCTGACCTGGTATGCCTTCTCCGGCACCACCGACAATCTGGGTCTGAGCGAGTTTGCGCTGGCAGTGGCCAAGTATTTCCCGCCTTATCTGGGCAGTGCGCTGGTGTATTTGGTGCCTGCCTGGCTGGGCTGGAAACTCACGCAAGGCCGTCGCGAACAGCACGCTTGACATGCCTGCCGGTTTTGTCCCCTCCCCCTTGATGGGGGAGGGCTAGAGTGGGGGTGGTTTGACCTATATCGGGCGCTTCGCGCCTGCCACCCCCTACATCGGGCGCTTCGCGCCTTCGCCCACCGGACCGCTGCATTTTGGCTCGCTGGCAGCGGCAGTGGGCAGTTATCTGGACGCCCGCAGCCACGGCGGAAACTGGCTGGTGCGCATGGAGGACGTGGACGAGCCGCGTTGTTCACCAGCCGCCGCCGACACCATCCTGCGTCAGCTTGAAGCGCACAGCCTCGAGTGGGATGGCGAGGTGGTTTATCAAAGCCAGCGCAAGGCGCTGTATCAGGCTGCGCTGGATCAACTGATCGCGCGCAAGGCGGCCTATGCCTGCGGCTGCACGCGCCGCGAAATTACCGATTCCTCGCTGCATGGCATTGAAGGCCCGGTTTATCCCGGCACCTGCCGCAACGGTCTGCACGGCAAGCCTGCGCGCGCCTGGCGGGTGCGCATCAGCGACACCCCAATCTGCTTCCATGACCGGCTGCAAGGCCAACAATGCCAGCAGCTTGAAACTGACATTGGCGACTTTATCGTCAAACGCGCAGACGGATACTTTGCCTATCAGCTGGCCGTAGTAGTGGATGATGCCGAGCAAGGCATCACCCATGTCGTGCGCGGCGCTGATCTGCTGGCTTCAACCCCCCGGCAGATTTTGCTCCAGCAATTACTGGCTTATGCCACGCCCGGCTATTTGCATTTGCCGGTGGTGTTGAATGAGGCAGGGCAAAAACTCAGCAAACAAACCCTCGCGCCTGCAATTGACGCACGCGAAGCCAGCGACAACATTTTCCGCGCCATGACATTTCTGGGTCTGCCCCCGCCCGAAGAATTGCGCCATGCCGCCACGCGTGAATTGCTGGCGTGGGGCATCGCTCACTGGCGCGGGTAAAATAGCGTCATCGCTTTTTTCATCTAACGTCATGGCACAACTTCCCGACGCTGTAGAGCAAATGCTGCGCCTGCATGCGCAATTCATTCACACTGTCGTCAACGCCCTGCGTGACCGCTCGCAACTGCCGCAATTGCAAGAACATTTGATAGCTGCCGAATCTTCCGGCTGGGCAAGATTAGTGGGCGCCTTGCGTCAAATCATCGACGGCAAGCGCGGTGAAGACATCAAACTGGGGCTGGATGAAGAAGACCGCATCATCATCGACGCCGTGCTGCGCGGCATCGACAACCCCGCCACCTTGCCGCCCCTGAAAGCCCCGGACGGCGCTGCCGCCGCGCCCGGCCTCGCCGCCATGATTCACGCCGCTGGCAGCGGCGATGTCAAGGCATTTGCCGCGCTGGCCAACATGGCCGAACAGATGATGAAGGCTGGCGGCGACATGGCCAAACTGGGCGGCATGATGCGCCGCCTGGTGGATGGCGAGCGGGATGCCGACAAACTCACCAAGGGCATGAGTGCAATGGGCAAAGGGTTGGTCGTCAATCTGCTGGACGAGCTTGCCAGGCTGCGTCCGCATTAAAAAACCCGCAGAGCCTGCCTGCGGGTTTGATAGGCTGCCAGACCTTCAGCGCGTCAGCGCAGCGACATAGACCGGCATGACCTGCACCAAGCCAACCGGACGCTGAAGCATATCTCTGCCCAGCACCACGCGCACATGCGTGCCACGGCGCAAATCCATCGACTCGCTCAGTGTGGTGTTCTTCGGTAAGTGCGCCAGCAGACGTTCTGCCTCTGCCAGATAGCCCGGCAGGTAGAAAATCCGTGTCGTCACCACGTTGAATCCTGGCTGGTTGGTCAGCCGCTTGGTGGAATAACCCTGGTACGCCAGATATTGCGAAGTGCGCCAGGCCATGCGACGTATGCCGTTGCCATTGCGGATTTCCAGAACGAAATCCTCATTATTGAGTGCCGCCGTCTGCACGCTTGGCGCTTGTTCCGGCTGCGCTGTCGCCTCTGTCGGCACTGGCGCCTCAACCTGTGTCCTGCCCAGCGATGCGGCAATCTCGGGCGTGGTCGCAACCTCAACCATTTCGTTGCGCAGCGGCACGCTGATACGCGTCGCTTCGTTTGTTCTCACCGGCAAGACCGTCATTGTTGTTGCGGCAGCCACGCTGATTATCGCCGTACTGCTGACAACATCGAGTCCGCATCTTTGACAGAACCGCTTGAATTCATTAGAATTCGCGGCTCGTTTTATGCGGTGATGTAGCTCAGACGGTTAGAGCGGTGGATTCATAACCCACAGGTCGGCAGT